>NZ_JBVVQF010000016.1:0-153898 GCF_055811815.1 Mesorhizobium sp. WSM4836
GAAGAACCTGGCCCATAGCGCATCCCTTGATTCGGAGGACAAGGATGCCCCATCAAAGCCTGGGATCAAACATCTAGACACCGCGATCTCCCCCGGAAAAAAAGGCTCCCGGCCGACATTGCGGCGGGAGCCTGACTGGAGTGCTGGAGGGCGCTCGCAAAAATCAAAAAACGTTCGGCGTATCGGCCAGCGGAGCGGCATTGGCGATCATGCGGACCGGCCGTGCCTTGCCCGACTGGGCGGCGATGACGCGCAGGCAATCCAGGCTCTCGGCACCCCAGGCCTGCCCTTTGCAGGCAAAATCGATCTCCGGCATCGGCAGGCGTGCCGTCTTGGTGGTGGTTGTCGCGCCATCGATGAGGTTGGCCGGCGGGTTCAGTGAGGCGAAGGCCGGGCCGACGGTCGGCGTTAACGTCATGCCGGCAAATGCGGCAGCCGCCAGCAGCGCGAACATCGCCATTGGGTGATCACTGGCGTGCTGGCGCAGCGCCAGCTTCGGGCGCCGGTGGTTGCGCTGCGGGCCTTGCAGGCGATGGTCGTTGTCAGTGATCTGGGTTTTCGTAGGCATCGTTGTTTCCTTCGGTGTTCTTCTTTTCCCTGTTGAAACGAACTTAACCGCACCCTGTAACGGGCCGACGATGGGCAATTAACTAATGTGTAACCGGCATGAAACCAGGCCCCGCGGCCATTCCTGGCAAACGGTCAGCCGATGGTACCTGGGTGTATAGGATGCTGTCCGAAGCCTTTGGGAGGCTTTACCTCCGACCGTCGCAAGAGGTTCAGGCCCAAATGGCGACGGGAATGCCGAAACGATCGGCGAGCGGCGGATCCGGAAACGGCATTGCCTCGCCTCTGATGATGCGTCCGGCAACCAGCATCATCGCCGCGGCATCGAGGAAGTCGTCGGCGGCCGCGCCGCGCGGCAGCGTCTGGTCGAGAAAATCCTGGCTATAACCATGCCGGGCAAGCAGCGCCTTGCGTTCTGCCATGCCGGCCGGATTGATGTTGCCCCTGATCTTCTTCGGCAGGCGCATCGCCCGGTCGCCGTTCAGTTTGCAGAAGGCAACTTCCGGATGCGATTCGAACACGCGGCTGCGCAGTTCGGGGCGCGCGATCAGCAGCGAATCGATCTCGCGGATCTTGGCGAAGATGCCGAACGCCTGGATCGAGACGCCGCGCGGCGGATCTGATTTCGTCTTGGCCACCTCACTTGCCTTACGATGTGCGGCGTACCAGGCGTCGACCGTGGTGAAGGCTTCGATGTCCGCGTAGAGCGCGGCGCGGGAGGGGATGGCAAAGACACTGGACTGCCGGGCTCCGAGCAGTGGCCGCACCAGCGCCTCCGGGCCGCGACCGCCTCTTTGGGAGAAATCGGGCAGGCCGATTGGCATATCGACCGCTACCATTGCATCGGCGGGCAGTTGGTCGAGCAACGCCGCAAAGCTTGGGAAAACAGTTGTCGACGGTGCCGCACCGGGATCGCGGCGGACGGCAATCCAGCCGGCCTTGCAACCGTCGACGCCGACAAGGGTAACATCTGCGGGCGCAACATCGTCGGGCGCAAGATCCTTGAGCGCATCCTGGGGCACGGCGTCTTCGGCCTGCCTCACGCCCGGCGGTCCCGTTCCGGATGCAGGAGATGGCGAAGCTGCACCATTGCCATCGGGTGCGACAGGCTCTGGGCATCGGTCTCGAGCTGCAATTCGTCGCCGCCGCGCTTGGCGGTGCGCGCCAGGATCTCGTAGACCGCCGCCGTGGTCGATTGCAGCGCCTTGGCGGCCGGCTGGCCGGACAGGATCCGCGCCAGGTAGACGGCCGCCGTCAGGTCGCCGAGCCCATTCGGCGGCTTGTCGATGAGCCGGTGTTCGGCAAGCAGCGCCTCTCTGCCGGTGAGTAGCAAATTGCCGGTGCCGCCGGCCATCATCGCCGGAGCCGAAGTGACCAGCATGGCCGGTGGGCCGGCTTGCAGGGCTGCAGCCATTGCCGATTTCAGGTCGGGCAGCGGCGTTCCGGCCATCCATTCCAGCTCGTAGCGGTTGGGCGTGGCGATATCGGCGATTGGTATCAGCCGGTCGCGCATGGCGATAGCGGTCGGCTCAGGTACGTAGAGCCCGCCCGAATCGCCCATCACCGGGTCGCAGACATAGAGGGCTTCCGGCGTCTTCGCCTTGACCGCGCCGACCAGCGAAGCGACGGCTTCGGCCTGGCCAGCCTCGCCGAGATAGCCGGACAGCACGGCGCCGACCTCGCCCAGCCACGGCGCGCGCTCAAGGTCGGCCATCAGCGCCTTGAACTGATCCAGCGGCGGCACGATGCGGGTGGCCCGGCCATGCCCCGGATGCCAGGGCAGAATGACGGTCGGCACCGCCCAAACCGGAAAGCCGAGCGTCTCCAGCGCAAAGACGGCGGCACGGTTGCCGACCGAGCCACGTGCGACATGGCTGGAGACGACGATGACCGCGCGCGGCGCGTCGGTTTTTTCGGCACCCATTGATTTTTCCTAACTGCCCCTGGTGACGACAAGCACGAGCCAGATCAACAGGCCGATGGCAATAAGCAAGCCCGCTGCCCGACCGATGCGGGTGCCCCAATATTCGATTGGGTCCGACCGGTCGGCATCGGCCGCGGTGACGTGGTCGCGTGCGCCTCTGGCGTTTCGCGCGAGGAACGAGGTGCGGTCCGGGTCGGTCTCGCGCGCCACCCGTTCGATGATGCGGCGCGATTCCGCGTCGCTGTCGTGGCGTTTCGCCATGGTGATGTCCCGTTTTATGCCGAGCTTAACCCGTTCGCCTCGTCTGTCACAGGGCCCGACGGCGAATGGTAGAAAACCAGTAGCACTTCTCGGCCGCAGTCATTTTCTTACGCAAGGATTGTGCTAATGCTTCGCCTGCCAATGCTATGGAGGGGACCTTATCATGCTTGCCCAGCGCCTTTCTTCGCCGCCAATCTCCCGTAATTTAGCTGCGTTCCTGGTCATGGCCGTCATGCTGCCGCTGCTTGCAGGCTGCGGTTACAACACCATCCCGACGGCTGAGGAAAATGCCAAGGCAGCATGGAGCGAGGTGTTGAATCAATACCAGCGCCGCGCCGATCTCATCCCCAATCTGGTCAACACGGTCAAGGGCTACGCCGCGCACGAGAAGGATACGCTCGACGCTGTGGTCGAAGCGCGCGCCAAGGCGACGCAGGTGACCGTGACGCCGGAAACATTGAACAATCCGGAAGCCTTCAAGAAATTCCAGGACAGCCAGGCCGGCTTGACCAGCGCGCTGTCGCGCCTGCTGGCGGTGGTGGAGAACTATCCCGATCTCAAGGCCAACCAGAACTTTCTGGCGCTGCAGGCACAACTCGAAGGCACCGAGAACCGCATCTCGGTCGCCCGCCGCGACTATATCCAGGCGGTGAGAGAGTACAATCTGACGCTGAGGACCTTCCCGTCGGTGATCTGGGCGACCTTGTGGTTCCGCGGCAACCAGCCGTTTGCGAATTTCACCATCGAGGAGGATAAGATGCAGCCGCCGAAGGTCGATTTCGGCACCAATACCACGCAGGGCGGGTAAACGATTAGCTTAGCGGGTCTGGTCCCGTTGGCCTTTCGTTCCGTCACACCCCCCTCTGTCCTGCCGGACATCTCCCCCGCAAGGGGGGAGATCGACAGCTTTGCTTCTTTCGCCAATTTTCCGCGTTGCAGAAGGCCTGTCGCTGGCGATGAAAGCCAATCTCCCCCCTTGCGGGGGAGATGTCCGGCAGGACAGAGGGGGGTGGGAAGAAACGCCGGCCTGATTTTTTTTGGCTTCGTTCTCACCTTTCTCCTCCTCGTCCCGCTCACCACCCTTGCCGCCGAGTTGCCTGTTCTGACCGGACGGGTCGTCGACAATGCCGGCATCATCGATGCCGCGACCAAAGCGGCGCTGACGCGGAAGCTTGCCGACTTCGAGACCAAGGGTTCCGACCAGATCGTCGTCGCCACGATCCCCAGCCTCGATGGCGAGGAGATCGAGCCTTACGCCAACCGGCTGTTCCGCGCCTGGAAACTGGGCCAGGCGAAGGAGAACAACGGCGTGCTTTTGCTGGTGGCGCCGAACGACCGCAAGATGCGCATCGAGGTCGGCTATGGGCTGGAAGGCACGCTGACCGACCTGCACACCAAGCTGATCATCGAAAACGACATGGTGCCGGCATTCCGTGCCGGCGATTTCTCCGGCGGCATCAGCAAGGCCGTCGACGACATGATCATGGTGCTGGAAGGTAATCCCGAAGAGCTGGAGGCGCGCGGCGAACGCAACCTGCAGCCGCCGTTCAACAGCGACGATCTGTTCTTCACTGTCTTCATGGCCGTCTGGATGACCATACTCGTCGGCAGTCTCGCCGCCTCAATTCTGCCGCCGATCTTCGGCCGGAAGATCGGTCCCGGCCGCTATCGCTGGCTGGGCATGACCTTCAAGCCGAGCCGGCGGTCGTCCAGCGGCTGGTCGGGAGGTTCCGGCGGGGGATGGTCGTCGGGTTCAAGCGGTGGCGGGTTTTCCGGCGGCGGCGGTTCGTCCGGCGGCGGCGGCTCTTCGGGAAGCTGGTGACGAGATGACAAGACACGCCATCAGCCCGGCGGAATCCGGCCGTTTCATAAAGGTGATCGGCACCGCGCTTATGGCCATTGCGGTGCTGCTGGTCGGCTTCGCGACCTTCGCCGCCGAGCTGCCTGTTCTGACCGGACGGGTCGTCGACAATGCCGGCATCATCGATGCCGCGACCAAAGCGGCGCTGACGCGGAAGCTTGCCGACTTCGAGACCAAGGGTTCCGACCAGATCGTCGTCGCCACGATCCCCAGCCTCGATGGCGAGGAGATCGAGCCTTACGCCAACCGGCTGTTCCGCGCCTGGAAACTGGGCCAGGCGAAGGAGAACAACGGCGTGCTTTTGCTGGTGGCGCCGAACGACCGCAAGATGCGCATCGAGGTCGGCTATGGGCTGGAAGGCACGCTGACCGACCTGCACACCAAGCTGATCATCGAAAACGACATGGTGCCGGCATTCCGTGCCGGCGATTTCTCCGGCGGCATCAGCAAGGCCGTCGACGACATGATCATGGTGCTGGAAGGTAATCCCGAAGAGCTGGAGGCGCGCGGCAAGCGCAATCCGGCGAATGACAATCCTGTCGATCCCATCTTCATGCTGTTCATGGTCCTGTGGGCGACGATGTTGTTCGGCGGCTTGGCAATGGCGTTCCTACCGCCGATCTTCGGCACGAAACTGTCGCCGGGCGTGTACAAGTGGCTTGGCATGACGTTCCGCTACGGCCGTGGGCCAGGCTCGTCATCCTCCGGTGGCGGTGGCTGGACGTCGGGGACCTCGTCCGGCAGTGGCTGGTCGTCTGGAAGTTCCGGCAGCGGTTGGTCGTCCGGAAGTTCCGGCGGCGGGTTTTCAGGCGGCGGCGGTTCGTCCGGCGGCGGCGGTTCTTCAGGAAGCTGGTGAGACATCAATGATGGCAACACGACCGATCAGCCCCGAGGATCATGAGCGCATCGCCGATGCGATCCGCGCTGCCGAATCAAAGACCGACGGCGAGATCTACTGCGTCGTGGCGTATGCCAGCGACGGCTACTTCTTTCCGGCCGCTTTCATGGCGATGCTCGGCATGCTCTTCGTCAGCCTTGGCGTCGGTTACGGGCTGGAAGCCTGGTGGCTGTCGATCCGCTTGCCGCATTTCGTCATTGCCGAGCTGCTGGCGCTTGCCAGTGTACTCATCCTGTTGTGGGTATTGCCCGCATTGCGCATCCATTTGGTGCCGAGGCGGCTGCGCTATCAGGCCGCCCACGCCAATGCGATGAAGCAGTTCCTCGCCCGCAACGTCCACCGCACCACGGCGCGAACCGGCGTGCTGGTGTTCGTCTCGATTGCCGAGCGCTATGCCGAGGTGGTCGCCGACAGCGGCATCGATTCTCGTGTCGGCCAGCATGTCTGGGACGGTGTCGTCCGCGACCTTACGGCGCATGCCGGCGACGATCGGCTTGCCGAGGGCTTCGTCAAGGCGATCGAAGCGGTCGGCGCCGTACTGGCCGAGCATTTTCCGGTCTCGACCGGCGACAGCAACGAACTGGACGACCATCTGGTCGAGATTTGATCTCGCTAAAAGCAGTTTGCAGCGTCTCAAGGATGCACCGTCCGCTGTGTGAAAGCATCGTGGCGGCTGACCGGACTCTTGCAATCGGGCGCGGCGGGTTTATGGTTAACCAATCATGAATACGCTGAGCATCGACATCAGGAAAGCCGAACCGCGCGATGCAGCGGCCATCGCCGACGTGCATCTCGAGGCCTGGCGCGGCGCCTATTGCGGCATCATCCCGCACCGCACGCTGACATCGATGATCAACCGCCGCGGCGCCGACTGGTGGGCGAATGCCATTCGCCGCGCCGCCACCGTCCTGGTCGTCGAAATCGGCGGCAAAATTGCCGGCTATGCGACGATCGGCAAGAACCGCGCCCGCGAACTCAGGCAGCAGGGCGAGATCTATGAACTTTACCTGCGGCCGGAGTATCAAGGCATCGGGCTCGGCAGCCGGCTGTTCTCGGCCGCGCGGGCACGGCTGGCCGACCATGGCCTGAAAGGCATGGTGGTGTGGGCGCTGGAAGACAATCAGAACGCACTTGCCTTCTATGCCGGCGCCGGCGGCCGCGATGTTGCCGAGGGCGTCGAGATTTTCGAGCAGAAAGCGTTGAAGAAGGTCGCTTTCGTCTGGGAATGACGGTCAGCGCGTGAGCCGACCGGTTTCGGTTCGGGCGATCCCCGTACCATTCGCCGCATTGCACCATTCGCCCTCGCCCGCTATCGATCTCCAATCGAGAGAGGGATAAAGCGAATGCGTATTGAAGCGATTGCCAGCGGAAAGAACCCGCCCGAGGACGTCAACGTCATTATCGAGGTGCCGATCGGCGGCGAGCCGATCAAGTACGAGATGGACAAGGAGGCCGGCACGCTGTTCGTCGACCGCTTCCTGCACACTTCGATGCGCTATCCCGGCAATTACGGTTTCGTACCGCATACGCTGTCGGGCGACGGCGACCCGATCGACGTGCTGGTTTGCAACACACGCGCGCTGGTGCCGGGCTGCGTCATCAATGTGCGGCCGATCGGCGTGCTGGTGATGGAGGACAATGCCGGCCAGGACGAGAAGGTCATCGCGGTGCCTTCACCCAAGCTGACCTTGCGCTACGAGGACGTCCACGAATACACGCAGCTGCCCGACATTACCCGCCAGCAAGTGCAGCATTTTTTCGAGCACTACAAGGATCTCGAACCCGGCAAATGGGTCAAGATCGAAGGCTGGTACGATGCTGCCTATGCTAAAAGGATGATCGTCGAGGCAATCGAGCGCGCCAAGCGCAAGTAATTAACGGGCGCAAATAGTCAGTTGTCGACGCGGCCGAAAGCGGGCGCGTCGCCGATCACCACGCGTTTGTCCTTGCCGCAAGCGAAGGTGCGTGCCTTCTCGTCGGCAAGCTTGCGCGCCTGATCGTTGGCGGCGGGATTGCCGGTGGCGAGCACAAGGCCGATCGTGCAGCCTTCGTGGCTGTGGGGCTGGGCAACCTTGGCGACGAGCAGCACCTCCGTCGCCTTGTTCTCGCCCTCGGTATCGCTGATCGAGCGACGATGGATGACGGCGAAGGGAATGGCAGTTTTGCCGTTGGTTTCGATACGCCAGTCGACTTTGGATCCAGCCGAATTGAGGCCGGAAAAGCTTTCCCAGACCGTGGTCATATCGCCAGGTGGAAAGCCGTAGAACAGCGATTCCCGCGCGTCGTCATAGGAAACCATCACCGGGTAGCCGCCATAGCCCGAACAGGCGAGATCGGCCCAGTCGCCGTCGCCTTCTTCCGCCTGGGCATAGGTGACGCAGTCCTTCTCCCAAACGAGATCGGTATAAACGCTGGATATCTCGCCAGCCCGGGCTGCCTGGCAGAAACCGGCGAGGACAAGCAGGATCAAAAGAGCGCGCATGGTCGACAGCTTCGTTCGGGCTGCCGCAGCGTACCGTCAAATCCATCAGCAGCCTAGACGAACTCAGGCCGCTCACTATGATCTGGTAAACGGATCGCTATCTCTTCAAGCTTGCCTCGATCAAAAGGTCGGCGTTGCGGGCCACCGACTGCGCCGGTCCGCCGACACCGAACAGCTGGCCGCTAATATAGGCGCCCTCGATCAGCAGCAGCAGCCCGTCGCCCAGCGTGTCGGCGTCGCCGGCGCGCATCGCAGTCGCCATGGCGCGCAAGCGGCGGCGCAATTCCTGCTTGTTGGCTTCGCTCACGACGCGGGCCGGATGGCCAGCTTCGGGATATTCGACCGCGGCATTGGTCATGCCGCAGCCGCGATAGTCGGGCTTTTGCGTGCGCTTGCCGACGCGAGTCAGGAAAGCGACGATCTGCGCGCGCGGATCGCCGGGATGGGCATCAACTGCCTCGTCGAAACGCCCCCAGAATTCGAGGTCATAGTGCCGGAGGTAGGATGCGGCGAGCTCATCCTTGGACGGAAAGCTGCGGTAGAGGCTGGGCTTGGTGACGCCGGCACGCCGTACGATCTCGTCGACGCCGATCGCCCTGATGCCTTGCCGGTAGAACAGGTCGCGCGCCACCTGGAGAATCCGTTCGGCGGCGCGCGGCGGCGGTGCGTCATTCGCCTTGATCGTTGGTTCAATGCTTTTCATGCCTGGTCTGCCGATTAGCTGGTTGACAATGTTACCGGTCGGTACGTATGTTTCGCACTCCTGCAACGTACCGGTCAGTAACATGATAGCTCAATCCCGCCCGTTTGGCCAGTGCTACGCTTTCGTCGTGGTCGCCGTCATCTTCCTTTGCCTGCTGATCGCAGCGGGCCTGCGTTCGGCCCCGGCAGTCATGATGCTGCCGCTGGAGAACAGTTTCGGCTGGCGGCGCGACGTCGTCTCGCTGGCGGCGGCCACCGGCATCTTCCTCTATGGCCTGACCGGGCCGTTTGCCGCGGCGCTGATGGAGCGGATCGGGTTGCGCCGCACGTTGCTTGCCGCGCTGCTTTTGATGTCCGGATCGACCGCGCTCAGCCTGTTAATGACCAAGCCATGGCATCTGCTCCTCACCTGGGGCGTGTTTTCCGGCATCAGCTCGGGCGCCGTCGCCACCGTGCTCGGCGCAACCATCGTCAACCGCTGGTTCAAGACCAATCGCGGCCTGGTGATGGGGCTTATGTCGGCGTCTAGCGCCACCGGTCTGCTGGTCTTCCTACCGCTGCTCGCCTCGCTCGCCCAGTCGGGCGGCTGGAAGCCGGTCGCCATTGCCATTGCCGTGGCCACGGCCGCCTTGGTGCCGCTGGTTTATGTGCTGGTGCCGGAGCGCCCGGCCGCGATTGGCATGGTGCGTTATGGTGCCGAGGCCGACGACGTGCCGCCGGCGCCGCCGGCCGCGCAAGGCAATTTCCTCACCCAGACGCTAAGCACGTTGCGCCGCGCCGCCGGTACGCGTGTGTTCTGGTACCTGTTCGCCACCTTCTTTGTTTGCGGCTTCACCACCAACGGCTTGGTCGGCACGCACCTGATCGCCTTTTGCGGCGACATGGGCATCGGCGAAGTGCAGGCCGCAGGCCTGCTGTCGATGATGGGTATCTTCGATCTTATCGGCACGACACTGTCGGGCTGGCTCACCGACCGTTTCGACCCGCGCAAGCTGCTCGGCGTCTATTACGGTATTCGCGGCCTGTCGCTGATCTATTTGCCCTATTCCGGCTTCTCGGCGACCAGCCTGATCATCTTTGCCGTGTTTTACGGACTCGACTGGATTGCCACCGTGCCGCCGACGCTCAGACTCTCTAACGAGGCGTTCGGCGACCGCAGCGGGCCGATCGTCTTCGGCTGGATTGTCGCCGGCCATCAGGTCGGCGCCGCGACGGCGGCCTTTTTCGGCGGCACCATGCGCGAGCTGCAAGGCAATTACGAGCTTGCCTTCCTGATCGCCGGCATGACGGCAATAGCCGCCGCCTGCGTCTCGCTGCTGATCAACACCAGCCGCCCGGCGTTTGAGCCGGAACCGCAAGCGGCTTGAGCTGCAACGGCTGAGCGCTAATCTTCCCTCTTGAGGGGAAATGGCCGCAAAGCGATCAGAGGGGTCGGTCCGACCGGGCTCGGCCCCTTATCGCAGACGCAGGAGGTCGGCGCTCCATGCGAGACGACCCCCTCTGTCGCCTTCGGCGACATCTCTCCCTCAAGGAGGGAGAGTCGCCAGCCTGTTCACTGTTATCAAACCTTCATCGTTTCGAAATGTGCCTGAAACATTGAAGCTGGAGCTTGGCGGCGACCTTCAACGCCATCCAGGAGACAGCCATGAACAAGATTTCGATGACGCGGCGCGCTTTCGTCACATCGGCCAGTGCCGTCGGCCTGGTCGGCGCCTCGGGTCTCGCCCTTCCCTATTACTCGCGCGCCAATCAGCGTCCGGCCTTCACCCATGGCATCCAGTCCGGCGACGTCGACGCGACCAGCGGCATGGTCTGGACGCGCACGGACCGGCCGTCGCGCGTCATGTTCGAAGTGTCGTCGAAGGAAAGCTTCGCCAATGCCGTCCGCCTGGCGCCGCTCGATACCTCGCCGGCCAGCGACTATACGGTGAAGCGGCTGCTCACTGATCTCGCGTCCGACCAGGACATTTTCTACCGCATGGTCGCGGCCGATCTTGCCGACATCAACGCCGTTTCCGAGCCGATCGTCGGCCGCTTCCGCACGGCACCTGCCTCGAAGCGCGACATTCGTTTCGCCTGGTCGGGTGACACCGCCGGCCAAGGCTGGGGCATCGACGACACCGGCATGAAGACGTACGCCACCATTGCCGAGCACACGCCCGACTTCTTCCTGCATTCGGGCGATACGGTCTATGCCGATGGCGCGATGAAGGACGAGGTCGACCTGCCCGGTGGCGGCAAATGGAAAAACACGCTGCTGATCGACGAAAAGCGCAAGGTTGCCGAGACGCTGGACGAGTACCGCGGCCAGTGGAAGTACAATTTGATGGACAGGAATGTGCTGGGGCTCAACGCCATCTGCCCCACCTTCTATCAGTGGGACGACCATGAGGTGCTGAACAATTGGTCGGATTCGAAGGATCTGACCGCCGACGATCGCTACACTGAAAAATCGATCCATGTGCTGGCGGCACGTGCGGCGCGTGCGTTCCACGAAATGACGACGATCCGTTACGAGCCGTCAGAGCCCGGCCGCGTCTACCGCAAGATCGCCTATGGTCCGCTGCTCGACGTGTTCTTCCTCGACATGCGTTCCTACCGCGGCCCCAACGGTCCGGACATGCAGGAGACGATGACGCCGCAATCACGCATCCTCGGTGAACAGCAGATCAAGTGGTTGAAGCGTGAACTGGCGAATTCGAACGCAACCTGGAAAATCATTGCCGCCGACATGCCGCTCGGCCTCGTCGTCTGGAACGACGGCACCAAGAAGGTAGGGGCCGAGGCGGTCAGCAATGGCGACAATGGCCCGGCCAAGGGGCGTGAGCTGGAAATTGCCGACCTTCTTCGCTATATAAAGAACGTGGGTATCAGCAACACCGTCTGGCTCACCGCAGACGTGCATTACACAGCCGCGCATTACTACAATCCGGGCAAGGCGCAATTCCAGGACTTCAACCCGTTTTGGGAATTCGTTTCGGGTCCGATCCATTCCGGCTCGTTCGGGCCTAATGGTTTCGACATGACATTCGGCCCGGAGCTGAAGTTCATAAAGGCACCGACTGCCGAACAGGGTCAAAACCTGCCGCCGTCGGCCGGCCTGCAGTTCTTCGGGCTCGTCGACATCGATGGCGCCACCGAGCAGTTGACGGTGCGGCTGATGGATCGCGACGACAGCGAACTTTACAAGGTCACGCTCGATCCGGTGCGGTCGGCGTGAGCGACTGCGCCACTACCCTCGGGCCAGCCCGAGGGTAGGACGTGCATCAATCGGGATAGCAGACGACGGGAATGTTGGGCCAGACGGCGCTGTCGCATCCGGCATTTTGCTGCCGCTGCTTGAAGGCGGCGCTGACCGGCCCGGTCACCACCGGGTCGACGCCGTCGGGAGCATCCGCAAAAAGCTGCTCCGCCGACCGCTTGTCGGACGGCAAAGCAGTCCGCGTCTCCTTGAACGACGCCGCCGACTGCGCCGCGCCTGCCGCGAGGAGGACGGCGAGTGCGCTACATGCCAAAATCGGCCGGAGTTTGATGCCTATCTCGATCATGAAATTCGAACTGTCGGGACCATGAAAGGTTCCGCCTTGGTTAATAATTCCACTTCACACCAAGACATTTAAGATTTGGTGACTTTATTTGGTGGCTCGCCTCCTCTTTCGCAATTGCGAAAAACCCTGTATGAGCCGCCCAACCGAAAGAGGCAGCGCCTTTTGGCCTGCTGCCTGCAACGCTCCCGAGACCAAAACATGAAAATCCGCAATATCGCGATCATCGCGCACGTCGACCATGGAAAAACCACCCTCGTCGATCAGCTCCTGAAACAGTCCGGCTCGTTCCGCGACAACCAGCGCGTCGCCGAGCGCGCCATGGATTCGAACGATCTCGAAAAGGAACGCGGCATTACCATCCTGGCCAAGGCGACCTCGGTCGACTGGAAGGACACCCGCATCAACATCGTCGATACGCCCGGCCACGCCGACTTCGGCGGTGAGGTCGAGCGCATCCTGTCGATGGTGGATTCGGCCATCGTGCTGGTCGACGCCGCCGAGGGGCCTATGCCGCAGACCAAATTCGTGGTGGGCAAGGCGCTCAAGGTTGGACTGAAGCCGATCGTCGTCATCAACAAGATCGACCGGCCGGATGCCCGCCATGTCGAAGTGGTCAACGAGGTGTTCGACCTTTTTGCAGCACTTGACGCCACCGACGAGCAACTCGACTTTCCTATCCTTTACGGTTCAGGCCGCGACGGCTGGGTCTCGGAAAACCCCGAAGGCCCAAAGGACCAGGCTCTGGCGCCGCTGTTCGACCTCGTCATCAAGCACGTGCCGGCGCCGACCGTTCATCCCGGCCCGTTCCGCATGATCGGCACCATTCTGGAAGCCAATCCGTTCCTCGGCCGCATCATCACCGGCCGTATCGAATCCGGCACGCTGAAATCCAACCAGGCGGTCAAGGTGCTGCACCATGACGGCACCCAGGTCGAAACCGGCCGCATCTCGAAGATCCTCGCTTTCCGCGGGCTCGAGCGCCAGCCGATCGACGAAGCGCAGGCGGGCGACATCGTCGCCATCGCCGGCTTGTCGAAAGGCACTGTCGCCGACACGTTCTGCGACCTGTCGGTGACCGAGCCGCTGCACGCGCAGCCGATCGATCCGCCGACGGTGACGATGTCGTTCCTGGTCAACGATTCACCGCTGGCCGGCACCGAGGGGGACAAGGTGACCAGCCGCGTCATCCGCGACCGCCTGCTGCGCGAGGCCGAAGGCAATGTTGCGCTGAAGATCGAGGAATCGCCGGACAAGGATTCGTTCTTCGTCTCCGGCCGCGGCGAATTGCAGCTGGCCGTGCTGATCGAGACGATGCGCCGCGAAGGTTTTGAGATTGCCGTGTCGCGGCCGCGCGTCGTCATGCAGAAGGGCGAGAACGGCGAATTGCTGGAGCCGGTCGAGGAAGTCGTCATCGACGTCGACGAGGAGCATGCCGGCGTCGTCGTGCAAAAGATGTCGGAGCGCAAGGCCGAAATGGTCGAGCTGCGCCCGTCGGGCGGCAATCGCCAGCGCATCGTCTTCCACGCGCCGACGCGCGGCCTGATAGGCTACCAGTCGGAGCTGTTGACCGACACGCGCGGCACCGCCGTGATGAACCGGCTGTTCCACGCCTATGAACCTTACAAGGGTGAGCTGCCGGGCCGCACCAACGGCGTGCTGATCTCCAACGAACAGGGTGAATCGGTGGCTTACGCCATGTGGAACCTGGAAGACCGCGGCCCGATGGTCATCGACCCCGGCGTCAAGGTCTATCAGGGCATGATCATCGGCATCCATTCCAGGGACAACGACCTCGAAGTCAACGTGCTCAAGGGCAAGAAGCTGACCAACATCCGCGCCGCCGGCAAGGACGAGGCGGTGAAGCTGACGCCGCCGATCCGCATGACGCTGGAACGCGCGCTGGCCTGGATCCAGGACGACGAGCTGGTCGAAGTGACGCCGAAGACCATCCGCCTGCGCAAGCTCTATCTCGACCCGAACGAGCGCAAGCGTTTTGAGAAGTCGGCGAAAGTGGTCGGCGCGGCATAAGCCACTTATCTCAGCAATTATGAGGGAGGGAGCACGTGCGTGCTTCCTCCCTTTATCTTATCCGCCGGCAGCCGCGATAATGCCGTCCCGGTCTGGTTCGCCAGACAGGTGGATGCGGATCGCCGTTTCCGCCCGGGCTGGCCTGCGCAAGGCTTTGGCCCCGTCCGGACCAACCACCAGCAATCGCTTCTCTTCCCAAACCTGTAGCCGCGAGCGCGGGACACCGAGTTCGCTGGCCAGCAACCGGTCGAGCCGCGAGGCTGTCGGCATTTCGAGGCCGAGCTGAAGTTCGAGAGTGCTGATGTTTTCCGGCCTGTCCCCGAGCACCTGCTTATGAACGATGGCTTCGGGAAACTCCTCGACGCGCCCGATCCTGCTTCGTAATGCGACGACATCGAAAGCATGGCGCCGCGCCAGGACCGGATCGTTGCTTTCGAGCGCCTGCAATATTGCCGGTTCGATATCGCGGCGGCTGCAGCGCTCCAGAATGCCGAAATTCCAGGAATTGTCGCAGTCGATGCAGCGGTAGATCAACCAGGCGTCAATGCGCTTGCCATTGGCGTTGACGCGGAATTTGCCGCTGCAGCGATAGGCTTTCAGGCCGCCGCAGCGATTGCAGTTGAGGTGAGGTCGAGGTGCGGTTTTGGGCGCGATCGCCCAGCGGATACGCAGTATCGAAGGCATGCCGAAAAGCCCTTCCCGTCGGGAAGTTCGTCAGATCGGCGATGTCGAGAACCCTTGCGGGCACGGCGTGGCGAGAGACTGCGGCAGTTGAAATCAGATGTCGCGGGTGGTTATGCGCGACAGCGGTTCAGCAGTGCCAAACCGGTCTCGAACCGCCACCCTGAGGAACACGTGATGTGAAAACAGGCACCGCGACTGCGACGCCCTGCTCTGTGTTGGGGGAGTTGACGAGACCGGCGGTTACGTAGGCAAAGTGAAGCTCGGAAAGGATTTCGGGACGACATCTCTAGCGGTGAGGTGCCTGGCCGACAAGCCTTCTTTCCGTAGACGCTACCGTCGCCGGAACAGTTGGGTTATGCTGAACGACCCAAACATTTCAAACGAGATCCGCGTCATGCATTTCACGTCGCTGCTGATTTTTGCCGGCGCCCTGCTTGTTGCCGCCGGCTCGCCCGGCCCATCGATTGCCGCTCTTGTCGCGCGGGTCATCGCAAAGGGCTTCCGCGATGTGTTTCCGTTCCTGCTTGCCATGTGGATCGGCGAAGCGATCTGGCTGTCTCTGGCGGTGTTTGGCCTGGCCGTGGTGGCGCAGACGTTCCACTTCGCCTTTGTCGTCGTGAAGTGGGTTGGCGTCGCCTATCTCGGCTGGCTTGCCTGGAAGATGTGGACGGCACCGGTCGAGGCCAAGGAAGGCACGCTGCCGCGCGAAGATTCGCCCGTCAGACTGTTCTTTGCCGGCATGGCGGTGACGCTCGGCAACCCCAAGATCATGATGTTCTATCTGGCGCTGCTGCCGACCATCATCGATCTCGGTTCAGTCAGCGTGATCGGCTGGGTCGAGCTGACGGCGACCATGGCCGTGGTCTTAGTCGCCATCGATTTGACCTGGGTGCTCGCTGCATCGCAGGCGCGCAAGCTCTTGAGGAGCAAGCGGGCGATGAAGATCGCCAACCGCATCAGCGCCGGCACCATGGCCGGCGCTGCGGCGGCGATCGCGGCGCGGTCTTGAGCCGGCGCGTCAACCCATTTCGATTATCGGCGCAATCTCGACGCTGAAACCCGGGTCCGTCAGGATAGGACAATCCTTGGCTTTGCCGACGGCATCGTCGATGTCTTTCGCTTCGATGATGGTGTAACCGGCGGTCGGATTGCTGCCGCCATTGTTCTCGACCTTGCCGCCGGGCAGCAGGGTCTTCGACATGCCGACTGGATTGCCACCGTCGACCACGGCTGAGCCAAGCTTGCCGTACCAGCCGTTCCAGGCATCCATCGCTGCCTTCCGTTCGGCCTCCTCGGTCGGCATCTTGCCCGAGCCGTGATAGACGTAGAGAAATTTCGCCATGTTCTCCTCCTTTGATCGGCGGCATCGAACCGGCATGCGGTCATGCCGCATGCCGATCATCGGACCAAACCGGCAAACAAGCAACGAGAATGCGACGTAGCTAATATATACGACCGCGGTGCCCTATCGCGCCATCGCGTGATATTCATCGTTCGGCCGCATATCGATCGCCGATGCCAGCCGGTTCGACATGTTGAAGAACGCCGCAGTCGAGGCGATGTCCCAGATGTCGCGGTCGGAAAAGCCCACTTGCCGCAGCGCCGCCCGGTCGGCTGCGACGATCTTTGCCGGCCGTTCGGTCAGCTTGACCGCGAATTCGAGCATCGCGCGCTGCCTGTCGGACAGCTTGGCGGCGCGAAAATTCATCACCATCATCTCGCCGAAAGCCGGGTCGCCGGAAAGCTGGCGCACCGCCGCGCCATGTGCAACCAGGCAATAATAGCAATGGTTGACCGATGAGACGACCACCGCGATCATCTCTCGCTCCAGCTTCGACAGGCCGGATTCACCCAGCATCAAATCATTGTACATGTCGGTGAAAGCGCGCAGCTTCTTCTCGTCGAAGGCGTAGGCCAAAAGCACGTTCGGAACGAGGCCGAGCTTCTCCTCGCATTTGGCGAAATAAGCCTTTGTCGCTTCGCTCAATTCTGCATGCGCGAGGTCAAGCGCCGTAATTTTGCCGGTCATGGGGGGTCCTCCTCGTTCGTCGGTGGGTTGCCGCCGAATTCCGATAATTCTCGGCAAGCCGTCAAACCTTTGTCGCCAAATATCGGTCATCTGCTACCATAGTCGCAAAAGCATGCGACGGGAGGGAATTAGCGCTATGTCTAGCCTGAAATCCGAAAGCCGGTTGAAAAAGACGAGCACGGCAAGTGCTGAAAAAGGGGGTCCGGCAAAGGCGGGCGAAAAGCCCGCCAGACTTGCCGATTACCTGCTCGCCCGAGCGCCGGCTGAAGATGTCGCCGCCTATGACGTCTCCGACCTCGAACGCGCCGCCGATCTCGCCGGACGCGCCGTGGCCAGGCACAAGAAGGGCGAAAGCGTCGTCGCCATAGAGGTCGATTCGGGCGTCGTTCGGCAGGGACGGCCGATAACCGTGATCACCGTCGTCAACGACAACATGCCGTTCCTGTTCGATTCCGTCCTCGGTGAGATCACCGAGAGCGCCGGCGAACCGCTGCTGGTCACCCACCCGGTCGTTGTGGTGAAGCACGGCAAGAGCGGTGTCGATGAAATTCTCGGCGACGGCGGCTTGGCCAAGGGCGACTACAGCCGTGATAGGCTCAGCGTCATTCACGTCCATATCGGACGCCTTTCGGTCGAACAGGCCGAGGCTCTGGCCGGGCGGCTCAGGAAGCTGCTGGGCCAAGTGCACGCCGCCGTCACCGACTGGAAGCCGATGCTGGCCCGCCTCGACCAGGCGATTTCGGAATTCCGCTACGCGCCGGTGCCGCTCGATCAGGCCAACGTCGCCGAGGCGATCGCCTTTCTCGAATGGCTGCGTGACGACAATTTCACCTTCCTCGGCATGCGCGAGTTCAACTACACCGGCGGTGAGAAGAGCGGCATGCTTGAGCGCTCGGAGAAGCCCGGCCTCGGCATCCTGTCCGATCCCGATGTGCTGGTGCTGCGGCGCGGCACCGAAGCCGTGTCGACGACGCCGGAAATCCGCGCCTTCCTGCATGGGCCGGAGCCGCTGATCGTCACCAAGGCCAATGCCAAGTCGTCGGTGCATCGGCGCATCTATCTCGATTACATCGGCGTCAAGACCTATACCGCCAAGGGTGTGCTTTCGGGCGAGTTGCGCATCGTCGGCCTGTTCACCTCGACCGCCTACACGCGCTCGGTGATGAAGATCCCGTATCTGCGCTCGAAGGCCGAAACCATCATTGCCAAATCCGGCTTCAATCCCAGCGATCACTCAGGCAAGGCTCTGATCAACGTGCTGGAGAGCTATCCGCGCGACGAGCTGTTCCAGGTTCCGGTGCCGATCCTGCGCAAACACGCCGAAGCCATTCTGGGGCTGGTCGAACGGCCGCGCGTCAGGGCGCTGGTGCGCGCCGACCAGTTCGATCGCTTCGTCTCCGTGCTCGTCTTCGTGCCGCGCGACCGTTACGACAGCGTCGTGCGCGAGAAGATCGGCACCTATCTGAAGACCGTCTTCGAAGGCCGGCTGTCGGCCTATTATCCGGCCTTCCCGGAAGGCGGGCTGGCGCGCGTCCATTTCATCATCGGCCGCTCAGGCGGCAAGACGCCGAAGGTCGAGCAGGCGACGATCGAGGCGGCGATTCGCGCCATCGTGCGGACCTGGGACGACGTTCTGCGCGAAACCGCGATCGAGACCGGCGCCGATGCCGCGCTCACGGCCATCGCCTCGCGCTTTTCGGAAGGTTATCGCGACAGTTTTTCGCCTGCCGTGGCGCTGGCCGATGCCAAACGCATCGCCAGGATCAATGCTGCCAACCCGATTGCTATCGACTACTACCGCCATGCCGACCAGAAGCCGCTTCAGGCGGCGCTGAAGATCTATCACCATCGCAGCCCGGTGGCGCTGTCGCGGCGGGTGCCGGTGCTGGAAAACATCGGCTTCCGCGTCATCAGCGAGCGCACTTTTGAAGTCGGCGATGACGCCTCCGGCATGGTCTTCATCCACGACATGGAACTCGAGAACAGCTACGGCAAGTCGATCGACCTGGGCGACGGCGGCGCGCTGTTCGAGGATGCCTTCCTGTCCGCCTGGCGCGGCGACGTCGACAATGACGGCTATAACGGCCTTGCCCAGACCGCCGGCCTATGGTCGGGCGAGATCGCCGTGCTGCGCGCCTATGGCCACTATCTGCAGCAGGTCGGCATCCCGCAGAGCCAGGACTTCATCGCCGCCGCACTCAACCGCTATCCCGAGATCGCCCGCGGCTTGCATGCGCTGTTCGTCGCCCGCCTCGGCCCGACGGCTGAGACGGAAGGCGTCGTTCAGGCCAAACATCTGAAGGCCAAGATCACGGATGCGCTGGAAGACGTTCCCAACATCGACGACGATACCATCATCCGCCGTTATCTGAATCTGATCGAAGCCTCGTTGCGTACCAATCATTTCGTTGCCGATACGAAAGAGAAAGGCCAATCACTGGCGATCAAGCTCGATTCACAATCGGTCGACGGGCTGCCCGCGCCGCGGCCATGGCGGGAGATCTTCGTCTACGGCTCCGAGGTCGAGGGCGTGCATCTGCGCTTCGGCCCGGTCGCGCGCGGCGGCCTGCGCTGGTCGGACCGTGCGCAGGACTATCGCACCGAGGTGCTCGGCCTGGTCAAGGCACAGCAGGTCAAGAATGCGGTGATCGTGCCGGTTGGCGCCAAGGGCGGCTTCTATCCGAAAAAACTGCCGATGAGTGCCGGGCGCGATGCCATTTTCGAGGCCGGCACGGCCGCCTACAAGAACTACGTCTCCAGCCTGTTGTCGATCACCGACAATATCGGGCTGGACGGCGTCATCCCACCAGCCGGCGTGGTGCGGCGCGACCAGGATGATCCGTATTTCGTCGTCGCCGCCGACAAGGGCACGGCGACCTTCTCCGACACCGCCAACGCCATCAGCGAAAGGCACGGCTTCTGGCTCGACGACGCTTTCGCCAGCGGCGGTTCGGCCGGATACGACCACAAGAAGATGGGCATCACCGCCAAGGGCGCCTGGGAAGCGGTCAAGCGCCATTTCCGCGAGATGAACCGCGACATCCAAACCACGCCGTTCACTGTCGTCGGCGTCGGCGACATGTCGGGCGACGTGTTCGGCAACGGCATGCTGCTGTCGGAGCAGACCCGGCTGATCGCTGCCTTCGATCATCGCGACATCTTCATCGATCCCGATCCCGACATGGCGGCTTCGATGGCCGAGCGCCGGCGTATGTTCGCTCTCGCCCGCTCAAGCTGGCAGGATTACGACAAGACGAAGCTGTCAGAAGGCGGCATCATCGTCTCGCGCAGCCAGAAGTCGATCACCTTGCCGGCCGCCGCGGCTGCAGCGATCGGCCTCGGCAAGACAACGGCCACGCCGGTCGAGATCATGAGTGCCATCCTCAAGGCGCCGGCGGACCTTTTGTGGTTCGGCGGCATAGGCACCTATGTCAGGGCATCGGGCGAGACCAACCAGGATGTCGGCGACCGTGCCAATGACGCGATCCGGATCACCGCACTCGACCTGCGTGCCAAAGTCATCGGTGAGGGCGCCAATCTCGGCGTCACGCAGCGGGCGCGCATCGAATTCGGATTGAATGGCGGCCGCTGCAATTCGGATGCGATCGACAATTCGGGCGGCGTGAACTGCTCCGACGTTGAGGTCAACATCAAGATCGCGCTGGCTTCCGCCATGCGCAAGGGATCGTTGACCCGGCCGACGCGCAACAAATTGCTGGCCGAGATGACCGATGAGGTCAGCGCCCTGGTGCTGTCCAACAATTACCAGCAGACGCTGGCGCTGTCCCTTGCCCGTAAGCGCGGCCTCGCCGACATCGCCCATCAGAGCCGCTTCATGGCGGCGCTGGAGGCGCGCGGACTACTGGACCGTGCCGTCGAGACGCTGCCGTCGCCGGCGGCCCTTGCCGAGCGCGAGACGCGCGGCGAGCCGCTGACCCGGGCTGAGCTCGGCGTGCTGCTTGCCTATGCCAAGATCGTGCTGTTTTCCGATATCGTCGCCAGCGACGTACCGGACGATCCGCATTTCGACCGCGACCTGATGGGCTACTTTCCCGACCGCATGGCAAAGAAATATGCTGCGGAAATCCACGGCCATCGCCTCCGCCGCGAGATCATCGCCCGTGTCGTCGCCAATGATCTGGTCAATCGCGGCGGCCCGTCCTTCGTCAACCGGCTGCAGGAAGCGACTGGGCGCAGTGCGGCCGATGTCGTGCGCACCTTCGCCGTGGTGCGGGACGGCTTTGCGCTGCCGGCGCTCTATCGCCAGATCGACGCGCTCGACAACCAGATCGATGGGCAGATCCAGCTCGATCTCTATCAGGCCGTCAGCCGGCTGATCTTTGTGACCAGCGGCTGGTACCTGAAGAACGATGCCGGCACTGCACCGCTCGGGCAGCGGATTGCCGAGTTGCAGGATGCGCGCAAGGCGCTGGAGCCGAAGCTCGTTTCGCTGCTGCCGGCCTTCTCGCGCGAGCGGATCGAGGAGCGGCGGCATAGCCTGTCGAAGAGCGGCGCGCCCGAGAGCCTTGCCGGGCAACTGGCGTTGACCGATGTGGCGGAACTCGTCCCCGACATTGCGCTGACGGCGCGGACGGCGAATGCCGGCATCGTCGCTGCCGCCAAGGCGTTTTTTGCAGTCAGCGATGTCTTCCGCATCCCGCGCGTCGAAGATGCGGCGCGCTCGATCACGCCGTCGGATTATTATGATCAACTGGCGCTTTCCCGCGCCACAGACACGATCGGCGCGGCCAGGCGCGGCATCGCCGTGGCGGCACTCACCGGTCATGCCGAGGCGGCGGATCCGGTGACAGCATGGCTGGAGGCCGGCGGCGAACGGGTCGGACGGATCCGCGAGCGGCTGCAGGCGCTGACCGAGGGCGGCGATATCACCGTGTCGCGGCTGTCGGTGGCGTCCGGCTTGATGAGCGATCTGACAGGGCTGTGAAACGTCTTCCACATCGCGCGGGCTTGCCGGGAAGAACTGCGCTATAGAGCGAACGGCGCCCTGCTTTTGGGGGCGCCGGAGCATGGTCCCGAACCTAACGATCGGCTTTTGGACAAGATCGTGCTCAACAAGAAGACGGTGCGTCATTCCGATTCGATCGGCATTGGGCAAGCTCCAGCGGAGGGGACATGGCTGAGATGGCAGTGCAGCGTGCGTCGGGACGCGGCATCTGGGGATGGATGCTGTTCGATTGGGCGGCACAGCCGTTTTTCACGGTCGTCACCACCTTCATCTTCGGTCCTTATTTCGTCTCGCGCATGGCCAGCAATCCGGAGACGGGGCAAGCGGCCTGGGGCTACGGCATTGCCGCCGCCGGCCTCGTCATTGCCGTTTTATCGCCGGTCCTCGGGTCGATCGCCGATCAGACCGGACCACGCAAACCGTGGATAGCTTTCTTCGCCGCGGTCAAGATCACCTGCCTAACCCTGCTGTGGTTCGCCGCGCCCGGCTCTAATCTTTTTGTGGTCGTGGCGTTGTTCTCGCTGGCGTCGGTCGCGGCGGAATTCTCGACCGTGTTCAATGATTCGATGATGCCGCGCCTAGTGCCGAAGAGCGACATTGGCAGGATCTCGAACATGGCCTGGGGGCTAGGCTATCTCGGCGGCATGATCGCGCTGATCTTCGTCGTCACTGTCATGGCCGGCTCGCCTGAAACCGGCACGACCGTCGTTGGGCTCGATCCGATCTTCGGCCTCGACCCCAGGCTCGGCGAGGACGCGCGCGCCACCGGACCGTTGTCGGCGGCCTGGTATTTCCTGTTCATCCTGCCGATGTTCTTCTTCACGCCTGATGCGATCAAAGGCATTCCAATCGGGCCGGCGGTGCGCGAAGGCCTGTCGGAACTGAAGTCGACGCTGGCCGAAGTGCGCAAGCGAAGTGGCATTTTTCGGTTTCTCGTCGCCCGCATGATCTATCAGGACGGCGTCAACGCACTGCTGGCGCTGGGCGGAACGTTTGCGGCGGCAATGTTCCACTGGTCGATTACCGAGATCGGCCTATTCGGCATCATCCTCAACGTCGTGGCAATCGTCGGCTGCCTGGTTGCCGCACGCCTCGACACGGCACTGGGTTCCAAGACCATAGTGATGATTTCGCTGGTCATGCTGAGCATTGCCACGATCGGCATCGTCTCGACCGGCCCGGGCTATACGCTGTTCGGCGCCTGGGTGATGCCAGGACTGGATGGCGGCGGATTGTTCGGCACGGCAGCGGAAAAAGCCTACATTTTCTACGGCCTGCTGATCGGGCTTGCCTTCGGGCCGGTGCAGGCATCGTCGCGCTCCTACATGGCGCGCAGCGTCACCGCAGCCGAATCGGGTCGCTATTTCGGCATCTATGCGCTGGCCGGCCGGGCCACGAGTTTTGCCGCACCCTTCATGGTAGCCACGATCACCCTGGCCAGCGGCTCGGCGCGGCTCGGCATGGCGGCAATCGTGCTGTTCCTCGGCGCCGGCATGGCGATCCTGATCGGCACGCCCTATCCTGCGGACCGGCCGGCCGAGTGAGCTGTTCTTCGCTTCTCCCACAGGGGAAGGGAGGGAGCTCAATGCCGGAAGTGCCTCACCCCGGTGAAGACCATGGCAATGCCGTGAGCGTCGGCGGCGGCGATGACATCGTCGTCGCGCATCGAGCCGCCAGGCTGGATCACGGCGGTGGCGCCGGCTTCGATTGCCGACAAAAGCCCATCCGCGAACGGGAAAAAGGCGTCCGAAGCGACGACCGAGCCCTCGGTCAAAGGCTCCGTCAGACCGGCAGCCTCGGCCGCGTCGAGCGCCTTGCGCGCGGCGATGCGTGAGGAATCGACCCGGCTCATCTGTCCGGCGCCGATGCCGACCGTGGCGCCATCCCTGGCATAGACGATGGCGTTCGACTTGACGTGCTTTGCCACGCGAAAAGCGAATTTCAAATCCGCCAATTCGGCCGGCGTCGGAGCGCGCCTAGTCACCACTTTCAGCTCGAGATCATCCACGACCGCATTGTCGCGGCTCTGGACCAGCAAGCCGCCGGCAACCGATTTTAAGCCAAGGCCCGCCGCGCGCGGGTCGGGCAAGCCGCCGGTGACCAGCAGGCGTAAATTCTTCTTGGCGGCAATGATGCGGACCGCTTCTTCGGACGCCTCCGGTGCGATGATCACTTCGGTAAAGGTCTTGACGATCTCTTCGGCGGTTCCGGCATCGAGGATGCGGTTCATGGCGACGATGCCGCCGTAGGCCGAGACCGGGTCGCAGGCCAGCGCCTTGGCATAGGCCGCGTGCAGCGAAGCGGCTTCGGCGACGCCGCACGGATTGGCGTGCTTGATGATGGCAATTGCGGCGGAGCGGGCCGGATCGAACTCGCCGGCCAGCTCGAAGGCGGCGTCGGTGTCGTTGATGTTGTTGTAAGAAAGCTGCTTGCCCTGAAGCTGGCGCGCCGTGGCGACGCCCGGCCGCCTGTCGCCATTGACATAGAAGCCGGCGCCCTGATGCGGGTTTTCGCCATAGCGCATAACCGATTGCAGCTTGCCGCCGAAGGCGCGCCATGTCGGATGCTCGATCTCAAGCGCCTCGGCGAACCATCCCGAGATCGCCGCATCGTAGGTGGCGGTTCGGGCAAAAGCCTTGGCGGCCAGCTTTTTGCGGAAATCCAGCGACAGCGAGCCGAAATTCATCTCCAGCGCATTGAGCACCGAGGCATAGTCATCAGGGTCGGTGACGATGCCGACATAGGCGTGGTTCTTAGCCGAGGCACGGATCATCGCCGGGCCGCCGATGTCGATGTTCTCGACGATCGCTGCGTAGTCGGCGCCGGAGCGACGCACTTCTTCGAACGGATAAAGATTGGAGACGACGAGATCGATCGGCTCGATGCCGTGGTCGCGCATCGCGGCGGCGTGCTCGGGATCGTCGCGCACGCCAAGCAACGCGCCATGCACCGATGGGTGCAACGTCTTGACACGGCCATCCATGATCTCGGGAAAGCCGGTGAGCTCGGACACGTCGCGCACCGCCATGCCTGCCTCGGCAAGGGCCCTTGCGGTGCCGCCGGTCGAGACCAGCTCGACGCCGGCCGAAGCCAGCGCCCTGGCGAAATCGATCAGGCCGGTTTTGTCGAAGACGGAGAGCAGTGCGCGCCGGATGGGTACAAGATCGGGCGCGGGAATATTCTTGGCGGCGACGGCCATGGGCTGGCGCTTTCCAGTTCTGGTTCGGGAGCGTCCGCGGGCCGTAGCATATGAGGCCGGGAAATCAAGCCGCAAGGCTTGATCAGTGTCTGCCGTTGCGACCGGCTTCAGCTTTTTCCGGACGGCCCGCGATGATGGTGCGCGTCAATTGCCAGTGGACCTCGGAAATTTCCGAGGCCTTGAACGCAAGCACGATCTGGCGGCTGCGGCGCGGGCCGCCAAGTCCTGCGAAATAGATCGACTCCTCGACCTCGGGTGCCACTTCGGTAGAGGCAAACACCCAGGCGTCGGCATGGTCGGCGGCCAGCACCAGACGGTCATGCTCATCCTGGAGCAGGTTTATATCGGGATGGACATGGAAACGCACCGTGACGAAATCACGGCCGTTGTTGCGGATAGACGCGCCGCCCGGCCGCAGGAAGCGGTCCCTGCCGGCAAGCACATTGCCTTCGGTCGATAATTTCAGCTCGCGCTCATGCAGGAAGCCGAAGCGCGCCGCATAGCCGTCATGGCGGGCGATGAAGCCTTGGCTGCCCTTCTGGTCGGTACGCTTGCAAGGCACATGCTGCGGACCGCCGATCAAAGGCGTGCCGAGCAGGTCGTTGACGCGCAAGGAGTGATTGAAGCGCGCCGACGACGTGTCGTTGATGGTGGCGGTCGAGTGGGCGGCGGTGGCGCGGGCAAGCGGCCGGAACTCGGCGGCGCCATAGGTGTCTATTCCGGCGTTGACGATATAGTGCTGGCGGCCCGACGACAATTCGAAGGCGAGGCATCCGGCGTGAGCGGCATTCGATACGTCGACGGGGGGCGGCGGGCCGGTATCGGCGATTACAGTGACACCGCCCATCGACAGGCGCTCATAACCCGAATGCGGCGCGTGCAGCAACGGTGCGCCGGCGGTGTCGTCGTGATGCAGGATGCTGGCGATACGGTCATGAATGGTGGCGCCCATGCCGTTGAAGCGGGCAAGGCTGCCATTCTGATGGCGA
The DNA here is from genome assembly GCF_055811815.1 of Mesorhizobium sp. WSM4836. Taxonomy (NCBI): domain Bacteria; kingdom Pseudomonadati; phylum Pseudomonadota; class Alphaproteobacteria; order Hyphomicrobiales; family Phyllobacteriaceae; genus Mesorhizobium; species Mesorhizobium sp. WSM4836. Next base: position 26,139 of record NZ_JBVVQF010000016.1, read on the forward strand.
AAGAAGCGCAGTGCCGGCAGCATCCGGTCGATGGCGCCGATCAGGGCGGCCGGCGGCGTCTCGGCCTGATTGGCGTATGTCTGGCGCAACGGCAGAAGGTCGGCGAGTATTTCAAGCACTGCCATTGGATTGCGCGAGATATGGCCGCCGTCAGGCAGGATCTGGCGGTCGAGCTCCTCGGCGAGATTGCGGGTGGCACCGCGCAGCGCCGAGGCCGGCGCCGGCAGCGACAAAGCGGCAAAGGCCAGCGCAATGCGCGCGCGCAGCCTGCCCTTGCCATCCGGCATCTCGCGCACCATGGCGCGCAGATAGCGGATCTGGACGGCGAGCGATTTCAGGAAGGCGCGGTAGAACGGAAATTCGGCGCCCTGCAACACGATCGAGGAATGCTGCAGCCAGGCGATGACACGCTTGGCCGTCGTGCCGGGCTCCCAGGCGACGCCGGAAATATGGCTGCCATGGATTGCAATCCAGTCGGAAACCAACGCCCGCGCGTTGGCGGCGGCGAGCTCGGTACCCGCCGCACGCATATGGCGCAGCCAGCGGAAGCCATGCAGCGTCTTTTGCCAGCCAGGATTGGGCACGTCGATCTGGAAGGGCGATTTGCCGCCGGTCTCGACCAGATGCCCCGAAAGCGGATAGCGGCCGTAATAGATCTCGAGCGCGATCTGAGGATCGGCGAGGCGCAGGTCCGGCGGGGCAATCAGGACGCGCTCCGGCGTGCGGCCGGAGTAACGCCAGCGATAGAGTGGCCCGGCACGCATGCGCCGGCGCGTCTTGCGCCAGAACTCCCTCGCGACAAGCGTCCACAGACGCGTCGTGTTACCGGCAGCGATTGCCAAAACCCCTCCTGATCGTCCGCACCCAAGCACAAGTTTATATGATTCAAGAACTTGTGCGAAGGCGAATTCCGCGGCAGTGGGGCCGTTCAGCCTGTTTTCCATGCTTCCCTGCCCCAAGAAGCCGGATGGCGCTTCGAGATAGGCCCTTAGCCGGCTCGGCGCATGCGGGCGGCAAAGAAGCCGTCCAGCCCGGAGCGGCCCGGCGAGCCTAGCTCCAGATCGGCAGGCGTAGTGCGCAACGTGCCTTGCGGCGTCAGGAACGGCTCGATGCCGGCGATCTCACCCGGCCGAAGCGGGTCATCGACAATCTCCACATTGCCGGCGAGAAAGTCGCGGTAGAGCGCTTCGCCTTCGAGCGGATCGAGCGAACAGTTGGAAAAGACGATGCGTCCACCAGGCTTGACCAGGGTGACGACGCGGGCAAGCAGCCGGCGTTGCAGGTCGGCCAGTTTTTCGATGTCGGCCGCCGTCTTCGTCCAGGGAACGTCGGGATGCCGCCGCACCGTGCCGGTCGAAGAGCAAGGTGCGTCGAGGAGGACGGCGTCGAAGCGGTCCTTCGGCTCGTATTTGAGAAGATCGGCCTGGACGATCTCCGCGGCCAGGCCGAGCCGTTCAAGGTTGTGCGTCAGCCGTGCCAGCCGCGTTTTAGACATGTCGAGCGCGGTGACGTGGGCGCCGGCGAGGATCAGCTGGGCGGTCTTGCCGCCGGGGGCGGCACAGAGGTCGGCGATTCGCAAACCATTGACGTCGCCGAACAGCCGGGCCGGCAGGCTGGCCGCCGCATCCTGAACCCACCAGGCGCCTTCCCCAAAGCCGGGCAGTTCGGTCACGGAAGCGCTGAGCTTTTCGACCCGCACCGTGCCGGTCGGCAAGACGAAGCCGCCGAGCCGTTCGGCCCACAGCGCCGGGTCCGACTTGACCGAAAAATCGACCGGCGCCTCATGGCGATGGGCGAGCAGTATCTGCCTGGCCGTGTCGAGGCCGTAGACCGTTTTCAAACGGTCGGAAAACCATTTTGGCGCCTCGTCGGTACCAGCAAGTGCGGCCGCGAGCCCTTCCTGCTTGGCCCGCGCCAACGTGCGTAGCACGCCGTTGACGAGGCCGGAAAAGCGCGCCGTGCGCGGATCGGACTTGGCGTGCGTCACGGCGAGGTCGACGGCGGCGCTGTCGGGAACATCGAGGAACAGGATCTGCGCTGCCGCCACGTGCAAGATGTGCGAAAGCGCCGTGGCATTGGGCGGCAGCGGCTTTTCCAGGCGGCGGGCCAAAAGGCCTGATATGGTCATGCGGTAGCGGAGGGCGGTGACCAGAATAGCGCGCACCAAGGCGCGGTCGCGCAAGTCGAGCGCCTTGTATTGCGGATGGCCGTTCTCATGATCGGTCAGCCCGTCGAGCGGCGTTTTCGCGTCAATGACGGCGGCAAGCAGGCGCGCGGCTGCCTTGCGCGCGGCGAGACCGGCAACAGCCTCGCTGCCCGAATTGTGTTCACGATCGCCTGAAATTCGGTGCCGGCGCTTCGCTGAACTCACGACCACGGGCCTTTGGGTCCGGTCGGATTGCGTCCCCAGGGGTTTGGTCTCGGCTTGGCCGGCTCAGCCGGCCTCTCGGGCCGGGCGGCCCTGTCCCACGGACCCGACGGCTGCTGCCCGGTCCCTTCCGGGGCTGGCGTTGGCGTCGCGGCCGCTTCTGGTGCGCCGGCCATCTCGCTCGCCATCCTCTGCAATGCGGCGATGCGGTTTTCTGTGCTCGGGTGAGTGGAAAACAAACTGTCCATGCGCTCGCCGGAAAGAGGATTGATGATGAAGAGATGGGCGGTTGCCGGATTGCGCTCGGCATCGGGGTTGCGGATGCGTTCGGCGCCCCGCGCGATCTTGTCAAGTGCCGAGGCGAGCCACAGCGGGTGTCCACAGATTTCGGCACCGCGCCGGTCGGCCTCATATTCGCGGGTGCGGCTCACCGCCATCTGCACGATCATGGCGGCCAAAGGCGCCACGATCATCGCGACCAGTACGCCGACGATGCCAAAGGCATTGTTGTTGTCGCGGTTGCCGCCGAAAAAGAAGGCGAAATTGCCGAGCATCGAAATTGCGCCGGCAAAGGTGGCGACGATCGTCATGGTTAGCGTATCGCGGTGCTGCACATGGGCGAGCTCATGCGCCATCACCGCCGCGACTTCTTCATGCGATAGCCGCTCGAGCAGACCGGTGCTGGCGGCGACAGCGGCATTTTGCGGATTGCGGCCGGTAGCGAAAGCATTGGGCTGCGGATTGTCGATGAGATAGGTTCTCGGCATAGGCAGGCCGGCACGTTGCGCCAGACCCTTCACGATGGCGTAATATTCAGGCGCGTTGTTTTCGTCGACCTCGATCGCACGATGCATCGACAGCACCATCTTGTCGGCGTTCCAATAGCTGAACAAATTGGTGCCGGCGGCGATCAGCAAGGCGATCATCATGCCGCCGGATCCGCCGACCAGATAGCCGACACCCATGAACAGGGCCGTCATTGCGGCCAAAAGCATGGCGGTGCGAAGGGTGTTCATCGTCTGCTCCGTTGTGGCCCAACAAAGGGGTCGATCCTTGTGGGCCCATCGCTATATGATGGGAAACAGCGGTTCCCGTTCAATCGGGCGCCTGTTTCAATCTAGCGGAAGATCGCATGATCGACGAAACCAGCACAACGAATGCTAACGGCGAGCCGCAAAAGGCGCTGAGGCCAGCAGCCCAGCGTGCCTTGGCCGAGGCCGAGGCCCGGCGCGAGAAATATCGCGAGAAGGAAGCCACACTGCCGAGGGAGATCGGCGGGCGCGGCGGCAAGGAGCCCGGCCGCTACGGCGACTGGGAAGTCAAGGGCCTGACCAGCGACTTTTAGCCCAGGCAGGGCGCCAAACTACGCAGGCTGCGCGGTCCGTTCCGCTTCGATGGCAATCCAGCCGCTGGCATCGACGGCGATGCCGATCGCTTCATAGCCGGCGATGGTGGCATGTGACGTGTCCAACGGATGCCGGTGCGTGGCGCTGATCACGACGATTGCAGCGCCCGCGGCTTCGGCCGCCGCAACCCCGGCCGGTGCGTCCTCGAAGACGAGGCAGTCGCCCACATCGACGCCGAGCCGTTCGGCCGCCAGCCGGAAGCAGTCGGGTGCCGGCTTGCCGCGGGAGACGTCCTCCGCCGCAACAATCACGGCGGGAGCCGGAATACCCGCGGCCTGCAGGCGCAGCAGGGCGAGTTCGCGCGGTGCCGAAGTGGCGATCGCCCAGCTTCCAGGCGGCAGCGACGCCAGGAAGGCCGCGGCGCCGGCAATCGGGCGAATGCCCTCGACATCGGCCGCCTCGGCCTGCAAAAGCGAATCGGCTTCGCGGGCAGGATCGACGCCCGGGAGCGCGAGCCGGCCGATGGTCTCGATCGCCCGCACGCCGTGGATAGTCGGCAGGAATGCAGCGACGTCAAGACCTTGCCGATGCGCCCAAGCTGCCCAGACCCTTTCCGCCGCGGCAATCGAATTGAGAATCGTGCCGTCCATATCGAACAGGAAGGCCGCGAATTTTCTGCCTGCGAACATCGGTTTTCCCGGGGTAATCTTGGGAGGGATTATTTCGAAAGACGCATATCGATCGACCATAACGTCGCCGCGTCCGTATGGGAAGCCGGGCGGTGTCGTTTTCGACACCCAACGGAACCGCTGCGCACTGTCCCGCGTTGATCGGCACTATCTTCCATGACGATCGTAGGGGGAGGGCAATGCTGATTCGGCTTGGCTATGAAATTGCCATTGAATGCGTTGCAGCGACGCCGGTCATTTCATTGCTCGACATCCACGGGGATCGCCAGGCCGACATCAAGCGGCAGACGCGCGTGCTGACATCGCCGTCGGTCCCGACCAGGGTCTACCACGATCTTTTCGGCAATAGCTGCCGCCGCTTCACGGCGCCGGCCGGGAGCTTTCGCATCCTCTATGACGCGGTGGTCGAGGACAGCGGCGAGACGGACGAGGTCAACACGCTGGCCAGGGAAGTCCCGGTCGCCGAATTGCCGGACGACGTGCTCGGCTATCTGCTTGGCAGCCGTTACTGCGAGACCGACCATCTTGGCGACTTGGCCTGGCAACTTTTCGGCCAGCTTCCGCCGGGCTGGGCGCGGGTGCAGGCGATCGTCGACTATGTCCACAACCGCCTGTCCTTCGGCTACGGCTATGCGCGCTCGACCCGCACGGCGGCGCAGGCGCATGAGGAACGCGTCGGCGTCTGCCGCGACTTTGCCCATCTGGCGATCACGCTCTGCCGCTGCATGAACGTCCCCGCCCGTTACGTGAACGGCTATCTCGGCGATATCGGCGTGCCCGCCGATCCGGCGCCAATGGATTTCTCGGCGTGGGTGGAAGTGTTCCTCGACGGCAGATGGTACACTTTCGATCCTCGCCACAATGTGCCGAGGATCGGCCGCGTCGTCATCGCCCGCGGCCGCGACGCCACCGACGTGCCGCTGCTGCACAGTTTCGGCCCGCATCGGCTCAGCCGGTTCAAGGTCTGGACGCACGAGCAGGAAGGCAATCTGTTCAAGCCGCCCCATCGTGGCGTCGACAAGACGGTCAGCGCACGGATGCTGGCCTAGTCTTTCGGGACACATTCACAGTCCGTGTCTCCATTTCCCGCCAACGCGGTCGCGCTGATCCGGTTCGATACATCTCGCCTGTACCGGGTTGGGACACAGTCCAGCCGTCTCGAATTGCGAGCCCGAATCTTGGTAAGCGCTTTGTCAACAAAGCCGCGCCCACGCGGCTTTCGTTTACCCGTTGTTTACCTTGCCGCCGCTCGAAACTCTTTGGAACAATGGCCTGAGCGGGAGTCGCCCACCTTCCCGCGTCTGGCGGCGCGATCCGGCCGGATTCCTGCAATGCGCGTTCGGACAGCTGCAGGCTGTAGCGAATTGAGGCGGAAGGGATGCGGCATTTCGGGGGTCTTGTTCAGGCGATCGGCGGCTTTGCCGGGGATCGCAGCGGAAATTTCGCGGTGCTGTTTGGGATAATCGGCGCAGTGCTGGCCCTGAGTGTCGGCTTTGCCGTCAACATGTCGCAACTCTACAACGTGAAATCGAGCCTGCAAGGCGTCGTCGATGCTGCGGTCACCTCGACGGCCCGCGACCTGACAACCGGCGTCATCGGCGAGGCCGACGCCAGCAAATCGGTGCAGGCTTTTCTCGATGCCAACAGCAGGGCGGGTATCCTACAGGACAACCAGATCGTTCTCGACAATCTGGTTGTCGACAGGACAGCCAAGACTGTCCAGGCGGACGCCCATGTCAACGTCAACTACTATTTCCCGCTTTTCGGCACGAGTGGCACGCAACGCGTCCCCGCATCGACGACGGCGCTCTATTCGGACAAGCAGGTCGAAGTCGCGATGATGCTCGACGTGACCGGGTCGATGGCCGGCCAGAAAATCATCGATCTGCGGGCGGCTGCGGCGAATGCTGTCGACAGCTTCCTGGGCGGCCAGGACCCCTCCAAGCCACGTGTGCGGGTTGCTATCGTGCCTTATGCCAATTCGGTGAATGCCGGTACACTTGCCGCCAGCAGCGTCTATGTGGAAACCACCGCCAGCCAACGCAAGCAGGCGCCCGGAAATGGCGCCCTACAGTATGTCTCGGGCTTTATCCGTCCCGATAATTGCGCCACCGAGCGCAAGGGGATCTATCAGTATTCGGATGCGGGCCCCGACGTCAGCATGGTCAATCGCGACTACCTGCTGTCATCCTTCGCCTGGCAGACCGGCACGGCTGCCTGCCCTGCCGCCGCATTGAAACCGCTGACGGCGGACGCCACGGCGCTCAAGAACGTCATAAAGACCTTTGTCGCATCGGGTGGGACCGCCGGCCATATCGGCGTGCAGTGGAGCTGGTACATGCTTTCGGAAAACTGGGGCAGTGTGATGAAAGCCTCGGAACGGCCGGCCAAGACGGATCCAAAGAGGGTTGCGAAGATCGCGATCCTGATGACCGACGGCGAGTTCAACCTATCTTACTTTGATGCCAGCACCGTCAGCGACGTTTACAATGGCGCCGGCAAGGAGCCGACCCGCACGGCCGCAAAGACACTCTGCGCTGCCATGCGCAACAAGGGCATCGAAATCTTCACCGTCGGCTTCGATCTCAAGGAAGTGAACGCCAAAGCGACGCTCCAGGATTGCGCGAGTCCGGACACCGCCAAGATCAAGCACTTCTATCAGGCCGCCACCGGAGCGGAACTCAATCAGGCTTTCCAGGATATAGCGCGCAACATCGAGACGCTGACTGTCACGAGGTAAGGGAACCAAACAGGGAGACAGCAGCCCAAAAAGGAAAAGGCCGCCGCTTCCCGCGAAGCCGGCGGCCTTCCGTGTTTCCGTCCATGGCGCGGCTCATGGCGGCGACCATCGGTCGCCAGCCGCGCATCTCGCGCCTTAACGGGAAGACTGCTTCCCGAAAGTGCGATCCGCTGAGGCCACGTTCTGGAAAACGAAATCACTCGACATCGGATCACCTCCTTTCGATTTGTTGAACACTCCCTCATGATGGGGTGTCATCCGGCAAATGGCAAGGCGCGGCACCCGAAAATCCTGAACAAGCGTGCTTGCGCACCCAGGCGGCTTGCGGCCGGCCCATCGGGCAGGCAAGATCGAGCCGCTATTGTTCCGGGCCAATATTTGCCGGTTAAGGGAGGACGGGGATGGAGGCAGCCGAGAGAGCGGCCCGGATTATTCGGACGGTGATCGAGACGCTGAAGCCGGGTTTTGCGGTGAGGCTGTGGACGGGCGAGCGGATCGGCCCGGCTGCCGGCCCGGTGCTCACCATCAACGACCAGGACATCGTCTGGCAGATCGTACGCCGCCCATCCTTATCGACGCTGATCGAGATGTGGATTGCCAAGGCGGTCGACGTCGAAGACGGATCGCTGTTCGATTTCTACGCCTTGCCCACGCACGGCAAGCTCAGGACCAAGCTCAAGACACTGCCGAAGCTGGCGATCCTGCGCGACCTGCCAGCGGTGCTGTTTTCGCGAAAACAAATGACGGCGCGAACCGATCTTTCCGGCCGCAATCCTTACGTCAGCGGTTCGAGCAAGGAGGCGATCCAACATCACTACGACATTTCCAACGCGTTCTACCGGCTCTTCCTCGACGAGCGCATGGTCTATAGCTGCGGCTACTTCAAGGATTTCGCCAACGATATCGATCAGGCGCAGAGAGACAAGCTCGACCATATCTGCCGCAAGCTTCGGCTGAAACCCGGCGAAAAACTGCTCGACATCGGCTGCGGCTGGGGAGCGATGCTCATCCATGCGGTGAAGAATTATGGCGTCGTCGGCCACGGCGTCTCGCTGTCGGAGGCACAGACCGAGCTCGCCCGCGAACGCATCCGGGCCGAGGGGCTGGAGGACCGCATCACCATCGAGATCAAGTCCTATGCCGAGCTGTCCGGCTCCTTCGACAAGATCTCGTCGATCGGCATGTTCGAGCATCTGGGGCTTGCCAACCATGCGGCCTATTTCTCGAGGATCCATCGCCTGCTCAAACCCGGCGGCATCTATCTGCACCACGCCATCACCCGGCGCGACAAGGGCAACATGAAGAAGACGCTGCGCAAGGGGCCGGAATTCAAGGCGCTGATCAAATACATTTTTCCGGGCGGCGAACTCGATACGGTCGGCATGACGCTCGGCAATCTCGAGGCGCACGGCTTACTCGTCTACGACGTCGAAAACTTGCGCGAGCACTATGCGCGCACCTGCAGGCTGTGGGCCGAGCGTCTCCATGCACACTTCGACGAAGCTATCGCCGAGGTCGGCGAAGCCAAGGCGCGGCTCTGGCTGCTTTATCTCACCGGCTGCTCGATCACCTTCGAACGTGCGTCGGCGCAGATTTTCCAGACCGTCGCCACAAGGCGCGCGCGCGGCCCAAGCGGCCTGCCGCCGACGCGGGCGGATTTGTACCGGGAGTAGGGAGCGTATTCCGTTCTGTCGCGATCCTTCGCGCCCCGCTCTGTCCTGCCGGACATCTGCCCCACCGAGGTGAGATTGGCCATCACTGCGGCTTTCCCAATCCTCGGCGCCAAAGCTCGGTGACGGCGCCCGACGCGGGTTGCATCAGCCCTTCTTGTTTTGCCGGTTGGCGATCAGGTCGTCGACAACTGCCGGATCGGCCAGCGTCGAGGTGTCGCCGAGCGCGGCAAAATCGTCCTCGGCGATCTTGCGCAGGATGCGCCGCATGATCTTGCCGGAACGCGTCTTCGGCAGGCCGGGCGCAAACTGGATCTTGTCGGGCGAAGCGATGGCGCCGATCTCCTTGCGGACATGGGCGACGAGCTCCTGGCGCAATTCCTCGCTTGGCGTCTCGCCGGCCATCAGCGTGACATAGCAGTAGATGCCCTGGCCCTTGATATCGTGCGGGTAGCCGACGACGGCGGCCTCCGAGACCTTCTCATGCGAAACCAGCGCCGATTCGACCTCGGCGGTGCCCATGCGGTGGCCGGAGACGTTGATGACGTCGTCGACGCGGCCGGTGATCCAGTAGTAGCCGTCAGCATCGCGGCGGCAGCCGTCGCCGGTGAAGTACCTGCCCTTGTAGGTCGAGAAATAGGTCTGCACGAAGCGGTCGTGGTCGCCATAAACGGTCCGCATCTGGCCCGGCCATGAGTCGGCAATACAAAGATTGCCGCTGGCTTCGCCTTCCAGCACCTTGCCGTCGGCATCGACCAGTTGCGGCTTGACGCCAAAGAAGGGCCGCGTCGCCGAACCCGCCTTGAGGTTGGTGGCGCCGGGCAGCGGCGTGATCAGGATACCGCCGGTCTCGGTTTGCCACCAGGTGTCGACGATCGGCACCTTGCCGTTGCCGACGACGTTGAAATACCACTCCCAGGCTTCCGGATTGATCGGCTCGCCGACCGTGCCGAGCACGCGCAGCGATTTGCGCGACGTCTTGGTGACATGGGCGTCGCCGGCGCCCATCAGGGCGCGCAACGCTGTCGGCGCGGTGTAGAAGATGTTGACCTTGTGCTTGTCGATGACCTCCCAGAAGCGGGATTGCGACGGATAGTTCGGCACGCCCTCGAACATCAGCGTGGTGGCGCCGTTGGCGAGCGGCCCGTAGACGATGTAGCTGTGGCCGGTGACCCAGCCGACATCAGCGGTGCACCAGAAGATGTCGCCGTCTTGGTAGTCGAAGACATATTGGTGGGTCATCGAGGCGTAGACGAGATAACCGGCCGTGGTGTGCAGCACGCCCTTCGGCTTGCCGGTCGAACCCGACGTGTAAAGGATGAACAAAGGGTCCTCGGCCTTCATCTTCTCCGGCTTGCACTCCGCCTTAACCGTCGCGACCTCGTCGTGGTACCAGACGTCGCGCCCCGGAGCCCAGCCAACCTTGCCGCCGGTACGGCGCACGACGACGACCTTGTTGACCATCACGAAATTCTTCGCGGCGATGTCGATCGCCTTGTCGGTGTTGTCTTTCAACGGAATCGGCTTGCCGCCGCGCAGGCCTTCATCGGTGGTGATGACGAAAGTCGATTCGCAGTCGACGATGCGGCCGGCCAATGCATCCGGCGAGAAGCCGCCAAAGACCACGGAATGGATGGCGCCGATGCGCGTGCAGGCAAGCATCGCGAAGGCCGCTTCAGGGATCATCGGCATGTAGATGGTAACGCGGTCGCCCTTCTTGACGCCGTGCTTCTTCATCACATTGGCGAGCCGGCAGACATGCTCGTAAAGCTCGTTATAGGTGATCTTCCTGTCGTCGTAGGGATTGTCGCCTTCCCAGACGATGGCGATCTGGTCGCCGCGCTTCTTCAGATGCCGGTCGATGCAGTTCCAGGAAACGTTGGTCTGGCCGTCCTCGAACCATTTGATCGAGACCTTGCCGTCGAAGGAGGTGTTCTTGACCTTGCTGAAAGGCTTGAACCAGTCGATGCGCTTGCCGTGCTTGCCCCAGAACTTGTCCGGGTTCTTGACGCTGTCGGCATACCATTTCAGGTAGGTGTCGTTGTCGATCAGCGCATTCTTCTTCCACGCCGGCTGGACGCGGTGGACATGAACATCGGACATTTCTTAGCTTTCCTCCCGAAACCAAACCGCCGGCTTGACTGCCGGCAGGATCGCAGCGATGCGGCCGCGAATTCGCGCGCATTATTAACAGTTCGGCGGTGTCGGCAACATTAGACGTTGGATTTGCGCGGCGCGATGCCGCAGCCCCGTTCCCGGGCGGTGTCAGCACTCAGGCGAGATGGCTGCTAAGGGTATGTTTTTGCGGGAGAAACCAAGTTTGATCGCAAAAATATCAATAGACGATTAAGCAAATGGCGAGCACAATTTCAGGCTGGGAGGAACGGAGAATCAACCAGGGGACCGCAATGCGCGACCATTCCGAAATGGACCTGATGCTCAAGGGCTATGGCTTGACCACGGCCAAGATTCTTTATCACTTTCCCGATCATCCGCATCTGCTGCAGAGTTTCATCTGGCAGGACTACGACATCGCCCCGAAATTTCCGGTGCTGATCCGCTTCATCGAGTTCTGGCAGGCCAAGCTTGAAGGCCCGCTGCATTCGGTCAGCTACACGCACCAGAAGCTGATCGCGCCGAACGAATGGCGCAAGGTCGACGGCGAGTTCGTGCTGCACTAAAGCGCGGGCGGCAGCCTGGGAGCCGCCGCCCAGCTTTTGGAGCGTCAAACCGCGGGCGGGTTCAGCCGGGCAAAACCTTCCTGCCGGCGATAGGGGAAATAGGGATAGGGTGCGGTGACCTCGCTTGCCGTGTCCAAGATTTTCATCTGATCCGGGGTCAGTGACCAGCCGACGGCGCCGAGATTCTGGTGCAACTGCTCCTCGTTGCGCGCGCCGATGATGACGGAGGCGACGGTCGGCCGCTGCTGCAGCCAATTGATGGCGATCTGCGGTATGGTCTTGCCGGTTTCCTCGGCGACAACATCAAGCGCGTCGACGACCCGATAGAGATGCTCGTCCTCGACCGGCGGTCCGAAGCTTGCCGTGTAGTGCAGCCGGCTTTTCTCCGGCAGTTTCTGGCCACGGCGGATCTTGCCGGTCAGGCGGCCCCAGCCGAGCGGGCTCCACACCAGCGCACCGACACCCTGGTCGAGGCCGAGCGGCATCAACTCCCATTCATAATCGCGCCCGACCAGCGAATAATAGACCTGATGGGCGACGTATCGGGGATAGCCGTATCTGTCCGCCAGGCCGAGCGACTTCATCACTTGCCAGCCGGAAAAATTGGAAACGCCGACATAACGCAGCTTTCCGGCGCGCACGAGCCTATCCAGCGTCGATAGCACCTCCTCGATCGGTGTTGCGGCGTCGAACGCGTGCAGTTGCAGCAGGTCGATGTAGTCGGTGCCGAGCCGTTTGAGCGCGTCTTCAACGGCCGTGATGAGGCGCGAACGGGACGAGCCGGCATCGTTGGGACCGTCGCCCATCGGCAGCGAAGTCTTGGTCGAGATCAGCACGGCATCGCGACGGCCCTTGATCGCTTCGCCGAGCACCTGTTCGGAAGCGCCATTCGAATAGACATCGGCGGTGTCGAACAGGTTGACGCCCGCCTCCAGGCAGATGTCGACCAGCCGCCGCGCTTCCGTCGCATCGCTGTTGCCCCAGGCGCCGAACAGCGGCCCTGACCCGCCGAAGGTTCCAGCGCCGAACGAGAGCGCCGGGACCTTCAGGCCCGATGCGCCAAGATTTCGATAATCCATCTTTTTCTCCTATGATGTACAAGGGTTCGTCGAGTTGCTACGAGCGGGCGGGTGCCGGTTCACCGAGCGTTGGGCGATCGAGGCGAAGCGCCAGTGTGGCGACGGCAAGCGCCGAGAGCGGCAGCAGGGCCGCGACCCAGGTGACGGCGCCGAGGCCGGGGCCATGGGCGATGACCACGCCGCCGAGCCAGGCGCCGGCCGCATTGCCGAGATTGAAGGCGGCGATGTTGAAGGACGAGGCGAGGCTCTGGCCGGCGCCTTGTGCCTTTTCCAGTACCCACATCTGCAGCGGCGCCACGGTGGCGAAGGCGGCGACGCCGAGCAGGCCGACATAGATGACGGCCATAACCTGGCTGTGCAGGGCGAAGGTCATGGTGCCGAGCACCAGCGCCAGCACGACGAGACTGCCGAGAACGGAAGGCACCAGCCAGCGGTCGGCGAACTTGCCGCCGGCGAGGTTGCCGGCGATGAGGCCGCCGCCGAAGACCAGCAGGATCGGCGACACCGCTGCTTCACCAAAACCGGTGATCTCGGTCAGCAACGGGGCGATGTAGGTGAAGATGGCGAAGACGCCGGCATAGCCGAGCACGGTGGTGGCAAAGCCAAGCAGGACGGGCGTGCGGCCGAGCACGGCGAGATCGGCTCGCAAATTGCTTGTCTCAGGCGCTGTCTGGCTGCGCGGCACCAGCAGCAGGATGATGGCGAAAGCGACCATGCCGACCAGGGTCACCGCCCAGAAGGTCACGCGCCAGCCGAAGGCCTGGCCGAGCCATGTGCCGAAGGGGACGCCGAGGATGTTGGCGATGGTCAGGCCGGTGAACATCAGGGCGATCGCCGATGCCTTCTTGTTGGGCGCCACCAGCCCGGTCGCCACGACCGAGCCGACGCCGAAGAAGGTGCCGTGGGCGAAGGCGGTGAGCACGCGCGCACCCATCAGCGTCCAGTAGTCAGGGGCCATCGCGCAGGCGAGGTTGCCTAGCGTGAAGATTGCCATCAGCGCCAGAAGCACGGTCTTGCGCGGCCAGCGGCCTGTGGCGATCGTCAGCAGCGGCGCGCCGATGACGACGCCGAGCGCATAGCCCGAAATCAGCTGGCCGGCAGCTGAGATCGAGACGCCGAGATCGGTGCTGACGTCGAGCAGCAGGCCCATGATGACGAATTCGGTGACGCCAATACCGAAGGCACCGGCGGCAAGAGCGTAGAGAGCAAGAGGCATGGCGGTTCCCACTTCGATGACGGCCAGTTTCGGCGATGGGCGCCGTGTCCTCTCACGCCCGGCCCGAAAGATCGTGATGCACCGACCTGTGAACTAGCCTTGCCTAGGGCACATTGCCTGTGAAATAGATTCACCAATGGCCAGGCCCGACATCAACCGTTCAGGCGAGATCGAAGTGTTCGTCCGCGTCGTCGAGGCGGGCAGCTTTTCGGCCGCTGCCCGTGCGCTGCGGATGACGCCGTCGGGGGTGAGCAAGCTGATCGCGCGGCTGGAGGCACGGCTCGGGACGCGCGTGGTCAGCCGTTCGACGCGCAAGCTGCAACTGACACCGGAAGGGGCGGCCTTCTTCGACAGCGGCGTGCGCATCCTGGCCGATATGGCGGCAGCCGAGCGCGAGGCAGCGGCGGGTGCCGCGCCGCGTGGCCGGCTGCGGGTCAATAGCTACGTGCCTTTCGGGCAGCACCGGCTGATCCCGCTTTTGCCGCGTTTTCTAGAACGATACCCCGAAATCTCGGTCGATCTGGTGTTGACCGACAGTGTTATCGACCTGATGGAGGAGCGCGCCGACGTCGCCATCCGTGCCGGCCCGCTCGGCGAATCACGGCTGGTGGCGCGCAAGCTCGGGCAAAGCCGGGTGGTCGTCGTTGCCGCGCCATCGTATCTCGAAGCGCGTGGCACACCCAAGACGCTCGCCGATCTCGATCGTCACAACCGGATGGGCTTCTGCTTCGTGCGCCACCTCGAGGGCTGGCCTTTTGTCGACGCGGCCGGCAAGCCGATCACCATTTCGATCGTTGGAAACACGCTGGTCAGCGACGGCGAGGCGATGCGGCTGATGGCGCTCTCAGGGGCGGGCATCGCCCGGCTGGCACGCTGGCACGTGGAGGCCGACATTGCCGCCGGCCGGCTGCTGCCACTGCTGGAAGAGTTCAACCCCGACGACGAGGAACTGACACATGCGGTTTATGTCGGCCAAGGCAAGCATTTGCCGGCGCGGGTGCGGGCCTTTTTAGATTTCCTGGCCGAAACGGCGCGGCTGGGCTGAAGCGGAAAGGCACTCGGGAGCCCACTGGGCTCCCGAATCTGGCTCCCGAAATGTCATGTCGACAAGGAACTACTTCTTTGGCGTGAACGGCGCCGGCCTGCGGCCCGCCGCCTGGCGTTCGAGCATCCAGCCCGGATATTCGGGCGGCAGTGCGCTGACTTCATCGAGACGAGCAAGGTCGTCGGCATCGAGTTTCAACTCGGTGGCCGCAAGGTTCTGTTCCAGCTGTTCCATGCGGCTGGCGCCGATGATGACGCTCATCACGAACGGTTTGGCCAGGACAAAGCCGAGCGCCACCGTGGCGACGCTGACGCCGTGCTTGGCGGCGATCTCGCGCATGACGGCAACCGCTGCCCAGGCGCGGTCCTCGTTGACCGGTGGGAAATTGAAGCTGGCGCGGCGGCCCTCGCCATTGCCGGGGGCACCGGGTCCGTACTTGCCCGAGAGCAGGCCGCCAGCCATCGGTGACCAGACCATCAGCCCGAGCTTCTCCTCGTCGAGCAGCGGCACGATCTCGCGCTCGAGATCGCGGCCGGCGATCGAGTAATAGGACTGCACGGTCTCGAAACGGGCAAAGCCCTTGCGCTCGGCAATACCCAGCGCCTTGGCGATGCGCCAGGCCTGCCAGTTCGAGACGCCGACATAGCGGACCTTGCCAG
Organism: Mesorhizobium sp. WSM4836; assembly: GCF_055811815.1. NCBI lineage: Bacteria > Pseudomonadati > Pseudomonadota > Alphaproteobacteria > Hyphomicrobiales > Phyllobacteriaceae > Mesorhizobium > Mesorhizobium sp. WSM4836. The sequence goes on from NZ_JBVVQF010000016.1 coordinate 41,632, forward strand.
CGGCAACCAGGTCGTCGAGCGCCCGCAGCGTTTCGTCTATTGGCGTGACCGTGTCGGTGCCGTGCAGCTGATAGAGATCGATATGGTCCAGCTGCAGCCGTTCGAGGCTGCCTTCGACCGAATCCATGATATGGCCGCGCGAAGAACCGCGCTGGTTCGGGCCGCCGCCCATGGCGCCGTGAACCTTGGTGGCGATGATCACGTCCTGCCGGTTGACGCCGAGATTTCTCAGCGACTGGCCGAGAAGCCGTTCCGAGGCGCCGAAGGAATAAACATCGGCGGTGTCGAAGAAATTGACGCCGGCGGCGAGCGAGCGGGCGACGATCTCGTCGACGCCCTTCTGGTCGAGGCTGGCGATCAGGCCCCATTGGGCATTCTCGCCGGCCGCGCCGAACGTCATTGTACCGAGGCAAAGTTCGGAGACGAACATCCCCGTATTTCCAAGTTGATTGTAACGCATGGTGGCTCCAGAGGCTTTGCGATAACTCGAACCATATAGGAACGAAACGTTCCGTTTCTATACTCTGGCTTCGCCGATGTCGGCCTGTGGCCTAAGGTCGCTGCGCCTCATCTGGCGCCGAAAATCGCCGAACCAACCCGGACACTGGTCGCGCCGAAGGCGATCGCGGTCTCGTAGTCGGCGGACATACCCATCGAGAGCTTTTCGACGCCGGCCTCCGTGCTGAGCTTTTCCAGCAGCGCGAAATGCGGGCCGGGATTCTCGTCGGCCGGCGGGATGCACATCAGCCCTTCGACGGCGAGGCCGTGGACATCGCGGCAGCGGGCGATGAAGGCGACCGCCTCGCGTGGCTCGATGCCGGCCTTTTGCGGCTCCGAGCCGGTGTTGACCTGGACGTAGAGCCTTGGCGTCCTGCCCTGCCTGGCGATTTCCTTGGCGAGTTCGGCGGCGATCTTTTCACGGTCGACGGTTTCGATGACGTCGAACAATGCCACCGCTTCCTTGGCCTTGTTCGATTGCAACGGCCCAATCAGGTGCAACTCGATGTCGTGGAAAGCTTCCTTCAACGCCGGCCATTTGGCTTGCGCCTCCTGGACGCGGTTCTCGCCGAAGACGCGCTGGCCGGCCTTGATAACCGGGCGGATATCGGTGGCATCGAAGGTTTTCGAGACCGCAACCAGCGTCACCGCCCCGGTCTCGCGTCCGGCCTGGCGCTCGGCAGTGGCGATCCTTGCCTTGACGGTGAAAAGCTGTTCGACGGCGCTCGCCATGCCTATATCCTGCCTGTGTTTGGCTTTTCGCCGGATCGCCGCAGTTGACGGGTCCGGTAATCCATGGTGAACACCGCGACGACATTTCCTGAGCCGCCCGGGCATTGTCCGGCGGCTCGCGCATGCTTTTAAGTGAAAAACACCCGATGGCAACCGAACGATACAATCCGCGCGCGTCAGAGCCCAAATGGCAGAAGGCCTGGGACGCCAAGAAGCTGTTCGAAGCCGACAACGATGACCCGCGCCCGAAATACTACGTCCTGGAGATGTTTCCCTATCCGTCGGGGCGCATCCATATCGGCCATACCCGCAACTATACGATGGGCGACGTGGTGGCGCGCTACAAGCGGGCCAAGGGTTTCAACGTGCTGCACCCGATGGGCTGGGACGCCTTTGGCATGCCAGCCGAAAACGCAGCAATGCAAAACAAGGTCCATCCCAAGGACTGGACCTATCAGAACATCGCCGCCATGCGCGAGCAACTCAAGGTCATGGGCCTGTCGCTCGATTGGGCACGCGAGTTCGCCACCTGCGATGTCGATTATTACCATCGCCAGCAGATGCTGTTCCTCGATTTCGTCGAGAAGGGCCTGGTGACGCGCAAATCCTCCAAGGTCAACTGGGACCCGGAGGACATGACGGTGCTTGCTAACGAGCAGGTCATCGACGGGCGCGGCTGGCGCTCGGGCGCGCTGGTGGAACAGCGCGAGCTGACGCAATGGTTCTTCAAGATCACCGACTACGCGCAGGATCTGCTGGATTCGCTCGACCAGCTCGACGACTGGCCGGAAAAAGTGAAGCTGATGCAGGCGAACTGGATCGGCCGTTCGGAAGGCCTGTTGGTCCGCTGGCCGCTGGCCAAGCCAATAGCCGGCGAGCATGAGCTCGAAGTCTACACGACAAGGCCCGACACTATCTTCGGCGCCTCCTTCATGGCGATTGCCGCCGACCATCCGCTGGCCAAAAAGGCCGCCGAAGACAATCCGGCGCTGGCAAAGTTCATCGACGAGGTCCGCCATATGGGCACCTCGGTGGCGGCCCTGGAGACGGCCGAGAAGAAGGGTTTCGATACCGGTATTCGCGTCGTCCATCCGTTCGACGAGAAGTGGACGCTGCCCGTCTACGTCGCCAATTTCGTGCTGATGGACTACGGCACTGGCGCCATTTTCGGCTGCCCGGCACACGACCAGCGCGACCTCGACTTCGCCAACAGATACGGCCTGCCGGTCATTCCGGTGGTGATGCCGGAGGGCGAGAATCAAGGAAGCTTCCAGGTCATCGATGAGGCTTATGTCGATGATGGCTCGATGATCAATTCGCGCTTCCTCGACGGCATGAAGCCGGATCAGGCATTCGACGAGGTGGCTAAGCTGCTGGAACAAAAGGTCATCGGCAACCGGCCGATGGCCGAGCGCAAGGTGAATTTCCGCCTGCGCGACTGGGGCATTTCGCGCCAGCGCTATTGGGGCTGCCCGATCCCGATGATCCATTGCGAGGATTGCGGCGTTGTGCCGGTGCCGAAAGCCGACCTGCCGGTCAGGCTGCCTGACGACATCGAGTTCGACCGGCCGGGCAATCCGCTCGACCGTCATTCGACATGGCGGCACGTCAAATGCCCGCGTTGCGGCAAGGATGCGCGGCGCGAAACCGACACGATGGACACGTTCGTCGATTCGTCGTGGTATTTCGCGCGCTTCACAGCGCCCTGGGCCAACGATCCGACCGATCCCAAGGCCGCGACTGAATGGCTGCCGGTCGACCAGTATATTGGCGGCATCGAGCACGCCATTTTGCACCTGCTCTATTCGCGCTTCTTCACCCGCGCGATGCGCGAGACCGGCCATGTCGATCTCGCCGAGCCGTTCAGAGGCCTGTTCACGCAAGGCATGGTGGTGCACGAGACCTATCGGGTTGGCGGCGCCTCGAACGGTCGCTGGCTTGCGCCGAGCGAGGTCAGGCTGGAGGACGCCGACGGCAAGCGCCGCGCCTTCGAAATCGCCACTGGCAAAGAGGCGGCGATCGGTCCGCTCGAAAAAATGTCGAAGTCGAAGAAGAATACCGTCAGCCCGGAAGAGATCACCGACGGCTACGGCGCCGATACGGCGCGTTGGTTCATGCTGTCGGACTCGCCGCCCGAACGCGATGTCGAATGGACCGACGAGGGTGCGGCCGGCGCGCATCGCTTCATCCAGCGCATCTGGCGGCTGGTGTCGACGGCTGCCGAATCGCTCGCCGGAGTTCGGCCAGAGACGGCGAAGGACGGCGAGGCCTGGACAGTGTCCAAGCCCGCCCACAAGATCCTGAAGTCGGTCGGCGAGGATATTGAAAAGCTCGCCTTCAACCGTGCCATCGCCCGCATCTATGAGCTCGCCAATGCCTTGACCGTGCCGCTCAACGAGGCGGCCGAAGGCAAAGCCGATCCGGCATTGCAAGCGGCCTGCCGTGAGGCCGTCGAGATCCTGGTGCACCTGATCGCGCCGGTCATGCCGCATCTGGCCGAGGAGTGCTGGCAGACGCTCGGCGGCACCGACCTTGTCGCCGAACGGCCCTGGCCGGACTACGATCCCTCGCTTGTCGTCGACGCCGAGATCGTGCTGCCGGTCCAGGTCAACGGCAAGAAACGCGGCGATTTGACAATTGCCCGCGACGCGGACCAAGGTGCGGTCGAAAAAGCGGTTCTGGCTCTCGACTTCGTGCAGAAAGCGCTCGAAGGTAAGGCGCCGCGCAAGGTGATCATCGTGCCGCAGAGGATCGTCAATGTTGTTGCCTGATCCGAAAAAAGCGGAGCTGACGCCGCGCCGTATCGTGCTTTGCGGGCTGCTCGCTTCGGTGGCGCTCGTTTCCGCCTGCACGGTGCGGCCGCTCTATTCAAGCGCGCCGCTGATCGCCGGCTCTCAGGTCGGCGCTGCTGCCGAACTGGCATCGATCTCGGTCAAGCCGGTCAAGACCCGCTACGCCCAGCAGGTTCGCAACAATTTGATCTTCGCGCTCGGCCAGGGCGCCGGCGAGCCGGCTTCGCCCGTCTATTCGCTTGATCTCGGCGTCTCCGAACTCGTCGAATCGGCGGCAATCGAGCAGGTCACGACCGACGAGGACGAGCCGACCGCCGGCACGGTGACGCTGACCGCCAACTATGTGCTGAGCGATGCCAAGACCGGCACGGTCATAGCGAGGGGCAAGCGCTCGATCCCGTCCTCATACGATAGGCCGCGCCAGGAATTCGCGTCATATCGGGCGCAGATCGACGCCGAGAACCGCGCGGCGCGCGAGCTGGCGGATGTGCTGCGGCTGTCGATCGCCCAAGATCTGATCAAGCACGGCAAGCCGGCGGCAAGCTAGGTCTTTCCATCCTGGGATTGAAGCGCTCCGTCTGTGGCGGATTGCGCTATCTGCAAAAGGCCGATTGCTCGGCCTTTTTTGTTCGACGTAGGATATTTCGCTTCAGCCGATCTTCTGGCCGGTCTTTGCCCAGTCGGCGAGGAACTGCTCCAGGCCCTTGTCGGTCAGCGGGTGCTTGACCAGCGCCTTGAGCGTCGCCGGCGGGGCGGTGATGACGTCGGCGCCGATCAGTGCCGCCTGTTTGACATGGTTCACCGTGCGCACAGAAGCGGTCAGGATTTCGGTCTGGAAATCATAATTGTCGTAGATGGTGCGGATATCGGCAATCAGTTCCATGCCGTCCCAACCGCTGTCGTCGATGCGGCCGACGAAGGGCGAGATGAAGGAGGCGCCGGCCTTGGCGGCGAGCAGCGCCTGGGTGGCCGAGAAGCACAGCGTGACGTTGACCATGCGGCCGTCCGACCGGATGTCCTTGCAGGCTCTCAGGCCGTCGAGCGTCAGCGGCACCTTGATGCAGACATTGTCGGCGATCCTGGCCAGGATCTTGGCCTCCGTCATCATATCCTTGTATTCGGTGGCAACGACTTCGGCCGAGACCGGGCCCTTGACGATCTCGCAGATCTCTCTGGTGACGTCGGCGATCTTGCCGCCGGATTTCAGGATCAACGAGGGATTGGTGGTGACGCCGTCGAGCAGCCCCAAATCGTTCAGCTCACGGATTTCCTTGACATCGGCGGTGTCGACAAAAAATTTCATGGCGGTCTCCTGAAGATTTTTCATGTGCAGGTCATGCACATTCGGGGTCGGACTTTGATCTAGACCAAAGTCGGGGCAAGGTCACGCCTCATGATCGAAGATTCGCCCTTTGTCACGGCCGCACCGGTGCTGGTGCCGATGCCCGCCGAGCGCCCCTACACCTATGCCGTGCCGGCCGGCATGCGCGTGGTGCCGGGCTCGATCGTGCGCGTTCCGCTAGGGCCCCGCCAGGTCGCCGGCATCGTCTGGGACGGCGCCGTCGAAAAGGTTGACGCGAAGAAATTGCGGCCGATCGAGCAGGTTTTCGACTGCCCGCCGATCGACCGCGCGATGCGGCGTTTTGTCGATTGGGTGGCGCAGTACACGCTGTCGCCGCCCGGCATGGTGGCGCGCATGCTGCTCAGGGCGCCGGAGGCGTTCGACCCGGAACCGTGGATCGAAGGGCTACAGCGCACCTTCGCCAAGCCCGACCGGATGACGGAGGCGAGGACGCGCGTGCTGGAGACGGCCGAAGGCGGGCTGGCCTGGACGCGGTCCGGCCTGGCGCATGCGGCCGGCGTGTCGTCGACGGTGGTGGACGGGCTGCGGGCGCAGGGGGTATTCGAGACGGTGATGATCCCGCCGCGGCCGGTGGTCGCAGCACCCGATTCCGGCTATGCCGTGCCGGCGCTGATGCCCGATCAGAGCGATGCCGCCGAGATGCTGCGCGCCAATGTCGCGGCCGGCATATTCGGCGTCACCCTGCTCGACGGCGTGACCGGATCCGGCAAGACGGAGGTCTATTTCGAGGCGGTTGCGGCCGCGCTCGATCGCGGCACGCAAGTGTTGATCCTGCTGCCGGAAATCGCGCTGACCCACGCCTTCCTCGAACGCTTCCAGGAGCGGTTCGGCGCCAAGCCGGCGGAGTGGCACTCGGACCTGCCGCCAAGAATGCGCGAAAAGGTCTGGCGGCAGGTGGCGGAAGGCGGCGTGCGAGTGGTCGCCGGCGCCCGCTCGGCGCTGTTCCTGCCGTTCAGGGAGCTTGGGCTGATTGTCGTCGATGAAGAGCACGACCCCGCCTACAAGCAGGAGGATCGCGTCTTTTACAACGCGCGCGACATGGCCGTGGTGCGCGGCCATATCGGCGGGTTTCCGGTCGTGCTCGCCTCGGCGACACCGTCGGTCGAAAGCCGCGTCAATGCCAGCCAGGGCCGCTACAGCAGGGCGGTGCTTTCGGCGCGCTTTGCCGAGGCGGCACTTCCCGAACTCAAGACGATCGACATGCGCCGTGCGCCGCCTGCACGCGGCGGCTTCCTGTCCCCGGTGCTGCTCGGCCATATGCGGCAGACGCTGGAAGGAAAGGAACAGTCGCTGCTGTTCCTGAACCGGCGCGGCTATGCGCCGCTGACGCTCTGCCGGGTCTGCGGCCACCGCTTCGGCTGTCCGGTCTGCTCGGCCTGGCTGGTCGAGCACCGCTTTCGCGGCCAGCTCGTCTGCCATCATTGCGGGCACAATGAACGCCGTCCCGAGGCCTGCCCGGAATGCGGCACGCTCGATCATCTCGTTGCTTGCGGGCCGGGCGTCGAGCGCATCGCCGAGGAGGTCGTCGCGCATTTCCCCGATGCCCGCACCATCGTACTGTCGTCCGACCTGATGGGCGGCGTGCGGCGGCTGCGGCTCGAGCTTGAAGCCATCGCCAATGGCGAGGCCGACATTGTCATCGGCACGCAACTCGTCGCCAAGGGCCATAATTTCCCCAACATGACGCTGGTCGGTGTCGTCGATGCCGATCTCGGCCTGGCCAATGGCGACCCGCGCGCCGCCGAGCGCACCTTCCAACTGCTCAGCCAGGTGACCGGCCGCGCCGGCCGCACCGGCAAGAAGAGCCTCGGCCTGCTGCAGACCTTCCAGCCCGACCACCCGGTGATGCGGGCGATCGTCTCCGGCGATGCCGAGGCCTTTTATGAGCGCGAGATCGCCGAGCGCGAGCGGGCGGGGCTGCCGCCCTTCGGCCGGCTCGCTGGTGTTATCGTCAGCGCGGCGACGCGCGCGGAAGCCGAGGGGCACGCCCGCGGCCTGCGCCGTGCCGCGCCGCAGGCCAGCGACCTGTTCGTGCTCGGCCCGGCCGAGGCGCCGCTGTCATTGATCGGCGGCCGTCATCGCTTTCGCCTGCTGATCCAGGGCGAGCGGCGCGCCGACATGCAAGGGTTCATTCGCACCATGCTGGCCGAGGGACCGAAGATAAGGGCCTCGGTGCGGGTCCAGGTCGATATCGACCCGCAAAGCTTTTTGTAAGGTGGCCATCGATACGCCGGATTTGGTGAATCCGGTCTGGCGCGTCGCAAGTCCTTGGTTAGAATGCCCGAAATTAGAACCGCCATTTACGAGGGGACAAGATGGAATTTGCGTTTCCGTGGCCGATGAGCCAGGGCGAGTGGCTGGCATGGTCGAGCGCCGCGGTGACGTTACTGTTCGGGCTGCTGCTATTCCTGGCCCCACAGCTGGCATTCCGCATCCTGCGGCTGCAGGTCAAGCCCGAGAAGGCGGCGGCCATCGCCGAGGGGCGCGGCCGGATGTCGGGCTTCTATCTCGGCGTCAGCCTGTGCTGCATCCTCCTGGCGCAGCCGCTGCTCTACATGGCGCTCGGCTTCTCCTGGCTATTCACCGCCTTCGGCCGGCTGCTATCGATGATGTCGGACGGCGCCAATACGCCGTTCAACTGGGCATCCATCGTCGTCGAGCTGGTGCTGGCGGCGCTGCCGCTTGCCTTCGCCTTCGGCTTTTTGCCCTGAATCAGGGATCAATCCGGGGTTGGTTGCTGAACTCGGCCAGCGGATGCGACAATAGTGCCTGAAAACCATGCCGGACGACGCATTGCGGTCTGAAAATGCCTGTGCTAGACGGCAATCGACTTTCAACCGGGGATAGCGGGAGCCGCGCCTCCGTGCTTGGAAAAATGTAGTAAGGTCAAAGATTTAGCCAGAGTTTTTGCTCGCGCCAACAATCTGCGGCCTGTCAGACAAGAGAAAAGACGGTCCGTGGCCCAATCGTCCTCGCCAATCTCAGGTGTCGCAGAACGCTATGCGGGTTCGCTGTTCGAACTCGCGCTGCAGACCAATTCGGTCGCCAGCGTCGAGGCCGACCTCAACAGGTTTGAAGCGATGCTCGAAGGCAGCGCTGACCTTTCGCGGCTGATCAGGAGCCCGGTTTTCTCCAGCGAGGACCAGGCCAAGGCGATCGCCGCGATCGCCGACAGAGCGGGGATCACCGGCCTCACTGGCAATTTCCTGCGCGTCGTTGCCCAGAACCGCCGGCTTTTCGCAGTGCCAGGAATGATCAGGGCGTTCCGCCAGATCGCCGCCGAACACCGCGGTGAGACCGCCGCCGAGGTCACCTCGGCGCATGCGCTGACGCCTGCCCAGGAAACCGAGCTGAAAGCGGCGCTGAAAAGTGTCGCCGGCAAGGATGTGGCGATCACCGTCACCGTCGATCCGTCGCTGCTCGGCGGACTGGTGGTCAAGATCGGCTCGCGCCAGATCGATACGTCGCTCAAAACCAAACTCAATTCGCTCAAGCTTGCACTGAAAGAGGTCGGCTGATGGACATCCGCGCCGCGGAAATTTCCGCAATTCTGAAAGACCAGATCAAGAATTTCGGCAAGGAGGCCGAGGTCTCCGAAGTCGGCCAGGTGCTGTCCGTCGGTGACGGTATCGCCCGCGTCTACGGCCTCGACAATGTCCAGGCCGGCGAGATGGTCGAGTTCCCCGGCGGCATCCGCGGCATGGCGCTCAACCTCGAAGCCGACAATGTCGGCGTGGTCATCTTCGGCGCCGACCGCGACATCAAGGAGGGCGACACCGTCAAGCGCACCGGCGCCATCGTCGACGCGCCCGTCGGCATGGGCTTGCTCGGCCGCGTCGTCGACGCGCTCGGCAACCCGATCGACGGCAAAGGCCCGATCCAGGCCACCGAACGCAAGCGCGTCGACGTCAAGGCGCCCGGCATCATCCCGCGCAAATCGGTGAACGAGCCGATGTCGACCGGCCTCAAGGCCATCGACGCGCTGATCCCGGTCGGCCGCGGCCAGCGCGAGCTGGTCATCGGCGACCGCCAGACCGGCAAGACCGCGATCATCCTCGACACCATGCTCAACCAGAAATCGGTGCACGACAACGGCCCGGAGAAGGAAAAGCTGTACTGCGTCTATGTCGCAGTCGGCCAGAAGCGCTCGACCGTGGCGCAGTTCGTCAAGGTGCTGGAAGAGCGCGGCGCGCTCGACTATTCGATCATCATCGCCGCAACCGCGTCCGATCCGGCGCCGATGCAGTTCCTGGCGCCGTTTACCGCCTGCACCATGGGCGAATATTTCCGCGATAACGGCATGCACGCGCTGATCAGCTACGACGATCTGTCGAAGCAAGCCGTCGCCTATCGCCAGATGTCGCTGCTGCTGCGCCGTCCTCCGGGCCGCGAAGCCTATCCGGGCGACGTCTTCTACCTGCACTCGCGCCTGCTCGAGCGCGCCGCCAAGCTCAATGACGAAAATGGCGGTGGGTCGCTGACGGCGCTGCCGATCATCGAGACGCAGGCCAACGACGTTTCGGCCTACATCCCGACCAACGTCATCTCGATCACCGACGGCCAGATCTTCCTGGAAACCAATCTGTTCTTCCAGGGCGTCCGCCCGGCGGTCAATGTCGGCCTGTCGGTGTCGCGCGTCGGGTCCTCGGCGCAGATCAAGGCGATGAAGCAGGTTGCCGGGTCGATCAAGGGCGAGCTCGCGCAGTACCGCGAAATGGCTGCTTTCGCGCAGTTCGGCTCCGATCTCGATGCAGCCACGCAACGCCTGCTCAACCGCGGCTCGCGTCTTACCGAGCTGTTGAAGCAGCCGCAATTCTCGCCGCTCAAAGTCGAGGAGCAGGTCGCGGTAATCTTCGCCGGCGTCAACGGCTATCTCGACAAGCTGTCGATCAACCAGGTCGGCAAGTTCGAGCATGGTCTGTTGTCGCATATGCGCTCGGCCGGTAAGGACGTGCTCGACGGCATCCGCAAGGAGAAGGTGCTGTCCGACGATCTGCGCGCCAGGCTGAAGGCAGAGATCGACGCCTTTGCCAAGACCTTTGCTTGAGCGGGACGGACGGGATCAGGTTTGAAGCATGCCTTCGTTAAAAGACCTTCGTAACCGTATCGCCTCGGTCAAGGCGACGCAGAAGATCACCAAGGCGATGCAGATGGTCGCCGCGGCGAAGCTGCGTCGCGCGCAGGAAGCGGCGGAAGCGGCGCGTCCCTATTCGGAGCGCATGGGCGCGGTGCTGGCCAATATCACCCAGGCGATCGGCGGCGGCGGCGATGCCCCGGCGCTGATGACCGGCACCGGCAAGGACGACGTGCATCTGCTTGTCGTCTGCACCGCCGAACGCGGTCTATGCGGCGGCTTCAATTCGCAGATCGCCCGTTTTGCCCGCGACCACATCCGCAAGCTTCTCGCCGACGGCAAGCAGGTCAAGATCATCTGCGTCGGCAAGAAGGGGTTCGACATATTGCGCCGCGACTACGGGGCGCTGATCATCGAGCGCGTCGACCTGCGCGAGGTCAAGACGCTGGGCTTCGTCAATGCCGACGCCATCGCCAAGAAGGTGATCCACCTGTTCAACGAAGGCGGCTTCGACATCTGCACGCTGTTCTATTCGCAGTTCAAGTCGGTGATCAGCCAGATCCCGACGGCGCAGCAAATTATCCCGGCGGGCGCGCCTTCGGCTGCCGCGGAAGTGAATGATGGCGGCAGCGCCGTCTACGAATACGAGCCGGAGCCGGGCGAAATCCTCTCCGACCTCATCCCGCGCAACATTTCCGTGCAGGTTTTTCGCGCGCTGCTCGAGAATGCGGCCGGCGAGATGGGCGCCAAGATGAGCGCCATGGACAATGCGACGCGCAACGCCGGCGACATGATCAACAAATTGTCGATCACCTACAACCGCCAGCGGCAGGCGCAGATCACCAAGGAATTGATCGAAATCATTTCGGGCGCCGAGGCGCTCTAGGCACGCTCACAAGGAGGTCATCGACCTCAAGCGTGTGAGAAACAAAGAGACGAAAAGGGTAAAGACGATGGCGAAAGCAGCGACCCCGAAGACGGCAGCCCCGAAGGCCGCAGCACCAGCGACGGCTCCGGCAGCGGCAAAGGCCGCTCCGGCCAAGAAGGCGGCAGCAACCAAGGCCGCCGTTGTGAATACGCCGGCCGTTACCATCAAGAAAACCGGCCTGGCAGGCAAGGTTCGCCAAGTCATCGGCGCCGTTGTCGACGTCCAGTTCGGTGAGCATCTGCCGGCCATCCTGAACGCGCTTGAGACGATCAATGTCGGCAATCGCCTGGTGCTCGAGGTTGCCCAGCATCTGGGCGAGAACACCGTGCGCTGCATCGCCATGGACTCGACCGAAGGTCTGGTCCGCGGCCAGGATGTCTATGACACCGGTGCACCGATTACCGTGCCGGTCGGCCCGGGTATGCTCGGCCGCATCATCAACGTCATCGGCGAGCCGGTCGACGAGGCAGGCCCGGTCGACGGCATCGAAATGCGCTCGATCCACCAGCCGGCGCCGACTTATGTCGAGCAGGCGACGGAAGCGCAGATCCTGGTCACCGGCATCAAGGTGCTCGACCTGCTAGCCCCCTATGCCCGCGGCGGCAAGATCGGCCTGTTCGGCGGCGCCGGCGTCGGCAAGACGGTGCTGATCCAGGAACTGATCAACAACGTCGCCAAGGCGCATGGCGGCTTCTCGGTGTTCGCCGGCGTCGGCGAGCGCACCCGCGAAGGCAACGACCTCTATCACGAGTTCATCGAGTCCGGCGTCAACAAGAAGGGCGGCGGCGAAGGATCCAAGGCGGCGCTCGTCTATGGCCAGATGAACGAGCCGCCGGGCGCCCGCGCCCGCGTTGGCCTGACCGGCCTGACGGTCGCCGAATATTTCCGCGACCAGGGCCAGGACGTGCTGTTCTTCGTCGACAACATCTTCCGCTTCACGCAGGCGGGCTCGGAAGTGTCGGCGCTGCTCGGCCGCATTCCTTCGGCCGTGGGCTACCAGCCGACGCTGGCCACCGACATGGGCGCGCTGCAGGAGCGTATCACCACGACCACCAAGGGCTCGATCACCTCGGTGCAGGCGATCTATGTGCCGGCCGACGACCTGACCGACCCGGCACCGGCGACCTCGTTCGCCCACCTCGACGCGACGACCGTGCTCAACCGCGCGATTTCGGAAAAGGGCATCTATCCGGCGGTCGATCCGCTCGATTCGACCTCGCGCATGCTCGACCCGATGGTCGTCGGCGAAGAGCACTACCAGGTCGCGCGCCAGGTGCAGTCGATCCTTCAGCGCTACAAGTCGCTGCAGGACATCATCGCCATCCTGGGCATGGACGAGCTGTCGGAAGAGGACAAGCAGACGGTGGCCCGCGCCCGCAAGATCGAGCGCTTCCTGTCGCAGCCCTTCTTCGTCGCCGAAGTGTTCACCGGCGCGCCGGGAAAGCTGGTCGACCTCGCCGACACCATCAAGGGCTTCAAGGGCCTTTGCAACGGCGACTACGACCACCTGCCGGAGGCCGCCTTCTACATGGTCGGCGGCATCGAGGAAGCGGTCGAGAAGGCACAGCGCCTGGCCGCCGAAGCGGCGTAAAGAAGCGAATAGCGAATAAGGGAGTAGCGAATAGGGGCGATGTGACCGAGCGTTTTTTTCTATTCGCTACTCACTCCCGCTACTCGCTAAATTGATCATGCCTGAAGCTTTCAAATTCGAACTGGTCTCGCCGGAGCGGTTGCTGGTTTCTGAGGAGGTCGAATCCGTCGTCATCCCGGGCGCCGAAGGCGAGATGACCGTCATGGCGCATCACGCGCCGGTCATGACCACAATCAAGCCGGGCGTCGTCACGCTGAGGACCGCGCAAGGCAAGGAAGAGCGCTATGTGGTGTTCGGCGGCTTTGCCGACATCGTTCCGGCAGGCTGCACGCTGCTCGCCGAATCGGCTGTGGCCGTCGGCGACATCGACCGCGCCGACCTTGCCCGCCGCATCCAGGAAGCGAGGGAAGACGCCGCCGACGCCAAGGACGATCAGACCCGCAGCAAGGCCGAGCAGTTCCTTAGCCAGCTTACCACGCTTGAAGGCGCCATCCTGCCGGCGTGACAGGCGTCCTCTCTCCTTATCCCTTGTGGGGGAAGGTGGATTGGCGCGTAGGGCGGGCCAAGACGGTTGAGGGGTGTTGGAAGAAATGAGACGTTAGCGTTCCCTGGAACACCCCTCATCCGAGCTTCGCTCGGCCACCTTCTCCACAAAGGGAGAAGGGAGGGGCTGCTCACACCGTCAGCGTCTCCACGGCGCGCATGACGCCGCGCAGTTCGGCGAGGCCCTTCAGGCGGCCGATGCAGGAATAGCCGGGGTTCACTTTCTTGCCGATGTCGTCGACAATGGCATGGCCATGGTCGGGCCGCATCGGCACCTGCCAGTCCGCCCTGCCGGCCGCCTTGCGCCGCCGCTCTTCGCCAATCAGCGCCGACACGACCGCCACCATGTCGGTGTCGCCGTCGAGGTGATCGGCTTCGTGGAAGGAGCCGTCGGGCTCCTTGGTGACATTGCGCAGATGGGCGAAATGGATGTTTTCGGAGAAGGCCCTGGCCATTGCCGGCAGATCATTCTGCGCGCCCGCGCCGTAGGAGCCGGTGCACAGTGTCAACCCGTTAGCCGGCGAAGCGACGGCGTCGAGCAGCGCGCGGGCATCATTGGCCTTGGAAACGATGCGTGGCAGGCCAAACAGCGAAAAAGGTGGATCGTCGGGGTGGATCGCCATCCTGACGCCGGCCTCTTCGGCCACCGGCACGATCTCGCGCAGGAAACCAAACAGGTTTTCGCGCAGGCCTTCGGTGGAGACGTCCTTGTAGAGGTCGAGGGCACGGCGGAAGCTTGCCCGATCGAAGATGAATTCGCGCGCCGGCACCCAGCCGATCAGATTGCGCTCGAGCCTTGCCTTGTCGCTGTCGCTCATCCCTTGCAGCCGCCCGCGCGCGGCCTCGACACGGGCCGGTGGGTGATCGGCCTCCGCTCCTTCTCGCTCAAGGATGAAGACATCATACGCGCAGAGCTCGACGACATCGAAGCGCAGCGCTGTGCCGCCATGCGGCATCGGATAGTCGAGGTCGGTGCGCGTCCAGTCAGTGATCGCCATGAAATTGTAGCAAACGGTATTGATGCCGGCGGCAGCGACGGCGCGGATCGAGGCCTTGTAATTGTCGATCAGGGTGCGCCAGTCGCCGCTGCGGGTCTTGATATCCTCATGGACAACGATGCTCTCGACCACATCCCAGGTCAGGCCTGCTGCCTCGATCTCGGCCTTGCGCCGGGCGATCTCGTCCGCCGGCCAGGCGCGGCCGTCATTGAGGTGGTGCAGCGCGCTGACGATGCCGACGGCGCCGGCCTGACCGACATGGGCAAGCGTCACCGGATCGTCGGACCCGAACCAGCGCCAGGTCTGTCTCATGGCTTCTCACTCCCTATGCCAAGCGCTGCGAAAGCAGCGGCAGGCCCGCCCCGCCGCAGGCGCTCGAGATGGGCTGCCGTCAGATCGATCAGTGTCATGCGATGTGAATGGTCCTTGGCGAAGCCGCCGAGATCGAACATCGCCATCACGGTTTCGACAGCCGGCTGGCTACCGAGCACAGTAAGCCGAGTGTCGATCGGGTCGGTAAAATGGGCTTCCGGCAAAGTTTTGCTGCGCGCCTCGCAAGCGGCGATCCAGGCCGCTACCACCAGCATGAGATGCGCAGGCGGGTCACCGGCGCCCAGCCGATCGAGGGCGGAGGCGACGATGCGCTGCGGCAGCTTCTGGCTGCCGTCATTTGCGATCTGCGCCGTGCGATGGGCGAGCGCGGTGTTCGAGTAGCGTTCGGCAAGCTGGGTCGTGTAGCCGGCCGTATCGAGCCCGGCGTCCTGCGGCAGTGTCGGGATGGCCTCGGCCCATAGTCCGTCGACGAATTGCCGGATCGCCGGATCGGCAAAGGCGCGGTCGACCGTGTCGTAGCCGCTGAGCAGGCCGAGATAGGCGATTGCCGAATGCGAACCGTTGAGCAGCCGCAGCTTCATATCTTCGAATGGCCCGACGTCGCCGACCATCGTGACGCCGAACTTCTCCCAGGCTGGCCTGCCCCCGGGGAAATCGTCCTCGACCACCCATTGGCAGAACGGCTCGGTCATCACCGGCCAGGCATCCTCGACCCCGAGCTCGACAGCAACACGCGCCCGGTCGGCATCGGTGGTCGCCGGCACGATGCGGTCGACCATGCTCGACGGAAAGGCGACGCCGTCGGCGATGTGTGCGGCGAGCCTGGCATCGCCTGAAGTGGCGAGCCTGGAATCGCGCAGTGCTGCGAATTCGACCAGCAGGCGGTGCAGCGTTGCGCCGTTGGCCGGAAGGTTGTCGCAGCAGAGCACGGTGAATGGCTGGATGCCGGCGCCACGGCGGCGCGACAGCGCTTCGGTGAGGAAACCATGCGCCGTCCTTGGCATTTGCGGGTTAGCCAAATCATGGACGATGTCCGGATGAGTGCTGTCCAGACCGCCGCCGGCTGCTCTCAGATAGGCCTTTTCGGTGATCGTCAGCGTGACGATGCGGGTGCGCTGATCGGTCAAAGCGGCGAGCACGGCAGCCGGATCTTCCGGCGCCACCAGCAGCGACAGGATCGAACCGACGACGCGCAGCTCTTCGCCGATGCTGCTCCTGATCGCCAGCGTGTAGAGGCCATCCTGCGGCGCCAGTGCGTCGCGCGTGTCTGAACTGCGCAAGGACACGCCGGCAATGCCCCAGTCCGCCTCTCCCGCCGCCAGGCAGTCGTCGACATAGGCCGCCTGGTGGGCGCGATGGAACGCACCGACGCCGAGATGGACGATGCCCGGTGCGATGCCGCCGCGGTCGTAGCGCGGAACCGCGACCGAAGCCGGCAATGTCTTCAGCGTGCTGTTGGAAAGGCGTCTATCAGTCATTGCGCCACGTGTCTGATCGAGATTGTTGGGTCACTGCTGGCAGGCGGCGTAACACCCGATGCCGTCACGCACAATGGCCAATGGCGGTCGAAAAGTCATCATACAACAAGCAAAGTTTTGTATGTTGACATTATTTCTTTGCAACCCTACCGATGTCCGGATTGGGGAGGATTTACGTGGCCGCATTGACGGATCCGGATTTGCTGTTTGCCGTCGAGGGGCGCCTGCTTTCGCTGGCCCGCGATCTCCATGCCGCGGTCAAGGACCTGCCGATCGTCAGCCCGCATGGCCACACCGACCCGCGCTGGTATGCGCTCAACGAGGCGTTTCCCGATCCGGCGCAATTGCTGATCGTGCCGGACCACTACATTTTCCGCATGCTGTTCAGCCAGGGCGTTCGGCTTGAGGAGCTTGGCGTACCGACGCTTGACGGCTCGCCCGTGGAGACCGACGGCAGGACGATCTGGCGGCGCTTCGCCGAGCATTATTACCTGTTCCGCGGCACGCCGACCCGGCTGTGGTTCGATCATGTGCTCGCCCATCTGTTCGGCATCGAAGAGCCGCTGAATGCCAAGACGGCCGACCGCCACTACGACACGATCTCGACCTTGCTGCAGTGGGAGAATTTTCGCCCCCGAGCGCTGTTCGAGCGCTTCAACATCGAGGTCATCGCGACGACCGAAGGAGCGCTCGACGATCTCAGATGGCACCAGATGATCCGCGACAGCGGCTGGGAGGGCCGCGTCGTCACCGCCTATCGGCCGGACGCGGTCGTCGATCCCGATTTCGAAGGCTTCTCGGCCAATCTCGACCGGCTGGGAGAAATCACCGGCTGCGATACCGGCAATTGGGCCGGCTATCTCGATGCACATCGCCAGCGGCGGGCCTTCTTCAAAAGTTTCGGTGCGACTTCCTCCGATCACGGCCATCCGACGGCCGAAACCGCCAATCTCTCGGATGCCGCCGCGCAGGAGCTGTTC
Source organism: Mesorhizobium sp. WSM4836 (assembly GCF_055811815.1). Classification (NCBI taxonomy): domain Bacteria; kingdom Pseudomonadati; phylum Pseudomonadota; class Alphaproteobacteria; order Hyphomicrobiales; family Phyllobacteriaceae; genus Mesorhizobium; species Mesorhizobium sp. WSM4836. The sequence goes on from NZ_JBVVQF010000016.1 coordinate 58,942, forward strand.
AACCGTATCCGCCGAGGCTCGGACGACGAGCGGGAGCGAAAACTGTTTCGCGCCCAGATGCTGACCGAGATGGCCAAGATGAGCCGCGACGACGGGCTGGTCCTGCAGATCCATCCCGGCTCCTGGCGCAATCATTCGCCGGCTATCTTTCACAAGTTCGGCCGGGACAAAGGCTTCGATATCCCGACGCGGACCGATTATGTGACGGCGCTTAAGCCGCTGCTCGACTGCGTCGGGCTGGAGCGCGACCTCACCATCATCCTCTTCACCCTCGACGAGACCAGCTATGCGCGCGAGCTGGCGCCGCTCGCCGGCGTCTACCCGGCATTGAAGCTCGGACCGGCCTGGTGGTTCCACGACAGCCCCGAAGGCATGCGCCGGTTCCGCGAGATGACCACCGAAACGGCCGGTTTCTACAACACCGTCGGTTTCAACGACGACACCCGCGCCTTTCCATCCATACCGGCCCGCCATGATGTGGCGCGCCGGGTCGATTGCGCATATCTGGCGCGTCTCGTCGCCGAGCATTGGCTCGGCGAGGACGAGGCGCACGAGCTGGCGCAGGAACTTGCCTATACGCTCGCGAAAAAGGCGTACCGGCTCTAACGGCGCTTGCCGCCATCGTTCAAAACGGGAGGAAACCAATGCTGCATTTTTCGAGATTGGCGGGAGCTACGCTACTTGCCGCCGCACTGATGGCCGGAACGGCAAGCGCCCAGACGGTCCTGCGCTCGTCCGACACACACCCCGACGGCTATCCGACGGTCGAGGCGGTCAAATATTTCGGCGAGTTGGTGAAGGAGCGCACGGCCGGCCGCTATGTGGTCGAGATCTATCCTTCCGCGCAACTCGGCGAGGAAAAGGACACGATCGAGCAGGTGCGCACCGGCGTGATCGATCTCAACCGCGTCTCGATGGCGCCGTTCAACGGGCTCATCCCCGAGACCACCGTGCCCTCGCTGCCCTACATCTTCCGTTCTGAAGAGCATATGCACAAGGTCATGGACGGGGCGATCGGCGACCAGATCGCGGCGGCGTTCGATCAGGTCGGGCTGGTGCTACTCGCCTTTTACGACGGCGGTTCGCGCTCCTTCTACAATTCGAAGAAGCCGATCAACACCGTAGCCGACATGGCCGGCATGAAGTTCCGCGTCATCCAGTCCGACATCTTCGTCGACATGGTGGCGGCACTCGGCGCCAACGCGACGCCAATGCCGTATGGCGAGGTGTATTCGGCGATCGAGACCGGGGTCATCGATGGCGCGGAAAACAATTTTCCGAGCTACGACACTGCCAAGCACGCGGAAGTCGCCAAGTACTATTCGCTCGACGAGCACACGATGGTGCCGGAAGCCTTCGTCATGGCGAAGTCGAGCTGGGACAAGCTGACACCGGAAGACCAGGCGATCTTCAAGGCGGCCGCCAAGGAAAGCGTCGCCAAGCAGCGCGAGCTGTGGACCGCCAAGGTCAAGGAATCGCGCGCCAAGGTGGAGGCGGCCGGTTCGCAGATCACGACGCCGGACAAGCAGCCCTTCATCGACGCGATGGGGCCGGTCTACGAAAAGCACGTCAAGGATGACAAGCTGAAGGCCATGGTCGAAGCCATCAAGGCCGTACAGTGATCAAGCGGCGGCGCGGACATTCCGCGCCGCCAGCCTCCTGGGGAGAAAACCGGTGCCTTCCAGTCCAAAACCAAGACCGCTTCTGTCCGGCATCGCGCAAGTGATGTCGCGCGTCAGCACGGCGGCGCTGTCGCTCGCCGGCATCGGTCTGGTGCTGATGACCGCCTTCGTCGCCTGGCAGGTGTTCGGCCGCTATGTTCTGAACCGTTCGCCGAGCTGGACCGAGCCGGGCTCGGTGATGCTGATGAGCTGGTTCATTTTCCTCGGCGCTGCCGTCGGTGTGCGCGAGAATTACCATCTTGGCTTCGACGTCCTGCTCTACGTACTGCCGAAAGGCGGCAAGCGCTGGCTGCGGATGATTTCGGACCTCGTCGCGCTCGCCTTCGGCATTGGCATGATCTGGTATGGCAGCCAGCTGGTCGCATTGACCTGGGGCTCCGTCTTGCCGTCACTCGGCATATCGGGGGGCTGGGACTATGTCCCGCTTGTCGCGGGAGGCGCGCTCATCGTGCTCTTCACGCTGGAGCGCATCGTGCTTCGCCTCTCCGGCGCTCCGATCGACGACGCCCTCGATGAATTGCCGCCGGCCGAAGTCGCAGCCGAACTCGACACCGCCAACGTGAAGGTCTGACGCGCCATGGAACTGTGGATTCTCTTCGGCGTCTTCACCCTGCTGATGCTTATCGGCACGCCAATCGCTTTCTGCCTCGGTGTCGCAAGCCTTGCCACCGTCCTCTATTTGGGCCTGCCGCCGCTCATCGTGTTCCAGCGCCTGAATTCCGGCATGAGCGTCTTTTCGCTGCTGGCCATTCCGTTTTTCATCTACGCCGGCGACTTGATGGTGCGCGGCGGCATCGCCAGCAAGATCGTTGCCTTCGCCGGCTCGCTCGTCGGCCATTTGCGCGGCGGCCTCGGCCAGGTCAATATCGCGACCGCTACGCTGTTCGGCGGCATTTCCGGCTCGGCGGTGGCGGAGGCAGCGGCGGTAGGCGGCCTGATGATCCCGCAGATGAAGGCGCGTGGATATGGAGCGGACTACGCCGTCAACGTCACGTCGATGGCTGCGCTGATCGCGCTGCTGCTGCCGCCGTCGCACAACATGATCATCTACTCGATCTCGGCAGGCGGAAAGATCTCCATCGCCGATCTGTTCACGGCCGGTATCATCCCGGGCCTGCTACTGGCCCTGTCGCTGATGGTCACCGCCTATATCGTGGCACGCTCCCGCGGCTATCCGACCGAGGCGTTCCCGGGCTTCACCGCCGTCGCGCATCTTTTCGCCGTAGCGGTCCCTGGCCTGCTGCTGATCGCGATCATCTTCGGAGGCGTACGATCGGGCGTCTTCACCGCCACCGAGAGTTCCTGTATCGCCGTCATCTATGCGTTGCTCGTGACCGTCTTCGTTTACCGGCAGATGACCTGGGAAGGGTTCGTTCATGCCACCCATGGCGCAGTGCGCACCACGGCCATGGTGCTGCTCATCATCGGCATGGCGGCGGCGTTCTCGTGGCTGATGGCCTTCCTGAAAGTGCCGGCAGCGCTGATAGCCTCCATGAACGCGATCTCGGACGATCCGCTGGTCGTGCTTCTCCTGCTCAACCTCTTGATGCTGTTCCTCGGCACGTTCATGGACATGGGGCCGACGATCATCATTTGCACGCCGATCTTCCTGCCCGTGGCGCAGGCCTACGGCGTCGATCCCGTGCATTTCGGCGTCATCATGATCCTCAATTTCGGCATCGGGCTGAACACGCCACCTGTGGGCGCCGTGCAGTTTGTGGCGTGTGCGGTGGGCAAGATATCCGTGTGGGAATCAATGCGCTCGATCTGGCCGTTCTATGGCGCAGGCCTCGTGGTGCTGGCGCTCGTCACTTACATCCCGGCCATTTCGCTATGGCTGCCGAGCGTCTTCAAATAGGGGGTGCGACATGGCATCGGATACCGCGGTCGGGCTCCGCGTCGAACGAAGACCGAAGCTTTCGGAAACCGTCGTCGCGGCGATCCGCAAGCAGTTGCAGGCGGGCGAGATCCAGCCGGGGCAAAAGCTGCCGACCGAGGGTCAGCTGACTGAAACCTTCGGGGTCAGCCGCACCGTAGTACGCGAGGCGCTGGCCAAGCTTGCCGCAGACGGCCTGGTCGAGCCGCGCCAAGGCGCCGGCGTCTTCGTCACCGAGCATATCTCGACTGCGTTCGGTGCGCTGGCAGCGGAGATGGGCAGCAAGGACTCGATTGCCCTCAACGTGCTCGAAGTCAGGTTGGCGATCGAGATCGAATCCGCCGGGCTCGCTGCCATCCGCCGCAACGCCGCGCAGGAAGCGGCGATCCAGGAAGCTTTTTTCGAATTCGAGCGGCTGCTCCTCAACAGCGAGCCGACGGGACCGGCCGACCTTGCCTTCCACCGCGCAATCGCCAGCGCCACCAACAATCCATTCTATGTCGAGATGCTCGACGTGCTCGGCCGCCGCGCGATCCCTTGTGACGTGACCTCGCCCTGGTCGACCGAGATCGCCCAATCGGACGCCTATCAGCGCGGCCTGCAGCGCGAGCACCTGGTGATCCTCAATGCCATCTCGGCAGGCGATGCCGAGGCGGCCCGGGAGGCGATGCGCGCGCATCTCGGTGCCAGCCAGCAGCGCTATCGCGAGCGCCTGCACGCGCGCCAGGTTTTCTATGCCGACTCGGTCAAAGCCGCGGCAACTGAATAAGCAATTTAGGTAATGGGACAGCAATGAATCACACTGAGAATCATACCGATTTCACCTCCCGCTTCGCCATCGATCCTGTTTCTGCCGCAGCCATGGGCACGGACGAACTGCGTCACAATTTTCTGCTCGAGGACTTGTTCCAGCCCGGCCGCATCAGCCTGACCTACACCCATTACGACCGCATGATCGTCGGCGGCGCCATGCCCGCCGGCGCACCGCTGCCGCTGCAGGCAATCAAGCCGACCGGGACGAAGAATTTTCTCGACCGCCGTGAGATGATCATCGTCAACATCGGCGGCGCGGGCATCGTGACAGCCGGCGGTCGATCCTACGAGCTGCAGCCGCGCGACATGCTCTATCTCGGCATGGGAACGGATGAGGTGTCGTTCGCTGAGACCAACCCGGCTGAGCCGGCTAAATTCTACCTGCTCAGCGCGCCGGCGCATCAGAGCCATCCCAACCGGCTGATCCGCATCGGCGATGCCAAGCGGCTCAATCTCGGCAGCCAGGCGACCTCCAACGAGCGCTCGATCTTCCAGTTCATCCATGCCGATGGCGCAAAGACTTGTCAGCTTGTCGTCGGCATGACCCAGCTTGCATCCGGTTCGGTCTGGAACACCATGCCATGTCATGTGCATGACCGGCGCATGGAAGCCTATCTCTATTTCGATCTGCCGGAGGCGGCGCGGGTGTTTCACTTCATGGGCGAACCGGATGAAACGCGCCATCTCGTCATGCGCAACGAGGAGGCGGTGCTGTCGCCGGGATGGTCGATCCATTCGGGCGCCGGCACCTCGAACTACGCCTTCATCTGGGCGATGGCCGGAGACAATGTCGACTATACCGATGTCGATCTGGTAGCGATGGAGGAACTCAAGTGAGCGACCTCTCGGCCTTCAGCCTTGCCGGCAAGCGTATCCTCGTCACCGGCGCCAATACCGGCATCGGCCAGGGCATCGCCGTGTCGATCGCGCGCGCCGGCGGCATGATCGTCGGCGTCGGCCGCTCGGCGATGGACGAGACGTCGGAGAAGATTGCAGCGGCCGGCGGACGCTTCGAGGCGGTCCGCTGCGATCTTGGCGATGATGCCGCCGCCCAGGCGATGCTTGACCGCGTCTGGGACGATACGGGGCCGCTCGATGGCCTGGTCAACAATGCCGGCATCATCCGGCGTGCCGATGCGGTCGACTTGACCGAAGCCGACTGGGACGACGTCATCGGCGTCAATCTGAAGACGGTGTTCTTTCTCAGCCAGCGTTTTGCCAGGCGCGTGCTTGCCGGTCCGGAACGGCGCGGCAAGATCGTCAACGTCGCCTCGGTGCTGAGTTTCCAGGGCGGCATCCGCGTCGCCTCCTACACCGCCTCCAAACATGGCGTACTCGGCATCACCCGGCTGCTTGCCTGCGAGTGGGCGGCAAAGGGCATCAACGTCAACGGCATTGCGCCAGGCTATATCGAGACCAACAACACCGAGGCGCTGCGCGCCGATCCCGACCGCAGCGCGTCGATCCTGGCGCGCATTCCGGCCGGGCGCTGGGGCGCGCCGGAAGATATCGGCGACGCAGCCGTGTTCCTGCTGGCACGGGCGTCGAACTATATGCATGGCGCGGTGGTGCCGGTGGACGGCGGCTGGCTGGCGCGATGAACAGCAACGATGAGAGTTTTGCGATGACCGGAACCAAAATCTTCTCGCCTGCCGGCGAGGGTGAGTGGACGCCGACGCCGGATGGCAACCGCCGGCGCGTGCTCCTGCACACGAACGAGTTGATGATCGTCGAGTTCGGTTTCGACAAGGGCGGCGTCGGCGCGCTGCATTCGCACCCGCACGTCCAGGCGAGCTACGTCGCCCAAGGCCGTTTCGAGGTCACCATCGACGGCAGGACCGAGATCCTGGAAACGGGAAGCAGCTTCATCGTGCCTTCCAACCTGGTCCATGGCGTCAAGGCGCTTGAGGCGGGACGACTGGTCGACAGCTTCACGCCGCATCGCGCCGATTTCCTCGACTGAGCTGCAGGCCCGAAGATCAGGCACCCGGTTCTCGGAACAAAAAAGCCCGCGCCTCCGGAGAGACGCGGGCGTGTTGCCTGGGCGCTTGTGGCGCCGCGGTACTCAAAACATCACCGCAGAACCTGAACCTGCCGAATGATGGTGAAGATAGGATTAACCGCTCCGAGGCGGCGCGATATTCACAGCCGAGGCGGATAGGGCTGGAACGACGCTCTGATATCGGCCAATGAGAGAGAAGTTCGCTTCAGGCGGTGCCGAGATCAGGACCGGAGGGGTCGATAAATGTTCGAATCTGCTGTCCAGGCAATCACCTGGCGATTCGCCGGAGAATTTCGGCAGATCGTGTCCCCGAAACTTCTGTAATGCAGATTGCAGCGAGCATCCCGACAGAGGATTCCAAGCGGCGCGTCCTGAAGGATGTATTCGGCTTCGATGATTTTCGTCTCGGCCAGGCGGCCGTGATGGAGGCGCTGCTGGCCGGGCATCATGTGCTGGCTGTCATGCCGACCGGCGCCGGCAAGTCGCTCTGCTACCAGGTCCCGGCGCTGGTGCTGGGCGGGCTTACCATTGTCGTTTCGCCGCTGGTGGCGCTGATGCAGGACCAGGTCGCCGCATTGCGCCTTGCTGGTGTGGCAGCCGATACGATCAATTCCTCGCTCGACCGCGATGCCAATGTCGCTGCATGGCGCCGCGTCGCGGCAGGCCAGACACGCCTGCTCTATCTTGCACCGGAGCGGCTAATGACGATACGGATGCTCGAGGCGTTGACCAAGCTCGATGTCCGGCTGATCGCCATTGACGAGGCACATTGCATCTCGCAATGGGGACCGGCGTTCCGGCGCGAATACGAAGAATTGTCGCGACTGTGTGATGTCTTCCCGAAAGTGCCGATCATTGCGCTGACGGCGACGGCGGATGAGACGACGCGCACCGACATTGCCGCGCAACTGTTCGACGGGCGCGTCGATACCCTGGTGCTCGGCTTCGACCGGCCGAACATCAAGCTAAGCATCGAGCCCAAGCAGGACAGCAAGCGCCAACTGCTAGGCTTCGTGCAGCGCCATGCGGGCCGCAGCGGGATCGTCTACTGCCTGTCACGAAAAAAGACCGAAGAGATGGCGGCGTTCCTCGAGCGGAACGGCGTACGCGCGCTCGCCTATCATGCCGGCATGAGCAAGGATGCGCGTGAAGCGAATCAAAACGCTTTCATGACCTTGTCCGGCGTCGTGATGGTGGCGACCATCGCCTTCGGCATGGGGATCGACAAGCCGGATGTCGCCTATGTCTTCCATACCGACCTGCCGGGCAGCTTGGAGGCCTATTATCAGGAAATCGGGCGGGCGGGCCGCGACGGGCGGGCGGCCGAGGCACACATGCTCTTCGGCCTCGGCGATATCCGCATGCGCCGGCTTTTCATCGAAGACGAGGACGCGCCGGCTGAGCACAAAAGGCGCGCGCATGGCCGGCTCGATACGCTGATCGGTTATTGCGAGACGACGCAGTGCCGCCGTCAGATCCTGCTTGGCTATTTCGGCGAGAGTGCTTCGCCTTGCGGCAATTGCGACAACTGCCTCGACCAGGCGCCGCATGCGGATGGCGAGGCGGAGGCGCGGCTCATCCTGGCGGCCATCATACAGACCGGCGAGCGTTTTGGCGCTGCCCATGTCGTCGATGTCCTGCTCGGCCACGAAACCGAGAAGGTCCTGGACCGGAAGCACGACCGGCTTGCCAGCTTCGGCGCCGGTGTCGCGCACAAGAAGAATGTATGGCTTTCGTTGGTCCGCCAGCTCGTTGCGGGAGGGTTCCTGACATTGGACTCAGCCGGCCATGGCGGCCTTGCCATTGCCGAGAAGGGCCGTGCACTGGTTCGGGGCGAGGCCTCGTTCCGGTATCGCGTGGTCGCGCGCCAGTCATCGCGAGGCAAGATACGTCCCTCGCAGGATACCGCAGAATCGGAAGGTCTGGATTCGGCTCTGCTGGCCGCGCTCAAGGCGGTCCGGCTGCGCCTTGCCCGGGAGCGCCAGGTGCCGGCCTTCGTGATCTTTTCGGATCGTACACTGATCGATATGGCCGAACGCTGCCCGCGTGATCTGGACGCCTTCGCCGCGGTCAACGGCGTCGGCGCCGCCAAGCTCAAGGATTTCGGCGAGATATTCCTCGGCGCGATCGCTGGACATCAGTCCGGTGGATCGGCGTGAGACTGCCAAAGAGCGTTGGCGGACTCGTACCAACTCCCAGAATTTGGTACGAAATTAACCAAAAGCTCCCTCCGAGGAACAATCATGCCACACCGCGGTTCAGCTAGCGGGCGCTTGCGTCCGCAACCTTCTTGCGTTCACCGCGTTGTTGTTGTTCAACACCGAGGTGTTCGTGGCGTCAGATGATCACTGCCAGAGCCGGCTTCCCGACCATTTTGACCGTCATGGCCGCTCCGTTCGCTGGCGTTGTCCCTACATCGCGAGCACTCGACCGGCTGGATCATAAGCACGGCGCGCGGCCATGAGTAATCTTCCCTCACTCCACATGCGGTTTGTCGATGGCGGATCCATGACGGTTTCCTCGATTATCGAGGCCAAGAGTGCGCTTGGCCGGGAATGGAACGACAAGGAAAAACACCTCTTCAGAGAAGCGAAGCGCCTTATTGCCGCGGCAGTGGACGGCAATTGCAAACCTGCTGTTGCGTTTAATGCTTTCAAGAAGGCGGCGCGCGAGGAGGGACTGATTATTTCCCCAAAGAAGAACCGGGCTCTCAGTCACTTCGACGAACTGACCAGCTCACTTACGAGCGAAACCACACCACAGCGAGCCGGCAAAACTAGCAACCCTCCGGTTTCAGTGAACGGACCATACGCACGACAAGCGGATCGTAGGAGGTCTTTTCGCGGCGGCTATAACTGAGGGTGAAGAGCGCGGCACGGTCGCTGCAGACTTTAATAGCGCGAACATAGCGGATCTGGTCATTCTTGATGCCCGAATAGCTGGCCCAGCTTGACGTCACGCGCCGATAGGTCAACTTCCAGCCGTCCTTCTCGTCCTCGACCATGCGGTGCTCGATCTCGGCCCTGAAACTGGCTTTGCCGAGCCTTGCGCCCCACACGGCAAGAAAGGCATCGTTGCCTCCCTCGAAAGCCGCGCCCTCGTCCGAACGCTGGGCCAGGACAAAGCCTGGGGGAACATCAAAGGTGAAGCCTAATTGCCTGATGCCAAAAGGCTGCCAAGCTTGCGCCTGAAGCAGCGTGGTGAACAAGAGCATTGGCACAAAACTCAGCAGAAAACGCTTCATGGGCTTTATTTAGCGGAGTCTCATGTACCGTCCATACCGGATAGCGGCTGCGGCAAATTTAAGTTTGCCGGAGGCTTAGCCTGCGAGATGATGCCTTCAATCCAGCCCGGCATTGTAGTTTAGCACCTGCTTCGCCTTGCCGCTGCAATCGCCGCCTCCTGCTGCCGCAGGCGTTCAATCTTCGCACTCTGGCGGGCAGCGACGGTCGAGGCGACACGCTGCCCTCCCCACAGCCAGCCCGGAATGTTGGTGTGGACGACTTTGCCACGAGCGATGGCTGTCGCCGACATTTCGTCGGCGACTGCGCCCATCGCCACGTTGAGCTCGACGCAACTCATGTTGTCGTATTTCGTAGCATCAAAGGATACAGCCAGAGGCGATGCGCAACTTCCGACAAACATCAGGCTGCATATCAGAGGCGTGGCCGTGGAGATCGCCTTCATTCCCTTATCAAGCACGTTGATGCCGGACGGGCGGATTTCGGAGCGTTCTCGATCTCGGGCCGCGAAGCGCTCCCGAGTTTCCGCGTAACTGAAGCATGTGACCTCTACTATACTCTGTGCCGACCGTCCTGTTTGTCTTCAAAGAATTCCGAGAGAATCGCTGCCGTCTTGTCGGGGTGCTCTTCCGGGAAAAAGTGCCCGCCTTGGACCGCGCGTCCTTCAACTCTGTCGGCCCATTTTCTCCAGATGGCCAGTGGCCCGCCTTCTCTCGCATACCAATTCTCCAGGGCGCCTTCGCCACTCCATAGCGCCAATAGCGGACACTCGATGCGACGACGGTTTGCCTGGTCCAGCGCGTCATGGTCACGATCGATCGTCGCAGCGGCGCGATACTCTTCGCAGATGGCATGAATATGAGCGGGATCGCCAAGCGCATCAACATAGGCGTTCCTGACCTCCTTGGTGACCATTCTCGCCGACGATCCCCATTGCGTTATCGCATCGTCGACGACGGCATCGGGAGCCGCGCCTATCAGACGCTCCGGCAGGGGCTCCGGCTGGGCGAGAAGGCTCCAGGGCCAGAAGCCGAGCGCGAGTCTGGCATCCGCCCGATCCCATGTTGCAGAGGTGGGAATGATGTCGAGGACCGCGATTTTGAGCACTTTGCCGGGATGATCGAGCGCCAGGCGATAGGCAACCCTTCCGCCACGATCATGCCCGGCAACCATGAACCGCTCAAACCCCAGCTGCTTCATCACCTGAACCATGTCGCCGGCCATGGCGCGTTTGGCGTATGGGCTATGATCGGCAGAGGAAGTCGGGCATCCGCTTTGGCCATAGCCTCGAAGGTCGGCGGCGACCACGGTGAAGCAGGGCGCTAAGGCTACAGCGATATCCCTCCACATCAGATGCGTTTCCGGAAAACCGTGAAGCAGCAGCAGCGGCGGACCGGTGCCACCGGTCCTTGCGAAAATCGTCTTATCGTCCAGTCGTAGGCTGGTGGCTCTGAAACCTGCAAACACCGTCAGCCTCCTCTGCGCCCTTAGGAAAGCTCTCTAAGGGCGCTAACAGTCGCCTGAGGCGAAAACCCCGGCCGCGCTGGCCAGGGTTCAAGCCGGCTAGTTGCTAGTATCGAAACCAGACCCACACTCGGCTGCGGAAGCACCTTCTGCTGCCATAGCCATTTCGCCAGTAAACGCGACAGACCCTTCTCCAAGCACGCCGGCGGCGCCGGCGCGGCCGGTGCCACCGGCGATGATAGACTGGTTGCAACTCTGCTTGAGTATCGTCGTCGTCGAAGGTCTCGACATCCGGCGCCTCGAGTTCATCGAGAATGCCGCTTCTGGCAGTTGGAACGCCGGCCACCGCGTTGATTGGCCGAACTGTGCTTGCAAGGGCCGCCGCCCCGGCAATGCCAAACATTCCTGTCAAAAATAGTCGCCGGATCCATGGACACCTCGCGATCTTCAACCAGCGATAGAGGCTAACGATGGGGGGAGATAGCGCAGTCGGTGCAAACGCCCAGAGCCGCGCGGCGATTGCGATGATCCGGTGGTCGAAGGCCTGCCAGCGTGGCTTACATCCGTGCTGCATGTGGCGGCGGCGCGGCACGGCCGATTTCAGCTGATGAGTATCTCTCTTGCCGAGGCTGAAGAGTTCATGGCGACTGCTCGCGGCGCGATGCCTTCGGCACGGGCTATGGCAATCCAAAGATGTTCGGCGTGGTGACAGGCCTGGAGCGACTACGCGCCCCGTGTGCTAGCCGCTCATCCAAGGCATCTCGATCGCGCCGAACGATACAGCGATCCCGAGGGCCATCAGCACAATGCCCAAAGCAACTTCGAAGCGGCGGCCGCGCTGAAGCAGCTTCTCGACAAAGACGACCAGCGTCAACAGCAGCATCCAGGCGGCGCTCATGATGCCCACCGCGACCAGCACGGCAAACAGAGCCCAGCAGCAACCAAGGCAATAGAGTCCGTGCCGCAGCCCCATCTCGAGTGCGCCAACCCGCCCGTCGCGCCAATGCTGCGCAAGGAAAGCGAGCCGCGAACGGCAATGGCTGAGGCAAATGTGTTTGAGGGTCGTGAATTGGTAGAATCCGGCGAGGCCAAGCGTTATGCCGAGCGCGAGCGGCGCCCATTTCGAACGCTGAGGCGGATCGAGGCTCGTCGCGAACTCGCTTCCGAGTTGGACCACGACATACACGAGAAGGCCCGCCGCCGCCCAGACGAGCATGTAGCCCGCGATGAATATCCACGCCGGGATGGCAACGTGCTGTTCGCGCCTGGCCTGCGCCGCCGCGAACATAAAGATCATGGGCGCGGCCGCCGGCAGCATCATAGCGGCCATCATTACCGTCCATACAGCAAGAAAGACGGCGGCGCCGGCGAGTGACCAGCCGTCGGCGGCAATTCCGGCCATCGCCATGCCGGCCATGCCTTCCATACCCTCCGTGCCGCCGCGCACCGCAATGCCCATAGGCATATCCATGCTGAGGGTCAGCGCCCACGCCGCCGCTGTTAGCACAACGAGCGATGCGAGAAGGCCGACCGGCATGCCACGCAAGTTCCGGAGCCACGACGATTTCCTGAGCAACGCGTCAGGCATCGGCACGCCCCTAGTTCGGGCCGGTCCAGTCGAACGGAATGTGTTTGCTGGAGCGGGCCGTGCCCGTCCAGTCGAGCCCGAAGCCTTTGGTGCTCACCTCGACCGAATGCCCCCAGGTGGCAACCTGGCCCGGGCCGACCTCCGAGCCCGGCGCGTTGATCGTCTGCACCCGCTTGCCCGGTAGTGTTGTGGGACCTGAAAGCGCTTCCGCATGCCCGACGACGAGGCCAGGAATCTCGACCCGCCAGGTAGCGAGGTCGCCCGCCATCTCGAAAGTGATCGGCACGAACTCCATGCCACGCATCTCGCCGATGTTGGCGGCAAAGCCCGCCGGCCAGCCGCCGGCCTGCCCACCGAAGATCGCCTGCAGGGCTTCACGTTGCCGCTCGTTCGCCTTCTCGTCGAGGTACATGCCCATCACGGCCTTTGCCTCGCCGGCCCATAGATTGCCTTCGAACTCGCCGAGCGCCACCAGCGACAGGCCGTCGAGCTTCACGTCGCCATACTGACCCTCACGCACATGCCAGGCGAGCACGCCTTGGCAGTGATTGCCGGTCGGCCGCTGGGCGAACTCGCAAGGGCAAGGGATATCGCAGCTGCAGATGTCGAACCAGTCGCCTGCGAGCCGCCATTGAGGCACTGCATTCATGGCTCTTCCTCCCGGAATATAGGGCCATTTATACGTCGAAGGCGGGGCGCACTCCAGCAGTTAGTGCATCGCTCGCTGATCTTGGTGGACTTGCCGCGCCAGACACAGGTCACCGCGTTTTCATCAGCAACTGCTCGCGACAGAACCCAGCCGCCATGCGCTCACCCCCGTTCCGGTAAAAATCGTCGCAGGTCTCCAATTGAGCTTCGCGCCGTCACGAGCGTTTATGCCTGAGTTCGGCAGGCAAAATCAAAAAATTATCACTGGCGGAGAGGGAGGGATTCGAACCCCCGATGGGCTTGCACCCATGCCGCATTTCGAGTGCGGTGCATTCGACCACTCTGCCACCTCTCCGCGGTCATGGTCCGCCGTTGCCGGCGCGGCGCACTAGATAACGGCTGGACAGGCAGGTTACAAGGGCCAATCTGCCCAGGCGCGACAGCTTCTGTCCACGCTTCTTCGAGGCTCCGGTGGCCACTGCTCGATATTTGCAAGGTCTGGACTCAACCCATTCGCAGCTTGCGCGCGGCGCTTGCCTTGACTCAAGCCGAACCTTCGGTTAGGGACAGCGCGCAATCGGCGTGGAGGATCTTCCGCGCCGCTTGTCTTTTGAACCCGCAGACTGACAAAAAGACGGCCGAACCGCCTGAAGCGGTTCATCAAGGCCGACCGAACAGCGAAAGGCAAAAAATGTTCGCAGTCATCAAAACGGGCGGCAAGCAGTATCGCGTTGCCGCCAACGATCTCCTGAAGATCGAAAAGCTCGAAGCCGATGTCGGCGACATCGTCGAGATCGGCAATGTGCTCGCGCATGGCGAGGGCGAAAACGTCACGTTCGGCGCGCCGTTCGTCGACGGTGCGATGGTCACCGCCGAAGTTGTAGAGCAAGGCAAAAACCGCACCGTCATCGCCTTCAAGAAGCGCCGCCGGCAGAATTCGCGCCGCAAGATCGGCCATCGCCAGCTTTTGACCACCGTCAGGATCGCCGAGATCCTGCTGGGCGGCGCCAAGCCGGCGAAGAAGGCCGCCGCCAAGGCCGAAGTTGCGGCGAAGACCGAGGCGAAGCCTGAAGCCGCGCCGAAGGCCGAAGCGAAGGCCGAGGCAAGTGAAGCCGCCGCGCCGTTGTTCAAGGCGCCGAAGGGCGAGCCGGACGATCTGACGGTGATCAAGGGCATCGGCCCGGTTGCCGCCGGCCAGCTCAACGAACAGGGCATCACCACTTTCGCCCAGATCGCCAAGCTGTCCGACAAGGATGTCGCCAAGATCGACGAACACATGCCGTTCAGCGCCGACCAGATTAAGGACTGGCGCGAGCAGGCCAAGGAATTGGCGAAGAAGTAGAACGAACTGGCGCAATCATCGCCGGATCGGACTTGAAACGGAACGCGAACGCGTTCATAAGATCGTTTAGGCGCCTCACGGCGCATCGGAGTAGTTAGATGGCACACAAGAAAGCTGGCGGTTCGTCGCGCAATGGTCGCGACTCCCATTCCAAGCGGCTCGGCGTGAAGAAGTTCGGCGGCGAAGCCGTGATTCCGGGCAACATCATCATTCGTCAGCGTGGCACGACGTGGCATCCCGGCACCAATGTCGGCATTGGCACGGATCACACGCTGTTTGCGCTCGAAGCTGGCGCAGTCACCTTCAACAAAAAAGCCAATGGCCGAACCTACGTATCGGTGAACCCGATGACGAAGGCAGCGGAGTAGCCGGTTCCGCAAGAGAACACCGGCACCCATCTCGGGACCGGTGTCTGGCCAAGCCAGGAAAAGGATCAGGGGAGATGGGTTTCCATCTCCCTTTTTTCTTGCCTGGAGGACTTTGACATGGTTGCCGAAGCGGAAGACTCAGACGACGAAAGTTACACGATAGATTGCCCGGTGCTCGCGACCGAGCGCCTGGTCATGCGTGCCCCGCGTGAAAGCGACGTCGAGCAATTGGTGGCGCTCGCCGACAACCGCCATGTCGCGGAAATGCTGGCCCGCATGCCACATCCCTATGGCGAGGCCGAGGCACGTGCTTTCCTGGCCATGACAGCATCGCGCCGGGCCGGAATTGCCTATGCGTTGACGCTGGCCGGTACCGACACCTTCGTCGGCTGTGCCGGGCTGAACACCACGGATCGCGGGCTGGAGCTCGGCTACTGGATCGGCGAGCCCTACTGGAAAAAGGGCTATGCGACGGAAGCAGCGCATGCGCTGGTCGATCTTGCCTTCCAGAGGACGTCGATCCAGGTGCTGCATGCCTCGACGCGGGTTATCAATCCGGCCTCTCGCCGCGTCATTCACAAGTGCGGCTTCCAGTATGCCGGCCAGGGCATGCTGAACTCGATCGTCGCCGGCCAGGTGCCGGTCGAGCGCTACCGGCTCGACAGGAAGACTTGGACGAGCCTCAGGAACTGGGTGCATTTTTAGAGACCGTTTGGAAACTCTACTCTGGCGGCCATCTGATGGCGTTTTCTGCGCTTCCGGTGCTCACGGACCCAAATGTCCGCTGCGCACCGGTTCTCGAAACCACCACCATATGACTCGCCTGAGCGAATTTCGAAACGGTCTCTGAGGCGTGGCTTGGCGCGAAAGATTGCGGACCAAACTCGGGGTCAGGCCAATTCGACCCAGACCGGCAGGTGGTCCGAACCGGCCGCTTGCCGGTCGACCCACAGGCGCTTCAGCGATTTGGCAAGCGATGCGCTGGTGAAGATGTAATCGATGCGCTTGTAGCGGCTGGTATCGCGGGGCCGCTTGGGGGCGACCCAGGTGACGAGATCGGTGCCGGCAGCGCCGAGGCGCGCGGCGGCATCGACGGCGAGATCGGCGGTCACCGGCATGCCGAATTCATGGTCAGGCTGGCCGGCGAGTTCGACATGTTCCGGCGATCCGGCCAGCATGTTGAAGTCGCCCATGACGACGAAGGCTTCGGGGCAAGGCAGGTCCGGCAAGCCGATCGCGGCGACGCCAGAGAGCCCGCCGCCCTCGAGCGGTAGTTCAACAGGCGCTGGCGCAGAAAGCGAATCTGGCTCAGGCGTTCAACCGGGCTGCAATGGTCGAGATGGGTGGAATAGAAGCGGACCGGACCAAGTGGCGTTTCGATCAGCGCCTCCAGCGCGCCCGCTGGAAGTTCATCGCCTCGAAACTGCGGCTGCGCGGCAAAAGGAGATTACGCGACGGATGGATCGGCGTTCTCGACAGCACCATGTTGCCGAGTTGGAAGGTGGTCGTAATGGCACGGCCGTTCTCCAGGCGCGAGCCGGCGTCGGCCTCGAAATTGCTGCCGTAGACGGCAAAATAGTCGGGCAGCGCCTCGCCGAGCTCGGCCACCATGTCGCGGCCGCCATTCTTCGGATTGGCCCGGGTGACCTCCTGCAGCGCGATCACGTCGGCGCCGCGCACGGCATCGGCGATACGGCCGAGATCGTAGCGGCCATCGAGACCGACGCCGTAGTGGATATTGTAAGTTACCAGCTTCATTCCGACATCTCGCGCTTGGAAGCCGAGGATCGATTTTCGGCAAGGGGTCAACCAAATGCTACGTCCAGAAATACGCGCGACGTTACAATAGCAAACACGGCCCTCGCCCTTCGACCCGCCTTGGTTTAGAGCAATCCCGCAAAGCCAATAGCAGAAACCATACAATCCGATGAAATTTCTCGATCAAGCCAAGGTCTACATCCGCTCCGGCGACGGCGGCGCCGGTTCGGTGTCGTTTCGGCGCGAAAAGTTCATCGAGTTCGGCGGCCCTGACGGCGGCGATGGCGGCCGCGGCGGCGATGTCTGGGTCGAGGCGGTCGATGGGCTGAACACGCTGATCGACTATCGCTACCAGCAGCATTTCAAGGCCAAGACCGGGACGCACGGCATGGGCCGCAACATGACGGGCGCCAAGGGTGCCGACGTGACGCTGAAAGTACCGGCCGGAACACAGGTCTTTGCCGAGGACAATGAGACACTGATCTGCGATCTGACGGTCGTCGGCCAGCGCTTTCTTTTGGCCAAGGGTGGCAATGGCGGTTTCGGCAACCAGCATTTCAAGACCTCGACCAACCAGGCACCGCGCCGCGCCAATCCCGGACTGCCGGGCGAAGAGCTTAATATCTGGCTCAGGCTGAAGCTGATCGCCGATGCCGGCCTGGTGGGGCTGCCCAATGCCGGCAAGTCGACCTTTCTGGCGGCGGTAACCGCGGCCAAGCCAAAGATCGCCGACTATCCCTTCACCACGCTGCATCCTGGCCTTGGCGTGGCCCGCATCGACGGGCGCGAATTCGTCATCGCCGATATTCCGGGCCTGATCGAAGGCGCGCACGAAGGTGTAGGGATCGGCGACCGTTTCCTTGGCCACGTCGAGCGCACGCGTGTCCTTCTGCATCTTGTCTCGGCGCAGGAAGAAAATCCGGCCAAGGCCTACAAGACCGTGCGCGCCGAGCTCGAAGCCTACGGCAACGGGCTGACCGACAAGGTCGAAATCGTCGCGCTTTCACAGGTCGACATACTCGATGCCGACGCACGCAAGAAGAAGGCCGCCTCGCTGAAACGCGCCGCCGGCCGCGCGCCGATGCTGCTTTCGGCCGTCACCGGCGAAGGCGTCGAAGCGGTGTTGCGCGCGCTGATATCTGTGGTGGCCGATGCGCGCGAGGCTGTCGCTGCGCCGGTCGAGACGCGTTGGAACACATAGCCATGGCCGCGCAATCGCTGAAAAATTATCCGCGCATTGCCGTCAAGATCGGCTCGGCGCTGCTTGTCGACCGCACGACGGGCCTGAAGCGCGACTGGCTGGCCTCGCTTGCTGACGACATCGCCGTGCTGGCCAATGGCGGCACCGAAATTCTCGTCGTGTCTTCCGGGGCGATTGCACTCGGCCGCACCATCCTCGGCCTTGGCAAGCGAGCGCTGAAGCTCGAGGAGAGCCAGGCCGCTGCTGCCGTCGGGCAGATCGCCTTGGCCGGCGCCTGGTCGGATGCGCTCGGCAAGAATGGCTTGAAATCGGGCCAGATCCTGCTGACGCTCGGCGACACCGAAGAGCGCCGCCGCTATCTCAATGCGCGCGCGACGATCTCGACGCTGCTCAAGATGAAGGCGGTGCCGGTCATCAACGAGAACGACACGGTGGCGACATCGGAAATCCGCTATGGCGACAACGACCGGCTGGCGGCGCGTGTCGCCACCATGATGGGCGCCGACCTTTTGGTGCTTCTTTCCGACATTGACGGGCTCTACACGGCACCGCCCGCGCGTGACCCGCAAGCCCGGTTCATTCCGGTCGTCGACCGCATCACCTCCGACATCGAGGCAATGGCGGGCGCCGCCGCTTCGGAATTGTCGCGCGGCGGCATGCGCACCAAGCTCGACGCCGGCAAGATCGCCACCGCCGCCGGCACCGCGATGATCATCACATCGGGCACGCGGCTGTCGCCGCTGCTTGCAATCGAGCGCGGCGAGCGCGCTACGTTCTTCCGGCCGAGCGCCAATCCGGTCAAAGGCTACAAGACCTGGATCGCCGGGCAGCTCGAACCTGCAGGACGGCTGACCGTCGATGCCGGCGCCATCGGCGCGCTGCTCTCCGGCAAGTCGCTACTGCCGGCCGGCGTCAAACTGGTCAGCGGCAATTTTGCGCGTGGCGACACAGTGGCGATCCTGTCGCCGGAGGGCCGCGAGATAGCGCGCGGGCTGGTTGCCTATGATGCCGCCGATGCCGTAAGGATCGCTGGCCTGAAGACGACCGAGATCGAAACCGTGCTCGGCTACGAGGCGCGCTCGGCGATGATCCACCGCGACGACCTTGTGGTGAGCCATGCCGGCGGCGAGCAAGTAGTCCGTGACCAGGTTACATAGCGGAGGATGAGCCATGCTGGCGCTGCATGAAAAATCCCGGGACGGTACCGTCGCCCTGATGGCCGATATCGGCCGCCGCGCGCGTGCCGCGGCCCGACCGCTGGCCATCGCTGCGCCCGAGCGCAAGCACGCGGCGCTGATCGGCATGGCTCAGGCGATCCTTGGGCATGAGCAGGGTATCCTCGACGCCAATGCAATCGACATCAGAAATGGCAAGGAGGCTGGCCTGTCGGCAGCGTCGATGGATCGGCTGAAGCTCGATCCCGCCCGCATCCGCGCCATGGCAGAGGGGATCAGCGAGATCGCCGAGTTGCGCGATCCGGTCGGCGATGTCATTGCCGCATGGGAGCGGCCGAACGGCTTGCATATCGAACGGGTGCGCACGCCGCTCGGCGTCGTCGGCGTCATCTATGAGAGCCGGCCTAACGTGACCGCCGATGCCGGCGCGCTCTGCCTCAAGGCGGGCAATCCGGTGATCCTGCGCGGCGGTTCGGATTCGGCGAATTCTTCCGCCGCGATCCATGCCTGCCTGGTCGAGGGGCTGAAGGCAGCCGGGCTGCCGGAGGATGCGATACAATTGGTGCCGACCACCGATCGCGCCGCCGTCGGCGAAATGCTGAAAGGGCTTTCCGGCAATCTCGAGGTCATCATTCCGCGCGGCGGCCGCAGCCTGGTCGAGCGTGTGCAGAACGAGGCACGGGTGCCGGTGTTCGCCCATCTCGAGGGTATCTGCCATCTCTATATCGATCGATCGGCTGATCTCGACATGGCGGTCAAAATCGCGGTCAATGCCAAGATGCGGCGCACCGGAGTGTGTGGTGCTGCCGAGACGCTGCTGGTCGACCGTGCCGTCGCCGCCACCCATCTGGTGCCGATCCTCGAAGGCTTGCGGGCGGCAGGTTGCGAGATCCATGCCGATGCCGAGGTGCTGAGGCTTTATGCCGATGCCCAGCCCGCGACCGATGCAGACTGGGTGACCGAATATCTCGACGCCATCATTGCGGTGAAGCTGGTCGACGGCATTGCCGGTGCGATCGAGCATATCGAGAGTTTTTCATCGCATCACACCGAGGCGATCGTCGCCGAGGATGCAAAGGCCGTCGAACGGTTCTTCACCGAGATCGATTCGGCGATCCTTCTGCACAATGCTTCGACCCAGTTTGCCGATGGCGGTGAATTCGGCATGGGGGCCGAGATCGGCATCGCCACCGGCAAGATGCATGCACGCGGGCCGGTCGGCGTGGAGCAGCTGACCTCGTTCAAATACCGCGTGCGCGGGTCGGGACAGGTGAGGCCTTGAAACTGTTCGCAATCAGAGCCTGAGAGGCGTGCGCCCAGCCACCTCCCTCTGTCCTGCCGGACATCTCTCCCGCAAGGGCGGAGATCGGCGGCTTCGTCGCTGGCGCCTTCACTGCGACGCCGGAGATTGGCGAACATCGATGCGACGTCCAATCTCCCCTCTTGCGGGGGAGATGCCAAGTTTTCGCAAAGAGGGCAGGACAGAGGGAGGTGTTTAGCACGATGCTATCCCCTTCCGAACAACCCGTCCCCTCCCGCTACCTCCAGATGCCGCATGCCGGGAAAGGCGTGGCGGTCGGGCTGTTCGGCGGTTCGTTCAACCCGCCGCACGCCGGCCATGCGCTGGTTGCCGAGATCGCGCTCAGACGCCTTGCGCTCGACCAGCTGTGGTGGATGGTGACGCCCGGCAATCCGCTCAAGAATGCCGGAGACTTGGCGCCGCTGGCCGAGCGGTTGCAGCTATCCGAAAAGATCGCGAAGAACCCGAAGATCAAGGTCACCGCCTTCGAAGCGGCCCACCGCGTCCGTTTCACCGCCGACACGCTGGCGCTGGTCAAGGCGCGTAACCCGGGCGTCGATTTCGTCTGGATCATGGGGGCCGACTCGCTTCGCGACTTCCACCGGTGGCAGCGCTGGCGCCGCATCGTCATGACGTTCCCGATCGCGGTGGTCGACCGGCCAGGCGCGACGCTGTCGTTCCTGTCGTCGGTGGTCGCCAAGACGTTCGACTATGCCCGCGTCGACGAGGGCGACGCACCGCGGCTTGCCCGCATGGACGCGCCGGCTTGGACCTTCATCCACGGACCGCGTTCGTCGCTGTCGTCGAGCGCCATCCGCAAGGTGGCAAGGGGCTGAGCCGGCGCGGAAGGCAAGACCGCCGATGTCGCTTTTGCCGCTGCCTTGGCCAGCTTGATGGGCGATCCTCGGTCATGTCGATTCTCGAGCGCGACCAGGACAAGAACGGTCTAGGGCAGCCGGCGCCGGCGATCGCCATTGCCAGCATCCTCTTGTCCATGGCGCTGATCGCCGTCGGCAATGGGCTGATGTTTGCCTATATCCCAGTCCGGCTCGGCGCCGAGGGCTTTGATCCGACATGGGCGGGGCTGATCGTCACCGGCCTTTCGGCTGGCGGCCTCGCGGGCTGTATCCTGACCGGGCCGCTGGTGCGGCGTGTCGGCCACGCCCGCGTGTTCATGGTGCTGTCGGCTCTGATCGTGCTGTCCAACGCCGCGGTCGGCGCCGGGCCGCACCCATTGCCATGGATCGCTGCACGGGCGCTCTACGGCTTTGCCATATGCGGCCTGTTCATCGTCGCGCAGAGCTGGCTGAACGATGTCGTCGCCAACGTCATCCGCGGCCGGGTCATGGCTATCTTCTACGTCGCCTATGTCGCCGGGCTCGGCGTCGGCTATTCGACACTGGCGTTGATCGATATCCGCGCCGCTGACGCGCCGCTGATCGGCATTGCCTTCACCGCGCTGTCGATCCTTCCCGTCGGACTGACGCGGCTCGCGCAGCCGCCGGCGCCGCAAGCGGCGTCCGTGGCGCTCGGCCGCGCCTGGCGGATCTCGCCGGTCGGCGTTGCCGGCATGTTTGCCGTCGGCGGCCTGTCGATGACCATTTCGGGTTTTGCGCCAATCCATGCTACCGCCAGAGGCTACAGCCAGGCCGACGTCGCCTTGCTGCTTTCGGCAATGCCGGTCGGCACGCTGATCCTGCAGATCCCGCTCGGCTGGATTTCCGATCGCACCGACCGGCGCTTTGTGCTGATCGCGGCTTCGGCGCTTGCCGCCGCGGCCGGCCTGTTTGCGCTGGGTTTCGACGGTGGCGCGCTGGCGGCGCTGCTCGTCATCTATGTGGCTTGGGACGGCGCCTCGGAATCGATCTACTCTCTGGCCAGCGCCCATGCCGGCGACCGCGCCGGCAAGGACGATATGGTGGCGCTCTCGAGCTCGCTCTTGTTTGCCTGGTCGCTGTCCGGCTTCGTCGTGCCGGGCGTTGTGACCGGACTTTCCGCCGTTTACGGCACGCAGGCCTTCATCTATGTGGCGATCGTCATCGCCGCCGCCTACTGCCTGTTCGTTCTATGGCGCGTCGTCGTGGTGCGGCCGGTGCCCGCCACCGAGACCGGCAGTTTCGCGCCGATGACCGCGCAGGCGCCGTTGCCTGTCGATCTCGCCTTCGCGCCCGAAGGTCAGCGCGGGCGCGAAGAACTTTGAACGCCCTCCAGCTGGTTTCAAATGCTCTATTGCCGCGTGGCTGAGGCATCCGGCTGCGGCGCTTGCGGCGGCGGCGCAGGGACCGAAAGGCCCTCGGCATCGAACGCCTGCTTGACACTCTTGGTGAGGTCGATCTGGACAGCGAAGAAATCGGCAGCCGCCGTCCAGTAGCGCAATGTGATGGCGACGGTGCTGTCGCCGACGGTCGCGACAAAGGCAATCGGCGCCGGCTGCCGCCGGACGCGCCGGTCGGCGGCAACGCCAAGCATGGTCTTTTGCGCGAAATCGATGTCGTTCCACGAGCCGATGCTGAGCGTGATGTCGCCGCGGCGCACGCCGTTGCGGGTGAAATTGCGGACTGGCTGGTTCCACAGGGTCGAGTTGGGTGCAAGCACATAGACGCCTTCGACCGTCCTCAGCGTTGTGGCGAACAGGCCGATCTCCTCGACGGTGCCGGAAATGGCGCCGACTTCGACATATTCGCCGATGCGGAACGGCCGCAGCGCCAGGAGCATGATGCCGGCGGCAATGTTCTGCAGCGTGCCTTGCAGCGCCAGGCCGATGGCCAGGCCGGCGGCACCGATAGCGGCAATGATCGAGGCCGTCTGCACGCCGAACTGGCCGAGAACCATGATCACGACAAGCCCCAGGATGGCGTAGCGGACGACCTGCGAGAAGAAATGGCGGAGTGTTTCGTCGAAACCGTGAACGTGGCCGAGGCCGGCATAGATCGAACGCTCTGCGAGGCCGGCGACGATGTAGCCGATGACCAGCAGGATCACGGCGCCGACCGCCGAAAGCGAGTAGGAGACGATCAGCGTGCTGAGCTGCGCAAGGCCCGATTGCACGGTGAGGAGGGCGCTCTGGGGATCGATCGGCATGTCGGGATTCCGGTTCGTGGATGAGCCGATAACCGCTGCGGGGCGGGGCGGTTCCGATTTCTAGCCCGAAAAGCCGCATATTCGGCCGCCGCCGGGTACCTGCTTGCGAGCGGTGTCTTGAAACTGCAACCTAACTCTGCCTATCTAAGCAGTGTCACCTGATTCAGAGGTGATTTGGTTGTTCTTGCTGCGAAAGGAAATACACTGAGAACAGCACTGCGGAAGAAGGCCGACATCGTGCCTTCGCCGGCCGGGATCAGCGTAAACGACGCCGTGTCCCGCGCCATCAAGACAGTCCTTGCCAGTCTGGAAGACTCCAAGGCCGAAAACATCGTCTCAATCGACATTCAGGGAAAATCGAGCCTCGGCGACTACATGGTCGTCGCATCGGGCCGATCGCACCGTCATGTCTCGGCTGTCGCCGATCATCTCCTCAAGGCGCTCAAGGATGCCGGGCTCGGCACGGCGCGCGTCGAGGGGCTGGCTGGCGCCGACTGGGTCCTGATCGATTCGGGCGACATCATCGTCCATGTCTTCCGTCCTGAGGTCCGCGACTTCTACAATCTCGAAAAGATGTGGCAAGCGCCGGATCTCGAGGAGGAGACCCTCCACTGAGCCGTATTCGTCTCGATGCATGTCGTTGTCCGACATGCATCAGCGGCTCTTCGAGGCAGGGATGAAGATTACCGTTCATGCCGTGGGCCGAATGAAAGCCGGCCCCGAGAAGCAGTTGGCCGACCGCTATTTCGAGCGTTTCGCCAAGAGCGGTCCTGCCGTAGGCCTCGAATTCGCCGGGATCGTCGAGATTGCCGAAGGCCGCGCGCAGACGGCCAATGAGCGGAGGCGGGAGGAAGGCCAGAAGCTGCAGACACACCTGCAGCCGGGCACGGCGCTGATGCTGCTGGATGAGCGCGGCAAGAACCTTTCCTCGGAGGATTTCGCCGGCCGCATAGGCTCGCTGCGCGATGGCGGGCGCAAGGCGCTGGTGATCGCCATTGGCGGCGCCGACGGCCATGACCAGTCGCTGCGCGACCTGGCTGAGCTGACGGTGTCGCTGGGCGCGCTGACCTGGCCGCATCAGCTGGTCCGCGTGATGCTGGGCGAGCAGCTTTACAGGGCGGCCACGATCCTTTCCGGCCACCCCTACCATCGTTCATGAAGTCGGCTCGGTCGGCGAATTGACGCCAGCCGCCCGGATTTTTGCCCCAATGCTCATCGACAGTTTGGGCTCATGGGGTTTGCGGATGGCGGTTGGGGCTCGAACATGGTTGATGGTTCGTTAACGAAGCCGCGCATAGAGTTAGGCTTCAATGTCTGAAGACTGGAAATCACCAACGAGCTCCTGGCGCGTGCGCTACGGCATCGCCGTGATGGCGATCGCGCTCTCGCTCGGCATCGCGCGGGCCGAGAACACGCTCGACCTAGCGCCCGACCCGGACCAGAGCCGCGCCGAATACGAAAAGGTGTCGAAAGAGATCACGCTGTCGTCCGAGCGGCTGGCCAAGCTTGCCGCCGATATTGCGGCGGTCAAGAAGGACCACGCCTCGATCACCGCGGCGCTAATCCAGTCGGCGATGACCGAGCAGAAGCTCGGCCAGGACATCGAGGACATTGGCGGCAAGCTCCAGGGGCTGAAGGCGCAGGAGCAGAAGCTCCGCGCCTCACTGGCCGCCAGACGCGACGTTCTGGCCGAAGTGCTCGGCGCGCTGCAGCGCATGGGGCTCAACCCGCCGCCGGCGATCCTGGTCAAGCCGGAGGACGCATTGTCGTCGGTGCGCAGCGCCATCCTGCTCGGTGCCGTGGTGCCGGAACTGCGCCAGCAGACCGAGATGTTACTGGCCGACCTCAAGGAGCAGTCGCGGGTGACTGCCTCGATCGAGGCCGAGCGGGCGCGGCTGACGGCAGCGGTCGGCGAGCAGGCGGCGGAGAAAAAGCGGCTCGGCATGCTGCTCGAAGCCAAGCAGAAGCTCGCCGCCGATACGCAAACCGCGCTGACCGCCGAAAAGCAGCGGTCCGCGACGCTGGCGGCCAGGGCCGGCAGCCTGAAAGAACTGATCGCCTCGCTCGAGGCCGACAGAGCTCGCAAGGCGGCGGATGCGGCCAAGGCAGCCGAGCAAAAGACGGCGGACGCCGACAAGAGCTCGCCATCGGCGCCGGCGCCGACGGAATTGGCCTCGCTGCCGGTGCCGGAGAGCAACAGGCTCACCGCTGCCGCGCCGTTTTCCGCGCTTCAAGGGCAGATCGCGCTGCCGGTCACCGGCAGGATCAAGCGGCGCTTCGGCGCCAACGACGGTAACGGCGCGGTGATGCTCGGTGACATGGTTGCGACACAATCGGGAGCCATCGTCACAGCGCCGGCGGATGGAAATGTGCTTTATGCGGGGCCTTTCCGCTCTTACGGTCAACTCTTGATCCTGAATGCGGGTGACGGCTATCATGTCGTCCTGGCGGGGATGAGCAGAATCAGCGTCGCGTCTGGCCAGTCGGTGCTCGCAGGAGAGCCGGTCGGCGCGATGGGAGAGGCCCGGGTGGCGAGCACCTCGGCATCGAAGAATGGAAATGCCACGCCGGAGCTCTATGTCGAGTTCCGCAAGGATGGAAAACCCGTCGATCCGGCCCCATGGTGGGCGGACCGTTTTTCTGGAAGGACGTGAATGATGCGGAAACTGTCGCTTCTGTTTGCCGGCGCGCTGATGGGTGCATCGGCGATGAGCCTGGTCTATGGCGCGCCCGGCTCGACAGCGAAGGCTGCGGGCTCCGAGACCTATAAGCAACTGGCGATCTTCGGTGATATCTTCGAACGGGTGCGGGCGAATTATGTGACGCCGCCCGACGACAAGTCGCTGGTTGAAAATGCCATCAACGGCATGCTGTCTTCGCTCGACCCGCACTCCTCCTACATGAACGCCGAAGAAGCGCAGGACATGCGCGTGCAAACCAAGGGCGAGTTCGGCGGCCTCGGCATCGAGGTCACCATGGAGAACGACCTGGTCAAGGTAATCACGCCGATCGACGATACGCCGGCCGCCAAGGCAGGCGTGCTCGCCGGCGACTATATCGCCAAGATCGACGGCGAGGAGGTCCGCGGCCTGACGCTCAACGACGCCGTCGAGAAGATGCGCGGGCTGGTCAACACGCCGATCAAGCTCACCATCCTGCGCCAGGGCGCCGACAAGCCGATCGAACTAACGGTCGTGCGCGACATCATCAAGGTCAAGGCGGTCAAGTTCCGGGTCGAAAACGACATCGGCTACATGAAGATCACCTCCTTTACCGAAAAGACCTACGACGATCTCGAGAATGCCATCGACACCATCAAGAAGCAGGTGCCGAACGACAAGCTCAAGGGCTATGTGCTCGACCTGCGCCTCAATCCGGGCGGTTTGCTCGACCAGGCGGTGAGCGTGTCGGATGCCTTCCTCGACCGTGGCGAGATCGTCTCGACGCGCGGCCGCGATCCGAAGGACGTCACCCGCTTCGACGCGCGGGCCGGCGACGACATCGGCGGCAAGCCGCTGATCGTGCTCGTCAATGGCGGCTCGGCCAGCGCATCGGAAATCGTTGCCGGCGCGCTGCAGGATCTGCGCCGCGCCACGGTGGTCGGCACGCAGTCCTTCGGCAAGGGTTCGGTGCAGACCATCATCCCGCTCGGCGAGAATGGGGCGCTGCGGCTGACGACGGCGCTTTATTACACGCCATCCGGCAAGTCGATCCAGGGCAAGGGCATCACGCCCGACATCAAGGTCGACCAGCCGCTGCCGGCGGAACTGCAGGGCAGGGACCTGACGCGCGGCGAATCGGACCTCAAGGGCCATATCAAGGGCGCCGAAGAAGGCACGACCGGTTCGGGCTCGGCAGCCTATGTGCCGCCTGAGCCGAAGGACGATTTGCAGCTCATCTATGCCGAGCAGCTGCTGCGCGGCCAGAAGACCGATCCGGCGTTCCCGCCGAATCCGCAAAAGGCCGTGTTGAACCAGTAAGGGCGGGCAAGCCGGGCCAAACGGGTCTGGCCGCCTGAGCCAAGCGATGCGATGCTGCCGGGGCCGTAAGGCTCCGGCAGTTTGATTCGGGGCTGCGGCCGGCATGCTGCGCGTCCAGTGAAGCAAGGGGACGCGCCGACAGTTTGGACTTTGCGCCTCCGGAAAAGGTTTACTTCGGGGATGCACGCCGGGGGTGCGGGCTTGGCTGATATCGGCAAGGACATAGAACGACCTCTCGGACAGGCGATTCGGCCGCCGCGCGCAGACAGCGGGATCAGCGCCCGTGCGATCGCTGCTGCGCTTGTCGTGCTGTCCGTGGTCGGCGTCTCCAGCGCGATCGCTTTGCGCGACAAGCCATTCCGCAAGCTGCAAGAAGCCGCCGTTTCGACGCCGAAGACGCCGGCGGCGGCGGATACCGCCGCGGCACCCGCCAAGGCGACGCCCGAAATGGAAGCACCAAGCAACGCAAGCGAACAGAAGACCGGTGAAAAGGCGGGCGGTCCGCAGATCATCCATGTCCAGACCGAAGAGGGCGACGGTCCATCCAAGGCGGCCATCGTCATCCGCGACCCTTCGACGATCGGCCAGAACCTCAGGATCGCGCACATTCCCGACAAGGCGCTCATCGAGGCCAGCGAGACCGGTCCGCTGCCGATCCGCGCCGCCGACGGGCGGCGCCCGTTCGATGCCTATGCGCGGCCGTGGTCCGGGGCTCGCGGCGCACGCGTGGCGCTCGTTATCGGCGGGCTTGCCGTGTCGCAGACCGGCACGCAGGAAGCCATCGCCAAGCTGCCGGGGGAGGTGACGCTGGCCTTCGCGCCGCAAGGCAACAGCATCGGCCGCTGGATGCAGGTGGCGCGGCAGAGCGGTCATGAGGTCATCATCCAGGTGCCGCTCGAGCCGTTCGATTATCCGAACGTCAATCCCGGCCGCAACACGCTGACCGTGGCTGCAACGCCGGACGAGAATTTGAAGAATTTACGCTGGGCGCTGTCGCGAACGACCAATTATACCGGCGTCATGAACTATATGGGCGCCCGCTTTTCAGCTGACGCGACGGCGATGGGGCCATTGATGGCCGAGCTTGGCAAGCGTGGCCTTGCCTATGTCGATGACGGTTCCTCGGCGCGCAGCCTGGCACCCGAACTGGCGCTCAAGGACGGCGTACCGTTCGTCGGCGGCGACACGGCGATCGACGCAGTGCAGGACCGCGGCGCCATATTGAAGAAACTGGATGGGCTGGAATCGACGGCGCGAGCGAAAGGCTTTGCCGTCGGCATCGGCTCGGCCTTCGATCTGACGGTGGATACCGTGTCGTCCTGGGTAACCGAGGCCAAGAAGCGCGGCATCGAGATCGTGCCGGTTTCGGCGGTGGCCATAGATCCGGAAAAAGGCTGACATGGCAAAGAACAAGCTCGTTGACCCCGAAATTCTGCCCTACCGGCCCTGCGTAGGGGTGATGGTCCTCAATGGGGCCGGCCTGGTCTGGGTTGGCCGTCGCATTGCGGAACCGGACAGCGAGTTCGCTGGAACCACGCGGCTTTGGCAGATGCCGCAGGGCGGCATCGACGATGGCGAGGAGCCGCTGCTCGCGGCCGAGCGCGAACTCTACGAAGAGACCGGCATGCGTTCGGTGTCGCTGCTGGCCGAGGCGCCGCACTGGATTAAATACGATCTGCCGGCCCATCTGGTCGGCGTCGCCTTCAAGGGACGATATCGCGGTCAGACGCAGAAATGGTTTGCCTTCCGCTTCCATGGTGACGAAAGCGAGATCGAGATCAATCCGCCGCCCGGAGGCCACAAGGCCGAGTTCGACCGGTGGGCGTGGCGGCCGATGCTGGAATTGCCGGGCCTGATCGTGCCGTTCAAGCGCAAGGTCTACGAAGACGTGGTGGCAGCGTTCCGGCACCTGGTGGCGTAGCCGCCGGCCTTCCGCTAAAACAGGTCGGCATGAACGACATCTCCAGCAAGTCTCTTCCGCAGACTGTCACTCCGAGCGAGCCGATCAGCGAAGCGGCGGCGGGGGCGATCCTGACCGTCGATCTCGGCGACATCCGTGAGAATTACAGGCGGCTGAAGGCGCGGCTGGGCGGCGTCGGCTGCGCTGGTGTGGTCAAGGCCGACGGTTACGGGATTGGCGCTGCGCCGGTGGCGCTGGCGCTGATGGCTGAGGGCTGTAATACTTTCTTTGTTGCGCATTTGGCCGGCGGCATCTTGCTGCGCAAGGCGCTCGGCTCAGACCCGGCCATTTATGTGCTGAACGGCATTCCGCCGGGTGCGGAAGGGGAAGCGGTTGCGGCAGGGCTTTGCCCCGTACTCAACAGCGCCAGCCAACTCGCGGCATGGCGCGAGATGGCCGGGCGGGTGGGCCGAAAGTTGCCGGCCGCCGTCCAGGTCGACAGCGGCATGTCGCGGCTCGGCATGACGCCGTCCGAGGTGAAAGCCGTGGCGCGGGATCCTCAGGCCTTCGACGGCGTCGAACTGACGTTCGTGATGAGCCATCTCGCTTGCGCCGACGAACCCGAGCACCCGGCCAACGAGCGGCAGCGGCTGGAATTCGAACGGCTGCGGCGGATGCTGCCGGAAGCGCCGGCTTCGCTTGCCAATTCATCGGGCATTTTTCTCGGACAGCGCTATCACTATGACCTCGTCCGTCCAGGTGCCGCTCTCTATGGCATCAATCCAACGCCGGCGACGGAAAATCCGATGCTGCCGGTGGTGCGCTTGCAGGCCAAGGTCATCCAGACGCGAATGCTGGAGGCTGGCGCCGGTGTCGGCTACGGTCACACTTTCCACACCAAGGCTCTGCTTGCCGCGGCGACGATTTCTCTCGGCTACGGCGATGGCTGGCATCGTCGCGCCGCTTCCGCTGCCTGGTTCGAAAATGTGCGGCTGCCCTTCATCGGCCGGGTGTCGATGGATTCGATCATCCTCGACATTTCCGCATTGCCGCCCGGCAGGCTGAAGGCCGGCGACCTCGTCGAAC
Source organism: Mesorhizobium sp. WSM4836 (assembly GCF_055811815.1). Classification (NCBI taxonomy): domain Bacteria; kingdom Pseudomonadati; phylum Pseudomonadota; class Alphaproteobacteria; order Hyphomicrobiales; family Phyllobacteriaceae; genus Mesorhizobium; species Mesorhizobium sp. WSM4836. The sequence continues at coordinate 89,448 of NZ_JBVVQF010000016.1, forward strand.
TCATCGGGCCGTCGTCGCAGACGGTGGACCAGGTAGCCGGCCAGGCCGGGACCATCGGCTATGAGGTCTTGACCAGCCTCGGCCACCGTTTCCACCGGCGCTATGTGAATGCCTAGGACGCAAGCTTGTTGTCCTCACGCATGTCTCCCTCAGCATCGGCACTTGGCTGACGCCACAGAATCCGGCAGACAGAAGACGGCGATGATCCCGGTCTCGAATCCCGACGAGATGCCGCTGCGGAGAACCAAACGATGAATATCTTCGTGCTGGGCGGCGGCGTGATCGGGGTCACCACCGCCTATTTTCTTGCCGAGGCCGGCCATCAGGTGACCGTGATCGATCGCCAGAAAGGCCCAGCGCTGGAAACCAGCTTTGCCAATGCCGGCGAGATCTCGCCCGGCTATGCCTCGCCCTGGGCCGGGCCCGGCGTTCCGCTGAAGGCCATCAAATGGCTTTTGATGAAGCACGGTCCGCTGGTGGTGCGACCGGCGCTCGATCCGCATATGTGGATATGGCTGGTCAAGATGCTGCGCAATTGCACGGCTGAACGGTACGCGCTGAACAAGGCGCGCATGGTGCCGCTGGCCGAGTACAGCCGCGACACGCTGAAGGCGCTGCGCGAGGCGACCGGCATCGCCTACGACGGGCGCACCAAGGGCACGCTGCAGCTTTTCCGAACGCAAAAGCAGCTCGACGGCGTCGGCGGCGATGTCGAGGTGCTGAAGACCTATGGCGTCCCCTACGAGGTCCTCGACCCCGACGGCTGCATTGCGGCCGAGCCTGGGCTGGCCGGCGTGCGCGAAAAATTCGTCGGTGGCCTGCGGTTGCCCGGCGACGAAACCGGCGATTGCAAGATGTTCACCGACAGGCTTGCCGAGCTTTGCGCGGCACGCGGCGTCACCTTCGAATACGACACGGAGATACGGCGCGTCGTCAAGAAGCGCGATCGCATCACCAATATCAGCACCAGCAAGGGCTGGATGGTCGCTGATGCCTATGTGATGGCGATGGGCAGCTATTCGGCGCGGTTCATGCGCATGCTGAAGCGGCCCATCCGGGTCTACCCGGTCAAGGGCTATTCGATCACCCTGCCGATCAAGGACGCCGCGGCCGCACCGGTCTCGACGGTGATGGACGAGAGCTACAAGGTAGCGATCACCCGGCTCGGCAACCGTATCCGGGTCGGCGGCACGGCGGAGATTTCCGGCTTCGACCTGCGGCTGCACGAATCGCGGCGCCGCACGCTCGAACATTCGGTCGGCGACCTGTTTCCGGGCAGCGGCGACATGCGGTCGGCGACCTTCTGGTGCGGGCTGCGGCCGATGACGCCGGACGGGCCGCCGCTGATCGGCCGCACCGATTTCTCCAATCTCTATCTCAATACCGGCCACGGTACGCTCGGCTGGACCATGGCCTGCGGCTCGGCCAAGGTTCTAGCCGACATCATCTCCAGCCGGGTGCCAGACATCGACGTTGGCGATCTCGGGCCGGGACGATACGCCAAGTGAGACGCCAGCAGCTAAAGACAGCCAGCGGCCGATAGGCTTCACGCGAACAAACCCCTGTCCCGTTCGACGGCCTTGGTGATGAAGCTCGAGACGACCTGCACGCGGCGCAGCGGCCTGACAGATTCATGATAGACCAGCCAGTAGGCGCGGCGTATGGGTGCGACGATATCGAGAGGCACCAACTCCGGCATCGAGCGGGCAACGAAGGTGTGCAGGATGCCGATGCCGGCGCCGGAACGCACCGCTTCGGCCTGGCCCAGCGCCGAGGAAATGGCAAAGCTGGTGCGCCAGTCGGCGCTGAATTCGGCCGCATAGTCTAGCGAGGGACTGACAATCAAGTCCGGCACGTAGCCGATCAGCGTATGCCCGCCCAGCTCTGCGGCGGTTTCGGGCAGGCCATGCGTGTCGGCATAGGTGCGCGACGCGAACAGGCCGAGCGTGTAGTCGACAAGCTTTCCCGCCACCAGGCGGCCTTCCGTCGGCCGCTCGACGGTGATGGCAATGTCGGCCTCGCGCCGGGACAAAGAGAAGGAGCGCGGCACCGGCACCAGCTGGATGGTGAGTTCACGGTGCAGAGCAGTCAGCGCGCCGAGGCGCCTGGCCAGGAAGGCGACGCCAAAACCGTCCGGTGCGCCGATGCGCACGGTGCCCGAGACGTCGTTGCCTTCGCCGGAAACGGTCGAGCGCGCGGCGATCATGTCGCCCTCCATGCGTTCGGCGATCTCAAGGAAACGTTCGCCCGCCGGCGTCAGCTCGCTGCCGGTGGTAAGCCGGCGAAACAGTTTTGTGCTGAGCGCATCCTCAAGGGCGGCAATGCGGCGCGAGACAGTCGCGTGATTGAGCTCCAGCCGTCTGGCGGCGCCGAGGATCTGGCCGGCCCGCGCGACTGCGAGAAAGATGCGGGTGTCATCCCAGTTCATAGGGGTGGCCGTTTCGATAGGGCGCGCCGCGTTCCCGCCCACCCCCCTCTGGCCTGCCGGCCATCTCCCCCGCAAGGGGGGAGATCGGAAGTCGGGTCGGCTTTCGCCAAATCTTCAACGTCGCAAAACGGGCGGTAAGGCCGAAGCCGCCAATCTCCCCCCTTGCGGGGGAGATGTCCGGCAGGACAGAGGGGGGTGTGAAGAAACTCAACTCAGTAATCCAAGCGACAGGAGTACACTCCCTACCATTTGGGCGATTTGATGCACAGACATCCATCGCACTCTATTTTCTGCACAACGGTTGCGTTTTCGCTCGCGTTGCCATCGCTCCCGCAAAGGCGGACAATGCCTAATCACGAACCAGGGAGAGAAATCATGATCGAATACGGTCATTTCATCGGCGGCAAGCGCGTCGCCGGAACCAGCGGCCGCAAGCAGGACGTCATGCAACCGATGGACGGCACGGTGCGCGGCACGGTGGCGCTGGCTTCGCAGGCGGAACTGCGCGCGGCGGTCGAAAACGCCAAGGCGGCACAGCCCGGCTGGGCGGCGACCAACCCGCAGCGGCGCGTGCGCGTCTTGATGCGGTTCCTCGAGCTGGCCGCCAAGGAGTATGATGCGCTGGCCGAGATATTGGCGCGCGAACACGGCAAGACCATCGCCGACGCCAAGGGCGACATCCAGCGTGGCCTCGAAGTGGTCGAGGTCTGCATCGGTGCGCCGCATATGATGAAGGGCGAATTCACCGATGGCGCCGGCCCCGGCATCGACGTCTATTCGATGCGCCAGCCGCTCGGGGTCGTCGCCGGCATCACGCCGTTTAATTTTCCGGCAATGATCCCGCTGTGGAAGATCGCGCCGGCCATCGCCTGCGGCAATGCCTTCATCCTCAAGCCGTCCGAACGCGACCCGGGCGTGCCGATGCGGATTGCCGAACTGTTCATCGAGGCAGGCCTGCCGTCGGGCATCCTCAATGTCGTCAACGGCGACAAGGAAGTGGTCGACGCCATCCTCGACGATCCCGACATCAAGGCCATCGGTTTCGTCGGCTCGACACCGATCGCCCAGTACATCTACTCGCGCGGCTGCGCGGCCGGCAAGCGCGTGCAGTGCTTCGGCGGCGCCAAGAACCATATGATCATCATGCCCGATGCCGATATGGACCAGACCGTCGACGCGCTGATCGGCGCCGGTTACGGCTCGGCCGGCGAGCGCTGCATGGCGATCTCGGTGGCCGTCCCGGTCGGCAACGACACCGCCAACCGGCTGATGGAAAGACTGGTGCCACGCGTCGAGAGCCTGAAGGTCGGTCCATCGACGGATTCGTCCGCCGATTTCGGCCCGCTGGTCACCGCGCAGGCGCTGGAGCGGGTCAAGTCCTATGTCGACACCGGCGTCAAGGAAGGCGCCAAGCTGGTCGTCGACGGCCGCGGCTTTTCCATGCAGGGCTACGAGAACGGCTACTATATGGGCGGCTGCCTGTTCGACAATGTGACCGCCGACATGCGCATCTACAAGGAAGAGATCTTCGGGCCGGTGCTGTCGGTGGTGCGCGCACCGACCTACGAGAACGCCATCAAGCTCGCCAACGAGCACGAGATGGGCAATGGCGTCGCCATCTTCACCCGCGACGGCGACGCGGCGCGCGACTTCGCCTCGCGGGTCCAGGTCGGCATGGTCGGCATCAACGTGCCGATCCCGGTGCCGATCGCCTACTACACCTTTGGCGGCTGGAAGGCGTCCTCCTTCGGCGACCTCAACCAGCACGGGCCGGACGCGTTCCGCTTCTACACCCAGACCAAGACAGTGACGTCGCGCTGGCCGTCCGGCGTGAAGGATGGTGCCGAGTTCGTCATCCCGACGATGAACTAGCCGGACGGTTTTCTGCCTGCTCGTCCTCGCCTTCGGTTGCGGGCGCGCGGGCCGGCGTGAAGGACGGCGCCGAGTTCGTCATCCCGACGATGAACTAGCCGGACGGTTTTCTGTCCGCGCGTCCTCGCCTTCGGCTGCGGGCGCCGACCCGTGAACGAGGGCGCCTAGTTCGTCATCCCGACGGTGAACTGATCCAGATCACGGAAAGCAAAAAAGGCCTGGGCTCGACCCGGGCCTTTTTATCGCGGTCTTTCATCGGCATGAACACTAATGTGATGGAACCAAGAAGGCAGCAATCCTCTTAGGTTGCAGTCCTGCCGCGAAGGAGACGCTGGCAGATCAACCAACGGCGCTGGTGACGGCTCCGGGGGACGTCGTCCGGCGCAAAGGAGGTCTCAGATGACACGTCTCATGGCGACCATAGCTTGCGCTGCGATGGCGGTTTCCGCCGTTCCGGCAATGGCTGCCGAGCAATGTGCGGCACGCGCCGATATGGTCAAGGCGCTCGGTGAGAAGTTTCATGAAAACCCGAGCGCGGTCGGCGTCGTCAATCCGAATGTGGTGCTTGAAGTCTTCGTTTCCGACAAGGGCACATGGACCATCCTCGCCAGCGACACAAAAGGTCAAAGCTGCGTGATTTCGGTCGGCGAAGGCTGGGAGAGCGCGATGACGACGGCGGCGCTGCCAGGCACCTGATGAGGTTCCACGCTAGCGCGTAGCAGCGGCCTCGGCATGGCCGCGCAGCAGCGCCATCAGCCGCTTGGCGTCCTTTGCCGCGGCCTCTTCGTCGCCCGCGAGGATCGAACGGATCAGCGCGACGTGATGCTCGGCGGATTCGGCCAATCCGGTATCGGCCTTGTAGCGGAACCAGAAGCGGCGGCTGTGGGTTTGCAGGGGTGCCGCCAGGCGCGCGGCGAACGGGTTGTCGGCAGCCAGCGCCAGCGCCTCGTCGAGCGCCTTGTCGGCCTGGATGAAATAAAACACGTTTTCCGAAATCACCGCCTTTTGCATGGCAAGGGCAGAGTCATGGAACAGGTCGGCGGCCTCGCGCGTGACGAAGCGGGCGGCCGAGCGGGCAAGCACCACCTCGACGCCACGGCGGGCGTCGAGGACACGCAGCCAGTCGCCGGGGTGAAGCGGCGCGATGGCGATGCCGGCGCGCGGCCGGACCTCGAGCAGCCCCTCCCAGGCCAGCCGTTGGATTGCTTCGCGAACCGGGGTGCGACCCAAGCCGAGCCTGTCGATTAGCGCCCCTTCGGTGATGAAGCTCGCCGGCGCCAGTTCGAGAGTTACGATCATGTGCTCGAGCCTGCGGTAGGCCTTCGCAGTTGCCGGCTCGGAGCCCGGGCTGTCATATACCAATGCGGCGCCTCCTGATATATCGTTGATATATCATAGCGGATTCAATGTTGACAGCCGGCTTCTTAAGAAATATACGACTGATATATCAGATGGAGCGATCGACATGTGGGCTGGAGTCTTCCCCGCCGTTACGACCAAATTCACCGAGGACGACGGCCTCGACCATGCCGAGATGGAGCGCTGCTTTGCGCTGCAGATGGAGGCCGGCTGTGACGGCATCATCGTCTGCGGATCGCTCGGCGAAGGCCCGATGCTGTCGCATGACGAGAAGATCGGGGTGCTGAAGACCGCGCAGAACATCGCCGGCAAGAAACCGGTGCTGTTGACGGTCAACGAGGCCGGTACACGCGAGGCGGCGGCGATCGCGCGCCGCGCCGCCAAGGAAGGCGCCAACGGTTTGATGGTGGTGCCGAGCCCGATCTACCATACCAATGCCGAGGAGACGGTCGCGGCACTCAGCGCTGTCGCCGCGGCCGGCGACCTGCCGGTGATGATCTACTCCAACAGGCTTGCGTACCGCGTCGACGTCACCGTCGACCAGATGGAGGAGTTGGCGAAAGACAAGCGCTTCGTCGCCATAAAAGAGTCCTCCGACGACATCCGCCGCTCGACCGAGATCATCAATCGCCTCGGCGACCGCTACGACCTGTTCACCGGCGTCGACAATCTCGCCTTCGAGGCGCTGTCGGTCGGCGCCATCGGCTGGGTGGCGGGCCTGGTCACCGCGTTCCCGCGCGAGACCGTCGCGATCTATCAGCTGATGAGACAGGGCCGCCGCGAGGAGGCGTTGAAGATCTACCGCTGGTTCCGGCCGTTGCTCGACCTCGACGTCTCGACCTACCTGGTGCAGAACATCAAGCTGGCCGAAGTGTTGGCGATCAACACCAACGACCGCGTGCGCATGCCGCGCCAGCCATTGTCGGGCGAGCGGCGCAAGGCAGTCGAAAAGATCGTCAGGGATGCGCTGGCGGTGCGGTCAGAGCTGCCGGCATTCTGATCCAGTCCCTTCGAGGGTATTTTCAGATGTGCAGCGCGGCGCATGGCAATGAATGACAATGCTACGCTCGATGTCGCCATCATTGGTGGCGGCATCATCGGCATCTGTGCCGCCGCCTTTCTGGCCGAGGCGGGCCGAAACGTTACGATCTTCGATCGGGCGGGGATCTGCGAGGAAACCAGTTCCGGCAATGCCGCTGCCTTTGCCTTCTCCGATGTGCTGCCGCTGGCTCACAAGGGCATGATCAGGCAGTTGCCGAAATGGCTCGCCGACCCGCTCGGCCCGCTCAGCATTCCGCCCGCTTATCTCCCGAAGCTGCTGCCCTGGCTGGTCCGCTTCTGGCGCGCCGGCCGAAGCGACCGCTATGAAGCCGGCCTTGCCGCGCAGGCCGGGATGATGAAGCTGGCCGAGGCGGAATGGATGGGTTTGCTCGACCGTTCCGGGACACGGCCGATGCTGCACGAGGACGGCTCGCTCGAACTCTATGACAGCGAGGCCGAGTTCAAGGCCTCGCTACCCGGCTGGGCGGCAAGGCAGCGCTTCGGCATCGGCTTCAGCCATGTCGAGGGCAACGCTCTCGCTGCCTTGCAGCCAGGTCTGTCGCCGCGCTTCGTCAAGGGGACGTTCGTGCCGGGGTGGAAAACCGTTGCCGATCCCAAGCTGCTTGGAAAGGGCTTGTGGGCCTATGCCGAGAGGTTGGGCGCGGGGTTCGAAAAGGCCCGGATCGAGCGTGTCGAGGCGGGACAGGACGGCGCGATCCTGACCACGGCCGACGGCACGAGGCGACGGGCGAAGCACGTCGTCATCGCTGCCGGGGCCTGGTCGCATCTGCTGGCGAGACATCTCGGCGACGGAATCCCGCTGGAGACCGAGCGTGGCTACAACACGACGCTGCCGAAGACTGCCTTCGACGTAAGGCGGCAATTGATCTTTTCCGGGCATGGCTTCGTCATCACGCCGCTCGAGACGGGCCTGCGCGTCGGCGGCGCGGTCGAGCTCGGCGGCCTCGAGAGGCCGCCCAATTATGCGCGCTCGAAAGCGCTGCTCGAAAAGGCGCAGAAATTCCTGCCGGGACTGGGTCCGGCCAATGGCCGCGAATGGATGGGGTTCCGGCCGTCGCTTCCGGATTCGCTGCCGGTGATCGGACGTTCGCAACAAACGCCGTCGGTGGTGTACGGTTTCGGCCATGGTCACCTCGGCCTGACCCAAGCCGCGGCGACCGGGCGCCTGATCCGCGAACTCGTTCTCGGGCAGAGTCCATCGCTCGATCTCGGCCCGTTCAGCCCGCAACGGTTTTGAGTTCGAAGACATTCAGTTGGGAGCCGGCATGGCCAAGAATTCCTTCTTCTGCATAGACGGCCACACCTGCGGCAATCCGGTGCGGCTGGTCGCCGGCGGTGGGCCTTTGCTCAAGGGCTCGACGATGATGGAGCGGCGAGCGCATTTCCTGGCCGAATATGACTGGATCCGCACCGGGCTGATGTTCGAGCCGCGCGGCCATGACGTGATGTCCGGCTCGATCCTCTATCCGCCGACGCGCGAGGATTGCGACATCGCCATCCTGTTCATCGAAACCTCGGGCTGTCTACCGATGTGCGGCCATGGCACCATCGGCACGGTGACTTTTGCCGTCGAGCATGGGCTGATCAAGCCGAAGACGCCGGGCGTGCTCAGGCTGGATACGCCGGCGGGCGTGGTCGTCGCCGAGTACAACCAGGTCGGCGACTATGTCGAGGAGGTGCGCATCACCAATGTGCCGTCCTTCCTCTATGCCGAAGGGCTGACGGTCGAATGCCCCGGGCTCGGCGAGATCAGCGTCGATGTCGCCTATGGCGGCAATTTCTACGCCATCGTCGAACCGCAAAAGAACTATCGCGACATGGCCGACCATTCGGCGGGCGATCTGATCGCCTGGAGCCCGGTGGTGCGGCAGCGGCTCAACGAGAAATATTCCTTCGTGCATCCGGAGAATTCCGGCATCAACAAGCTGTCGCACGTGCTGTGGACCGGCGCGCCGACCAACCCGCAAGCCGATGCCCGCAACGCCGTCTTCTACGGCGACAAGGCAATCGACCGGTCGCCCTGCGGCACCGGCACCTCGGCGCGGATGGCGCAGCTTCACGCCAAGGGCAAGCTCAGGGCCGGCGACGACTTCGTCCACGAATCGATCATCGGGTCGCTGTTCAAGGGCAGAGTGGAGAAACAGGTCACCGTCGCCGGCAAGCCGGCAATCATCCCGTCGATCGGCGGCTGGGCGCGGATGACCGGATTGAACACGATCTTCATCGACGACCGCGATCCGTTCGCGCACGGCTTCGTCGTCAAATAAAGAAAACGCTAACGCGAGGGAAAGAAAGAGAGCGCAAACGGATTGCTTGGACGGCGCAACGATCCCGCTCATCAACTTATTTTGACGACGATTTCTTCGAAATGAGGCGCATGCTGCGATTGAATCGTCAAAGACATTGCGTTAGGCCAATGATAGGGTCCGCGATGGTCCAGGGGCCGGACGGGAACAAAACGGGCAATCGGATGGCGTGCGGCGAAAACACGCATAATGATCGAAAAATCACGTTGCAATCCGGGCTCGAAACTTTACGACTAGGGGAAATACGAAAAGGAATGCGTCTGCATGGGCGACATTCCAGGGGAGCCACGACAGCATGCAGTATTTTGTCCAGCAGCTTATCAATGGGCTGACGCTGGGATCGATCTATGGGCTGATAGCGATCGGCTATACGATGGTCTACGGCATCATCGGCATGATCAATTTCGCCCATGGCGACATTTTCATGATCGGCGCATTCACCGCGCTCATCGTTTTCCTTATCCTCGGTGCGTTGTTCTATTCGTTGCCGATCGTCGTCGCGCTGCTGATCATGATGATCGTCGCGATGCTGCTGACCAGCCTGTATAATTGGACGATCGAGAAGGTGGCCTACCGGCCTTTGCGCGGTTCATTCCGGCTGGCGCCGCTGATCACCGCGATTGGCATGTCGATTGCGCTGTCCAATTTCGTCCAGGTGACGCAAGGGCCGCGCAACAAGCCGGTCCCGCCAATGGTGTCCAAGGTCTACAATATCGAAGGCATCAGCGTCTCGCTGAAGCAGATCATCATCGTCCTGGTCACCATAGTCCTGCTGGCGCTGTTCTGGTACCTGGTCAACAAGACCTCGCTCGGCCGGGCGCAGCGCGCCTGCGAGCAGGACCGCAAGATGGCGGCGCTGCTTGGCATCGACGTCGACCGCACCATCTCGATCACCTTCATCATGGGCGCCGCCCTTGCCGCCGTCGCCGGCACGTTGTTCCTGATGTACTACGGTGTGGTGGTGTTTTCCGACGGCTTTACGCCCGGTGTGAAGGCATTTACTGCCGCCGTGCTAGGCGGCATCGGCTCATTGCCCGGCGCCGTGCTCGGCGGGCTGATGATTGGCTTCATCGAAAGCATGTGGTCGGCTTATTTCTCGATCGATTACAAGGACGTCGCCGCCTTCTCCATCCTGGCGATCGTGCTGATTTTCCTGCCTTCCGGCATTCTCGGCCGGCCAGAAGTCGAAAAGGTCTGAGATCATGGCGGTTACCGTGTCTCCGGAAAGCACCGTCGTCGCCACCCCGGTCCAGCGCGCTTTTCGCGAAGCGCTCTATGCCGGCGCCATCTCGCTCGGTCTGTTCGTGCTGTTCATCGGCCTGAAGACCGACCAGAACATCTCCAACGAACTGATCCTGGTGCAGCGCTGGGGCTTGCTCGCCGGCGTCGTGATCGCCACCATGGCCGGACGCTTCCTTTACGTCGCCTATGGCCAACCCTTCCTGGCGAACCAGAAGATCGCCGACGTCGCGACCGGTCTGCTGCCGGTCAGCCTGGCTTCGCGATTCTTCCGCCTTCCCGCGTTCATCGTGGCGGTCGCCGTTGCCGTTATTCTGCTGGCGCTCAGCGGCTTCCTGACCGAGGCCTTAGGGCCGGAACTTTCCGATTTTGTGCGGTTCCTGCGAGCGCTTGCAATCATCTATGCGCTGGCCTGGCTGATTTATCGTTTCCGGGCCTTCATTCATGCCCATTTCTCGGCATTGGGCATAACCGCACTGGCGCTCTACCCGATCGTCGTGGTGTTGGTGCTGGCACTATACGCCGGGTCCATGGCGGTCGGTTTCCAGGGTTCGCTGAAGTATGTCGACAATTTCGGCATCCAGATCCTGATCTACGTGATGCTGGCCTGGGGGTTGAATATCGTTATTGGCTTGGCCGGCCTGCTCGACCTCGGCTATGTCGCCTTCTACGCCGTCGGTGCCTATGCCTATGCGCTGCTCGGCACGCATTACGGCCTTTCCTTCTGGATCCTGCTGCCCGCCGCCGGCCTGATGGCCGCATTCTGGGGCGTGATGCTGGGCTTCCCTGTGCTGCGCCTGCGCGGTGACTATCTGGCGATCGTGACGCTCGCTTTCGGCGAGATCATAAGGCTGGTGATCATCAACTGGCGCGAAGTGACCAACGGCTCGGCCGGGATTTCCGGTATCCCGAAGGTCTCGTTCTTCGGCCTGATGTCGTTCAACGTCTCCGACCCGAACTACATCTCCAAGGTGCTCGGCATCGCGCAGTCCGGCGCCTATTACAAGATCTTTCTCTACTACCTGATCCTTGGACTCTGCCTGCTGACCGCCTTCGTCACGGTGAGGCTCAGGCGCCTGCCGGTCGGCCGCGCCTGGGAAGCGCTGCGCGAGGACGAGATCGCCTGCCGCTCGCTCGGCATCAACACCACCACCACCAAGCTCACGGCCTTTGCCACGGGCGCGATGTTCGGCGGCTTCGCCGGCTCGTTCTTCGCCGCGCGCCAAGGCTTCGTCAGCCCGGAATCCTTCGTCTTCCTGGAATCGGCGATCATCCTTGCCATCGTCGTGCTTGGCGGCATGGGCTCGCTGGTCGGCATTGCCGTCGCCGCCATGGTGATGATCGGCGGCACCGAAATCCTGCGCGAACTGGATTTCCTCAAGACCGGTCTGAGTTGGGGCAACATCAAGGTCATACCCGGGTTCGGCCCCGACTTCACGCCGGAGCTTTATCGCATGCTGTTGTTCGGCATGGCCATGGTAATCGTCATGCTGTGGAAGCCGCGTGGCTTCGTTGGCAGCCGCGAGCCGACAGCCTTCCTGAAGGTGCGCCGGGCGGTGTCCGGGTCCTTCACCAAGGAGGGACACGGCTGATGAACGCGAGCCCATCCGTGAACGATGCCATCCTGCAGGTCGAGCATTTGTCGATGAAATTCGGTGGGCTCGTCGCCATCGGCGATCTCTCCTTCCAGGCCAAGCGCGGCGAGATCACCGCGCTGATCGGTCCCAACGGCGCCGGCAAGACCACCGTGTTCAATTGCATCACCGGTTTCTACAAGCCGTCGGAAGGCATGATCACGCTCAACCGGCACGACGGCTCGACTTTCCTGCTCGAACGCTTGCCGAACCATGAGATCCCGGCGCGTGCCAAGGTGGCGCGCACCTTCCAGAACATCCGCCTGTTCTCGGGCATGACGCTGCTGGAGAACCTTCTGGTCGCCCAGCACAATAAGCTGATGAAGGCGTCCGGCTATACCATTCTCGGCCTGTTCGGCTATAGCGGATACAGACGGGCTTCGGCGGAATCGGTTGAACTGGCCGAGCACTGGCTGGAGAAGGCCGATCTCGTCGACCGCGCCGACGATCCTGCCGGCGATCTGCCATATGGCGCGCAGCGACGGCTCGAAATTGCTCGCGCCATGTGTACCGGCCCTGAGCTTCTGTGCCTCGACGAGCCGGCTGCCGGCCTTAATCCGAAGGAATCGGCGGCGCTCAATGCGCTGCTGATGGACATAAAGGACAACACCGGCACGTCGATTCTGTTGATCGAGCACGACATGGCGGTGGTGATGCAGATTTCAGACCATGTCGTCGTGCTCGAATATGGCCGCAAGATCTCCGACGGCAACCCGCAATCGGTACGGACCGACCCGCGCGTCATCGCCGCCTATCTGGGTGTCGAAGACGAGGACGTCGAGACGGTGCTGACCGAGGTCGGTGACGAAGACGTCATCGAGCAACTGGACACCGGTCCCGATTCCGCGCACGGCCCAGGCACATCGTCTTCCTATCTCGCCGGACCGGTGGTCGATACGGTCGGCCATAGTGAGGGCGAACATGTCACCGTGTCAAAGGGCGCTTCGAAAGCTGGGCAGATCGATGCAAGGTCGAGTGCCGCGGCAAAGTCCGGATCGGCGGCCAAAGCCAAATCGGCCGCGAAATCTTCTGCCGCAAAATCTTCCACTGCAAAGCCGGCCTCCAAGGCTCCGGTGAAGTCGAAAACTCCCGGCACCTCTAATCGGCGTGGAGGGCGGAAATAATGACCGGCACAACGCTGCTCGATATCAAGGGCGTCCAGACCTACTACGGCAACATCAGAGCGCTGAACGGCGTCGACGTCACCGTCAGGCAGGGTGAGATCGTGGCGCTGATCGGCGCCAACGGCGCCGGCAAGTCGACACTAATGATGACCATCTTCGGTGCTCCGCGCGCTCGTGCCGGCACTATCACTTTCGCCGGCACCGATATCACCCAGATGCCGACCCACGAGATCGCGCGCATGCGCATCGCCCAGTCGCCGGAGGGCCGGCGCATCTTTCCGCGCATGACAGTGATGGAAAACCTGCAGATGGGCGCCAGCCTCGACGGTCTCAAGCATTACGACCAGGACGTCGAAAAGGTCTTCACCCTGTTCCCGCGGCTCAAGGAACGCGTCGGCCAGCGCGGCGGCACGCTTTCGGGCGGCGAACAGCAGATGCTGTCGATCGGCCGCGCGCTGATGGCGCGGCCGAAGCTGCTCTTGCTGGATGAGCCGTCGCTAGGCTTGGCGCCGCTGATCGTCAAGCAGATCTTCGACGCGATTCGCGAGCTGAACCGCACGCAGGGACTGACCGTGTTCCTGGTCGAGCAGAACGCTTTCGGCGCACTGAAGCTCGCCACGCGCGGCTATGTCATGGTCAACGGCAATGTGACGATGAGCGGCACCGGCAAGGAACTGCTCGCCAATCCGGAAGTGCGCGCCGCCTATCTTGAGGGCGGCCATCACTGAGTTCAGGAGTCTTCAATCATGCAGGGCATTCTTTATGAGGAACCCTCGATCTGGCAGTTCTTCTTCGTCACCTGCCTGCTCGGTGGCTGGGCGGCCTGGATGACGGGCAAGGCGTGTGCCCAGACATGGCGCAGCTTCGCCCAGCTATTCGCCTATATGCTCGGGCTCGGCATCGGCGTAAGATTCATCCATCATGCGCTGTTCGGCGGAACGATGTTTTCGCTGCATTACTACGTGGTCGATACCATCGTGCTGATGATATTGGGCTTCATCGGCTACCAATACACGCGCACCAACCAGATGGTAACGCAGTATAATTGGCTTTACGAGAGAGCCTCTCTTTTGAGCTGGAAACCAAAAGGTTGACATTTATCATTAACGGCGTTTCAGGGATGAATCGGCGTGACAAGTGCCTGAAAATCGGCAAAGTACTCTTTCTGCGAGTAAGAGTGGGCATCGCATGAAAGCAACATTCACGCCCACTCGGTAAATGGGAGCGTTTCAATGAAAAAGTCACTTTTGTCCGCCGTCGCCCTGACCGCGCTTGTCGCGTTCAGCGGCAACGCGTGGGCTGACATCATGATCGGCGTTGCCGGTCCGATCACCGGTCCGAATGCAGCATTCGGTGCCCAGCTTCAGAAGGGTGCCGAACAGGCGGTCGCCGATATCAATGCGGCAGGCGGCATTCTTGGCCAGCAGCTCAAGCTTGAAGTAGGCGACGACGTCTCCGATCCCAAGCAAGGCATCTCGGTCGCCAACAAGTTCGTCGCCGACGGCGTCAAGTACGTCGACGGCCACTTCAACTCCGGCGTCTCGATTCCGGCCTCGGAAGTCTACGCCGAGAACGGCATCCTTGAGATCACGCCGGCCGCGACCAATCCGAAGCTCACCGAACGTGGCATGTGGAACACCTTCCGCACCTGCGGACGCGACGATCAGCAGGGCAAGGTCGCCGGCGACTATCTCGCCGCGAACTTCAAGGATGCCAAGATCGCTGTCATCCATGACAAGACGCCTTATGGCCAGGGCCTCGCTGACGAAACCAAGAAGGCGCTCGCAGCCAACGGCGTGACCGAGGCCATGTATGAAGGCATCAATGTCGGCGACAAGGATTTCTCGGCCCTCATCGCCAAGATGAAGGACGCGGGCGTCACGGTCGTCTACTATGGCGGCCTGCACACCGAAGCCGGCCTGATCATACGCCAGCTCGCCGACCAGGGCCTCAAGGCGACCTTCATGTCCGGCGACGGCATCGTCTCGAACGAGTTGGCCTCCATCGCCGGCGACGCCGTCGAGGGCACGCTGATGACGTTCGCTCCGGATCCGCGCAAGAATCCGAACGCCAAGGAACTCGTCGAGAAGTTCCGCGCGGCCGGCTTCGAGCCTGAGGCCTATACCCTCTACTCCTACGCGGCGATGGAAATCATCGCGGCCGCCATCACCAAGACCGGATCAGCAGACGACGCTCAGAAGGTAGCCGAGACCATCAAGTCGGCCGGCCCCTGGAAGACCGCGATCGGCGAGATCGGCTACGACGCGAAGGGCGACATCACCCGTCCGGACTACGTCATGTACACCTGGAAGAAGGGTGACGACGGCAAGTACACCTATGTCGAGAACGAACCCGGCAAATAACCGGACGTTGCTACATGAAAATGCCCGGCGCCTCGCGCCGGGCATTTTCTATGGGAGTTTCCCGAAAGCCTGGATCGGGACTGACAGCCGTTGTCCGGCCCGGCGCACGCAATGTGTTAACGCGATAGATCAAACTAAATCGGTTTAATCTCTCTTTTCGATTTCGTTTGCACTGCAGCATTTTCGCGCTAATCATGTCCGACAGTTCCCTTCCCCGCGTCCGGAGCCTTGTCCTTGGCAATCTCGAAGATCCTTGTCGCCAACCGCTCCGAAATAGCCATCCGCGTCTTCCGCGCGGCCAATGAGCTCGGTCTCAAAACCGTGGCGATCTGGGCCGAGGAGGACAAATACTCCCTGCACCGCTTCAAGGCCGACGAAAGCTACCAGGTCGGGCGCGGGCCGCATCTGGCCAGGGATATGGGGCCGATCGAAAGCTATCTGTCGATCGAGGAGGTTATCCGCGTCGCCAGGCTTTCGGGCGCCGACGCCATCCATCCGGGCTATGGGCTGCTGTCGGAGAGCCCGGAATTCGCCGAGGCCTGCGCCAAGGCCGGCATCATCTTCATCGGACCAAAGCCCGATACGATGCGCCGGCTGGGCAACAAGGTCGCCGCGCGCAATTTGGCGATCGAAGTCGGCGTGCCGGTAATTCCCGCGACCGATCCCTTGCCGGACGACATGGCGGCGGTAAGGGAACTCGCCAAGACGATCGGCTACCCGGTGATGCTCAAGGCGTCCTGGGGCGGCGGCGGCCGTGGCATGCGCGCCATCCGCTCCGAGGCCGATCTCGCCCGCGAGGTGATGGAAGGCAAGCGTGAGGCGAAGGCGGCTTTCGGCAAGGACGAGGTCTATCTCGAAAAGCTGATCGAGCGCGCCCGCCATGTCGAGGTGCAGGTGCTGGGCGACACGCATGGTAATGCCGTGCACCTGTTCGAGCGCGATTGTTCGATCCAGCGCCGCAACCAGAAAGTGGTCGAGCGGGCGCCGGCGCCCTACCTCGAAATGTCACAGCGCGAGGAGCTTTGCGGCTACGCGCTGAGGATTGCGCGCGAAACCAGCTATATCGGCGCCGGCACGGTCGAGTTCCTGCAGGATGCCGACACCGGAAAATTCTATTTCATCGAGGTCAACCCGCGTATCCAGGTCGAGCACACCGTCACCGAACAGGTGACCGGTATCGACATCGTCAAGGCGCAGATCCACATCCTCGACGGCTTTGCCATCGGCACGGCGGAAGCGGGTGTGCCGGCGCAAAAGGACATCAGGCTCAACGGTCACGCGCTGCAGTGCCGCATCACCACGGAAGATCCCGAGCATAATTTCATCCCCGATTACGGCCGCATCACCGCCTATCGCGGCGCCACCGGCTTCGGTATCCGCCTTGATGGCGGCACCGCCTATTCGGGCGCGGTCATCACCCGCTTCTACGATCCGCTGCTGGAAAAGGTAACGGCGTGGGCGCCGACGCCGGCTGAGACCATCGCCCGTATGAACCGGGCGCTGCGCGAATTCCGCATCCGCGGCGTGGCGACCAATCTCACCTTCCTCGAGGCGATCATCAATCACCCGAGCTTCGCCGACAATTCTTACACCACCAAGTTCATCGACACGACGCCGGAACTGTTCGCCAGCGTTAAGCGGCAGGACCGCGCGACCAAGCTGCTCAACTATCTTGCCGACGTTTCGGTCAACGGCCATCCCGAGACGCGCGGCCGGCCGCGGCCAAAGGCCGATGCGGCGCCCCCAGTGGTGCCATATCTCAACGGCAATGTGCCTCAAGGCAGCAAGCAGAAGCTCGACGTGCTCGGGCCGGAGAAGTTCGCGGCGTGGATGCGCGAGCAAAAAGAGGTGCTGGTCACCGACACGACAATGCGCGACGGGCATCAAT
The DNA here is from genome assembly GCF_055811815.1 of Mesorhizobium sp. WSM4836. NCBI lineage: Bacteria > Pseudomonadati > Pseudomonadota > Alphaproteobacteria > Hyphomicrobiales > Phyllobacteriaceae > Mesorhizobium > Mesorhizobium sp. WSM4836. The sequence goes on from NZ_JBVVQF010000016.1 coordinate 106,723, forward strand.
CCTTGCTCGCGACGCGTGTGCGCACCTATGACATCGCCGGAATCGCCGGCACCTATGCGCGTGCTCTGCCACAGCTTTTGTCGCTCGAATGCTGGGGCGGCGCCACGTTCGACGTCGCCATGCGCTTTCTCACCGAAGACCCGTGGGAGCGGCTGTCGCTGGTGCGCGAGGCAGCACCCAACCTTCTTCTGCAGATGCTTCTGCGCGGCGCTAATGGCGTTGGCTATACCAACTATCCCGACAACGTCGTCCAGCATTTCGTCCGCCAGGCCGCTGCCGGCGGTATCGACCTGTTCCGCGTCTTCGACTGCCTGAACTGGGTCGACAACATGCGCGTCGCCATGGATGCGGTCGGCGCCGAGGGCAGACTGATCGAAGCGGCGATCTGTTATACCGGCGACATACTCGATCCGGCGCGGGCGAAATACGATCTGAAGTATTATGTCGGCCTGGCCAGGGAATTGCAGGCGGCAGGCGCCCATATCATCGCCGTCAAGGACATGGCCGGGCTTTTGAAACCGGCGGCGGCCCGCGTGCTGTTCAAGGCGCTGCGCGAGGCGACAGACCTGCCGATCCACTTCCACACCCACGACACATCCGGCCTGTCGGCGGCAACCGTGCTGGCGGCGGTGGAGAGCGGTGTCGACGCCATCGACGCGGCGATGGATTCGCTATCTGGCAACACCTCGCAGCCGTGCCTGGGTTCGATCGTCGAGGCGCTGAAAGGCACCGAGCGTGACCCGGGCCTCGACCCGCAATGGATCAGGCACATCTCGTTCTACTGGGAGGCGGTGCGCAACCAGTATGCAGCCTTCGAAAGCGACCTGAAAGGGCCCGCATCGGAGGTCTATCTGCACGAAATGCCGGGCGGGCAGTTCACCAACCTCAAGGAACAGGCGCGCTCGCTCGGGCTGGAGACACGCTGGCACGAAGTGGCGCAGACCTATCACGACGTCAATCTGATGTTCGGCGACATCGTCAAGGTGACGCCGTCATCCAAGGTCGTCGGCGACATGGCGCTGATGATGGTCAGCCAGGACCTTACCGTCGCCCATGTCGAGAATCCGGCGAGGGACATCGCCTTTCCGGATTCGGTGGTGTCGATGTTGCGCGGCGATCTCGGCCAGTCGCCGGGCGGCTGGCCAAAGCTATTGCAGAAGAAGGTGCTGAAGAGCGAAAAGCCGATTACGGTGCGGCCGGGTTCGCTGCTGAAACCGGCCGACCTCAAGGCCAGCCGTACGGAGGTCGAGGAAAAGCTCGAGCGCAAGGTCAGTGACTTCGAGTTCGCGTCGTGGCTGATGTATCCGAAGGTGTTTTCCGATTTTGCCGCCGCGCAGGAGACCTACGGGCCGGTCAGCGTGCTGCCGACGCCGACATATTTCTACGGCATGAAGCCGGAAGACGAGATTTTCGTCGACATCGAAAAAGGCAAGACGCTGGTGGTGCGCTGCCTTGCCATGGGCGATGTCGACGAAAAGGGCATGGTCACCGTGTTCTTCGAGCTCAACGGCCAGCCGCGCCGGGTGAAGGTGCCGGACCGGGCGCATGGCGCGTCCGCCGCCAAGGCACGGCGCAAGGCGGAGCCGGGCAATGAGGCGCATGTCGGCGCGCCGATGCCTGGCGTCGTCTCGGCGCTTGCGGTCGCTGCCGGCCAGGCCGTGAAGGCCGGCGACGTGCTGCTGTCGATCGAAGCGATGAAGATGGAAACGGCGTTGCATGCCGAGCGCGACGGCACCATAGCCGAGGTGCTGGTCAAGGCCGGCGACCAGATCGATGCCAAGGATCTGCTGATCGCGTTCGGGTGAAATAGGCCGGCGTCAGAGCGTCTCGTCGGCGCCTGGCAGCAGCCCTCCATGCCGCATCGATAGTACCTTGACCCGCCGCGCCCGGTCGGGCATCGAACCGCTGCAATTCGCCGCTCGGGTCACCCCGAGTCGCGGCGAGAAACGACGCGGAGAGAAGACTATGGCCGACGACATCACCGAGACCAGCCAGACTGTTGCCGCCGGCCAGCTGCGCGCCTTCATCGAGCGCATCGAGCGGCTCGAGGAAGAGAAGAAGACAATTGCCGACGACATCAAGGAAGTGTTCGCAGAGGCCAAGGGCACCGGCTTCGACACCAAGGCGATGCGGTCGATCATCCGGCTGCGCAAGAAGGACCAGGCCGAGCGGCAGGAAGAGGAATCCATTCTCGATCTGTACAAGGCCGCGCTAGGAATGGTGTAGGCCGGTAACAGCCTTGGGCGCCGGCTGCGGCGCCTCTCGACGGTTCGAACATGAGCGAATTCGATTTTGGCGCCCGCCGCGCCTCTGAATTCCGCCAACGCAGCTTCTGGACGCTGTTCGCGGAATGGCATCCGGATGAAAGGGCTCGGCTGGCGAGGCGCGGGCCGTGGTTCTGGCAGCGTGGGCTGCCCGATTTCGCATTGGTCATTTCAATGTATGTCGCGCCTGCGCACAATCATGTCGGCGTCTTCTTCGGCCGCAACGAGAAGTTCGGTGCCACGCAAGCCTGGTCGCGGTTGAAGCCGTTCCAGCCGGCCATCGAAGACAGGCTGAAGCTCAGGCCAGAACAAAGCTGCACCGGCCTCGGCATCAATTCGATGTGGCGGGTCAATTGTTTTGCCGAGGACAATTGGCCGGCGATGACCGACTGGCTGGTGACGGAAGCCTCGCGTTTCGAGCGCGCGATTGCCGAAGTTCTGGGTCAGGAATAAAGCAGGGATTTCCAGACGCAATCCTTGTGGAAGGATCGCTCTGGTGAGCAGCGAGGGAGCCGGTCATCGATGACGATCATGTCGCGCGTTGCCGCTTTCTTCCGCTCGCGCTGGCTCGGCGGCGTGCCGCTCGATCGGCTGTTCTGGCGCGACCTGGTCGTTGTCGGCACAGCGATCAATGTCGCGTCGTCGGTGGCGGCACTCATTCTGCTCGGGCTGAAGCTGCCGCTTGCGCTGGTGCTGGCAATGCATTTCGTGCCAGTGCCCTACAATATCTTCCTGACCTTTGCCGTTTGGCGAACTGCCGCAAAGTCAAGAGGCGCCAAGCCCTCGCTGATGACGCTTGGCGCCACGTTGTGGCTGATCCTGGTGGTCGTGGCCTGACGATCAGGCGGCCGGCTCGAATTTGAGCGCCACGCCGTTGATGCAGTAGCGCAGGCCGGTCGGCGGCGGGCCGTCCTCGAAGACGTGGCCGAGATGGCTGCCGCAGCGGGCGCAATGGCACTCGGTGCGGACCATGCCGTAGCTGCGGTCGACGGTGGTCTCGACCGAGCCCGGAACCGGGTCGTTGAAGCTCGGCCAACCGGTGCCGCTCTCGAATTTCAGCTTGGATTCAAACAAGGGCTGGTCGCAGCCGGCGCAGGAGAAGGTGCCGGCGCGCTTCTCGTGCAGCAGCGCGCAGCTTCCCGGTCGCTCGGTGCCGTGGTTGCGCATCACCGCATATTGCTCGGGCGTCAGCCGGGCGCGCCATTCGGCGTCGGTGCGGGTAACGGGGTAGGTTTGGCTGTCCATTTTTTCCTCTTAGCTACGTCGCTATTTGCCTTCCCAACTTCGCCTGAAATAGGCATTCGTTACGGCGTTTGCCGGTATTTCCATTCCTGCTGCAAAGAATTCCTCAGGCGATGGCCTCGAGATAGCGCGCGACCGATGTTGAAAATGCCGCCTTTGCATCTCCGATGACGTTCTGGTTCCACCACGCGCCGTAGATATGGTCGAACGCGAAAGGCTCCAGCGCAGCCTTGATGCCGAGCACTTTCGTCGCGTTGAGCGGGATATAGTTCGGATAGCTGTACATGAAGCTGACATGACGGCGCGTCGGCGTGACCTGCAGGATGTCGCCGGCCAGGATGGCATTGCCGCCGTCGCGCTTCCAGTGCAGCACCTGGCCGCCGGCAAAGTGGCCGCCGCAGCGGATGAGTGTCAGCGCCGGGTTTATGGCGCGCGTCTCGCCTTGCCAGCTGATGATCGCCGGATGTGGCCGCATGATCCACTGACGATCATCGGCGTGCAGATAAATCGGCACGCCGCCAAACGCCTCGCTCCACTCGACCATTGCCGAATAATAATGGCAGTGCGAAATGGCGATCGCGGCCAGGCCGCCCCGGCGGTTGATCTCGGCCACCGCCTCGTCGCTGACCATCGAGATGCAGTCCCATAGCACATTGCCGTGCGGCGTTTGCGCCAGCAACGCCCGCTGGCCGATGGCGAAGCGGGGCTCGATGCCGAAGGCGAGCACGCCGGCATCATCCTTGATCACGACCCGATGGCCGGCGGCGAGCTCTTCCGGCGTGGTCCAGGCCTGGCCCTCCCAGCGCACATACTGCCGCTCGTCCTCGCAGATCGGGCAATGTCGCGGCGGCGCCGCTGTCGCCGCGAACTGGACACCACACTGCAGGCAAAGGAAACAGGTCGACCGTCCTGTTTTGCGTGGATCCATTCAGTGCTTCCTTGAAAGTTGCTTCGTCGCGGCTTCGAGGCCGGCGAGCGTCAGCGGAAACATGCGGCCACCAAAGATATCGCGGATCATGGCAATCGAATCGGTATAGCCCCAGTTCTTCTCGTCTTCCGGATTGAGCCAAATGGCATTTGGCCATTGCTGCAGCATCCGGCCGAGCCACATCGCGCCGGCCTCCTTGTTCCAGTGCTCGACCGAGCCGCCGGGTTGGGCGATCTCATAGGGGCTCATCGAGGCGTCGCCGACGACGATCACCTTGTAGTCGGGGCCATATTTATGCAGGAGATCGAAGGTCGGAATCACCTCGGCGTGGCGGCGGCGATTGTCCCTCCACACCCCTTCGTAGAGGCAATTGTGGAAGTAGAAATATTCGAGCTGACGGAACTCGGCGCGGGCGGCCGAGAATAGCTCCTCGACACGCCTGATATGGTCGTCCATCGAGCCGCCGACATCGAAGAACATCAGCAGCTTGACCGCGTTGCGACGTTCGGGTTGTGTCTTAACGTCAAGATAACCGTGCTCGGCGGTGGCGTGGATGGTGCCGGGGAGGTCGAATTCCTGTTCGGCGCCTTCGCGCACCCAGCGGCGCATGCGCTTCAGCGCGACCTTGATGTTGCGGGTACCGAGTTCGACGGCGTCATCGAAATTCCTGAACTCGCGTTTGTCCCAGACTTTTATTGCGCGGCGGTTGCGGCTTTCGTGCTGGCCAATGCGCACGCCTTCGGGATTGTAGCCATAGGCGCCGAAGGGCGAGGTGCCGGCGGTCCCGATCCATTTCGAACCGCCCTGATGCCGGCCCTTCTGTTCCTCCAGCCGTTTCCTCAGTGTTTCCATCAGCTTTTCGAAGCCGCCCAGCGCCTCGATCAGCCTCTTCTCCTCATCGGTCAGGTGCTTTTCGGCGAGCCTCCGCAGCCACTCCTCCGGGATGTTTGCGACATCGACCGGGTCTTCGCCGGCCAGTGCCTCGACACCTCCAAAGATGTGCGAAAAGACCTGGTCGAAGCGATCGATGTATCGCTCGTCCTTCACCAGCGCGGCGCGGGCGAGATAGTAAAAGCCCTCGACATCATAGTCGACCAGCCCGGCTTCCAACCCCTCCAGCAGCGACAGATATTCGCGGAGCGAGACCGGAACCCGCGCTGCCTTCAATTCGAGGAAGAAGGGGATGAACATCTCACCATCTACATCAAATCGTACTCGATGAAGCCAGTCCTGCGCGCCACGTGGTCGTAGAGCTTGCGCGCTGTGGTGTTGGTCTCGTGCGTCATCCAGTAGACGTTCTTGACACCGATCTTGCCGGCTTCCTGCTTGACCGCTTCGATCAGGGCGGCGCCGATGCCCTTGCCGCGCACATCCGGGTCGGCGAACAGGTCCTGCAGATAGCAGTTGTTTACCTCCGACCAGCAGGAGCGATGGTAAAGATAGTGCGTCAGGCCGACGGCCTTGCCGTCGAGGGTGGCGAGGAAACCCTTTGGCTCGAACTCGCCCGCCGTGAACAGCCGCTTCCAGGTGACGGCGTAAACCGCTTCCGGCAGCTTGGTTTCGTAGAAGGTGAGGTAGGCGGTCCATAGACGCCGCCAGTCGGCATGGTCGGATTGCGCAAGCGGGCGGACGGTGATCTCGGTCATTTTATTTCCCTCTGAACTCGGCAACCCGAAGCTGCCTCCACGCCTCGCTGGCGGCAACGGTCCAGCGACGGGAAAGTGCTGTCCGGCGCCTTCGTCGACCGCCCCTCACCCTTGCCGTCTCGCCATGAAAGCCAGGCGCTCGAACAGATGCACGTCCTGTTCGTTCTTCAGCAACGCGCCATGCAGTTTCGGCAGCGCATTCTTCGGGTCGGCGCGCAGGTTTTCCGGCGCGATGTCGTCGGCGACCAGCAGGCGTATCCAGTCGAGTGCCTCGGAGGTCGACGGCTTCTTCTTGAGGCCCGGCACATCGCGGATCTCGTAGAATTGCGTGAGTGCGGCGCGCACCAGGTTCTGCTTGATGCCGGGATAGTGCACGTCGACGATTTTGTGCAGCGTCTCGACGTCGGGAAAGCGGATGTAGTGGAAGAAGCAGCGGCGCAGGAAGGCGTCCGGCAATTCCTTCTCGTTGTTGGAGGTGATGATGACGATCGGCCGGACAGTGGCGCGGATGATCCGGCCGGTCTCGTAGACGAAGAACTCCATCCGATCCAGTTCCTGCAACAGATCGTTGGGGAACTCGATATCGGCCTTGTCGATCTCGTCGATCAGAAGCACGACTTTCCTGCCGGCGGCAAAGGCGTCCCACAGCTTGCCGCGCTTGATGTAATTGCGGATGTCGTTGAAGCGCTCGTCGCCGAGTTGGCTGTCGCGCAGCCGCGAGACGGCATCATATTCATAGAGACCCTGCTGCGCCCGCGTGGTCGATTTGACGTGCCATTCGATCAGATCCAGGCCGAGCGCCGCCGCCACCTGGCGGGCAAGTTCGGTCTTGCCGGTGCCGGGCTCGCCCTTGACGAGCAATGGCCGCTCAAGCGCGATCGCCGCGTTGACCGCCACCATCAGATCCTTGTCGGCAACATAGGCTGCCGTGCCTTCGAAACGCATTTTTGCTCCCGGGTTCATCGCGCGACCCTAAGGATGCGGCCTTCGCTGTGCAAGGCGCTGCTGGGGAAGCGGGGATTTTGCCGGCGCTGACCTGGTTGACGGATTGTGCGTCGAATTAGGCGTCGAAACATGTCGCCTCTCTGGCGCTTGGCCTGCCGTCTGCCTATATTGGCGGGGACGGTCTGCGCTTCCCGGCAGGAGAACATTTTCCCCGGGGCCTTAATGATCCCTAGGGAGCTGTCCCTGGGAAGACCCGTGGGTTTTCTCATACGGCGCCCACCTACTTTGTAGGTTCCCGGGATCGCTCTCTCCACCGGTCGTGTGGATCGTCACTCGCATTTTCAGTGGACCAAGCCTAGAAAACGTCGTTCCCGAACCTTCGTCCTAAATCCGACTTTTCTATCCTGGCTCCATGACCTCCCCAAAAGACCTGAAAAAAAATCTCCGCAACCAAGCCCTCGGGCGCCGCGATGCGCTCGATCCGTTCTGGCGGGTGGAGGCAGCACTCGAAATGGCCGAGACGGCGCGCGACCGGATCACGGTCGAGCCGGGCCAGATCGTCTCCGGTTTCTGGCCGATGCGCTCGGAAGTCGACGTCCGGCCACTGATGTTTGCCTTGCGCGAGAAGGGCGCAAGGCTCTGCCTGCCTGCCATCCTCGACAAGACCACCATCGTCTTTCGCGAGCTGGTGCGCGGCGCGCCGATGATCGACATGGGCTTTGGCACCGTCGGGCCGCATGAGGAAGCCGAGGTGCTCGATCCCCAAATGATGCTGGTGCCGCTTGCCGCTTTCGATGCGCGCGGCCACCGCATCGGCTACGGCGCCGGCTATTACGACCGGGCGATCGCGCGGCTGGCCGACAAGGGGCAGCAGCCGCGGCTGATCGGCATTGCCTTCGATTGCCAGGAGGTGGCCCTGGTGCCGGACGAGCCGCATGACGTGATCATTCCGGAAATACTCACCGAGAGCGGGTTGCGCCGGTTCGCGCCGAAATTGTAGATAAGTTCCTGGACGCATGGTCTTTTCCGAAAGTCATGCAGCTTTTGCTTCGCTGACCTTCGGTTCGGGATCACGCTTATATGAGACTTCTCTTTCTCGGCGACATGGTCGGCAAGACAGGACGTACGGCGGTGTGGGAACAACTGCCCGGGCTGATCTCGGATTTCAAACTCGACTTCGTCATTGTCAACGGCGAGAACGCCGCCGGCGGCTTCGGCATCACAGAGGAGATTTTTCGCGAGACGATCTCGGCCGGCGCCGATGTCGTCACGACCGGCAACCATGTCTGGGACCAGCGCGATGCGCTGATTTTCGCGCCGCGCGAAGAGCGCTTCCTGCGCCCGTCCAATTTTCCCAAGGGAACGCCGGGGCGCGGCTCAGGCGTCTACATCGCCAGGAACGGCGCGCGCGTGCTGGTCGCCAACATCATGGGCCGGGTGTTCATGCATCCCGAGCTCGACGATCCGTTCCAGGCCGGCGAGCGCGAACTTGCCGCTTGTCCGCTTGGCGAGCAGGCCGATGCGGTCGTCATCGATTTCCATGCCGAGGCGACCTCGGAAAAAATGTGCTTCGCCCATTTCGTCGACGGCCGTGCCAGCCTTGTTGTCGGCACCCATACCCATCAGCCGACCGGCGATCACCAGATCCTCAATGGTGGCACCGGCTATATTTCCGATGCCGGCATGTGCGGCGATTACGATTCCTCGCTCGGCATGGACAAGGAGGAGCCGCTCAACCGGTTCTTGTCCAAAGTGCCGAAAGGCCGCTTCGAGGCGTCGACCGGACCGGCGACATTGTGCGGCGTCGGCGTCGACATTTCCGACCGCAGCGGCCTGACCGAACGGATCGCGCCGTTTCGCCGCGGCCCGCGGCTGGAGGAAACGGCCCCATCCTTCTGGTCGTGACATTGATATCGACGTTTGCAATACCCAATTGCCGGCGAAACTGCTCTAGATCGTAGAGGGGACGACCTCCATGCAGCTTGTGGAATTCCTGGCGCCGCATTTCGCCTTTGTCTCCGACCCGACGGCATGGGTCGCGCTGCTGACGCTGATCGTGCTGGAGGTCGTGCTCGGTATCGACAATCTGATCTTCATCTCGATTTTGACCAACAAATTGCCGGTAGCGCAGCGAGCCCGCGCCCGGCGGCTCGGCATCTCGGCCGCGCTGGTGATGCGGCTGATCCTGCTGGCCACCATCTCGATCATCGTCCAACTGACGACGCCGATATTCACCGCCTTCGGCCACGGCTTTTCATGGCGCGACCTGATCCTGATCGCCGGCGGCCTGTTCCTCGTCTGGAAGGCGACCAAGGAGATCCACCACACGGTCGATCTCGACGATCACCAGGACACGATGATAGGCGAGACGCTGCAGCTTTCGCTAGCCGGCGCGATTTTCCAGATCCTGCTGCTCGACCTCGTCTTCTCGATCGACTCGATCATCACTGCGGTGGGCATGACCGACGAGATCGCGATCATGTACATCGCGGTGATCGTGGCGGTGAGTGTTATGATGCTGGCGGCCGGGCCGCTGGCCGATTTCATCGCCAAGAACCCCAGCATCGTCATGCTGGCGCTCGGCTTCCTGCTGATGATCGGCATGACGCTGATCGCCGACGGCATGGGTTACCACGTGCCGAAAGGCTACATCTACGCCGCCATGGGTTTTTCGGCACTGGTCGAAGGGCTCAACATGCTGGCGCGGCGCCGGAAGAAGGCAAAGGGCGGTGGGCACTGATGTCTACATCACCTCGTCATCCTAGGGCGGAGCGACGCGAAGCGGAGCGCAGATCCTAGGATCCATGCCGTTACCCATACCGAAGAATGCAGCGTTGCAGAATTGAGTAGCGGCTAACGGTAGTCGTCGGACTTCTGGGTGTTTCATCCTGAGGCGCAGCGATACGTCGGCGTCGCGCCATGGATCCTAGGGTCTACGCGCGTCGCTTCGCTCCTTGCTCCGCCCTAGGATGACGAGTGTTGGCCCTTCGGATGGCGGTCGCCGATCAGGTTGAGCGTCAGGCCTTGCTCCAGCCACGCCTTGGCGCCGGCGAGCACCAGGGCAAAACCGCCGGTCGAGTCGATCGCCTGCTTGACCTGCTCATCGGGGCCGCCGGCAAAGCCGAAATTGCGGACCTCGACAAAGGTCGTGCCGCCGGGCATCTCGGTAAAGGTCCACACCACCGTGGTCGGCGGATCGCTCCATTGCACCAAGATCTTCTTGTTTTCGACGATTTCACGGACATTGACCGTTGTCGAGACGCCGTACATCCGCCATTCCCAACTGATTTTCCTGCCGCTGTCCAACCTGTCGCTGCCATGGGTGAACCAGAATTTTGTCGTGATCGCCGGATCGACGAAGGCTTCGAACACGTCGGCGACCGCCCGCCTTATCAGCATGCCGGCTTCGGCGGTCGGTGTTTCACGGATCTCCATAGCGTCCTCCTTTCACGGCGCCGCCGCCTGTTCACCAGGCATCGGGTTCGCGCACGAGGTGGATGATGTTGGCCGGGTTGGTGATCCAGCCGCCGCGAAAGCCTTCGCCCAGTGCCTCGATGGCGTCGCAGCGCACGACACCGGCTTTGGCGAGATGCTCCGCAGCGGCTGGAAAATCATCGGTGAGCAGTTCCAGCCAGATCTCGGCCTGGCTCATCATCGGCGCCTCGTCGATCCACAGCCGATTGGGACCGAGTTCAAAGCCGACGGCCGGCGCCTTGGCCGTGAATGGCTTCAGGCCGATGACGTCGCGATAAAAGGCGATCGTCGCCTGGTATTGATGCGGCGGGACTTTCATGGCGATGTTGATGCCGCCGGTGATCTTCGCGGTCATTTTTGCTCCATTGCTCTCAGATGTTGTTCTCGGTGGCCGGCTCGCCCTTCATCTCGCTGCGGTAATAGCCGTCGCGCAGATTGATGCCGTATTCGACATAGGCCTTCATGCAGGCCAGCATCTGCGACCAGCCCTCGCAATTGAGGTAGGACTTCTTCAGGCCGACCGCGTCCTCATGCCAGCCGGTTTCGGCGATGGTGACGAAGGTGCCGCCATCGTCGAGCGGTTCGAAATTCATCTCGATGCGGGTCTTGTAGGCGGGCTTGCCGTCGGCGTCGGTGGCATCCCAGCGCAGCACGATGCGGCTGTCTTTTTCCACCTTGTCAATTTCGACAGGAACCTTGCCCCACCAGATGACGGTGGCGCCAGCCACCAGCGGTGCGCTGGCGCCGCCGATCGTGGTGAAGTAGTCGCTAAGTTTCTTCGGATTGACGACCGCATCGAAGACTTCGGTGATAGGTTTGCCGATGCGGCCAGAAACCCTGAATTCAAGAGACATATCCACAGCTCCTTGCTTGAATGGCTCAAGGATATGTTATAGAAATATAACATGTCAAGTCAATCGCAGGACGACAATGTTTTCAAGGCGCTGGCGCATCCGCGCCGGCGTGCATTGCTGGACCGGCTGAAGGACGCGCCGCAGACCACCGGCATGCTGTGCGACGCCTTTCCCGATATGGACCGCTGCACGGTCATGCTGCATCTGAAGGTGCTGGAGGAGGCCGAACTGGTCGTGGCGCGGCGCGAGGGCCGCGAACGCTGGAACCATCTCAACGCGCTGCCGATCAAGCACATCCACGACCGCTGGATCAGCCAATATGCCACGCATGCGGTCAGCATCCTCGACCGGCTGAAATCCGATCTTGAGGAATGAAAGGTGCCGAGGCCTGCCGATTTTCGAGTCTCAAAACCCTTGCGTGCCGGCGGCAATGGCGCGGCTGGACGAATTGAGCCGATTTATCTATAAGCCGGCCATTCCGACAGAGAGCGCCGTCCGTCCGTCAGGACGCAGCAGGACGTTCTGAAATTTTGAATTCGAGCATTTTGCAAGATGCCGGGTTGTTCACCAGGCGGCAGATGCTCTAGCCGAGAAGACGACAGGGGTGCCATGGCTGGCCATTCACAGTTCAAGAACATCATGCACCGCAAGGGCCGCCAGGATGCGGTGCGGTCGAAAATGTTTTCCAAGCTGGCGCGCGAAATCACCGTCGCCGCCAAGAGCGGCACGCCCGATCCATCGATGAACCCGCGCCTGCGCCTTGCCGTGCAGAACGCCAAGGCGGTGTCGATGCCGAAGGACAATATCCAGCGCGCCATCAACAAGGCGTCGATGGGCGATGCAGAGACCTACGAAGCCGTGCGCTACGAGGGTTACGGGCCGGGCGGCGTCGCGCTGATCGTCGAGGCGCTGACCGATAACCGCAACCGTTCGGCGTCGAATGTGCGCGCCGCCTTCACCAAGGCCGGCGGGGCGATGGGCGAGACCGGCTCGGTTTCGTTCATGTGGGACCGCGTCGGCGAGATTTATTATCCGGCATCGGCCGGCAGCGCCGAGAAGGTGATGGACGCGGCGATCGAGGCTGGCGCCGACGATGTCCAGTCGGACGAGGAAGGCCACACGATCTACTGCGCCTTCGAGAATCTCGGCGAAGTGTCGAAGGCGCTGGAAGGGGCGCTCGGCGAGGCTGAATCGGTGAAGCCGATCTGGAAGCCGCAGACCAATATCGCGGTCGACGAGGAGCGGGCACAATCGCTGATGAAGCTGGTCGCGACGCTCGAGGATGACGACGACGTGCAGAGCGTCTACGCCAATTTCGAGGTCGACGAGGAGACCTTGGCGAAGCTCAGCGCGGCGTAAGTTCAGAACGCCGCGCACCGATCTTTCTTCTAGAGCTGTCAGTTACTGATGGGGGACGGATGACTGACACCGACGAGGCTCGTGTTGCTGACGCGATGTCCTGGCCTCGCCGGGGTGGCATCCGGCGTCGGCTGTTCGCTTCGCTCATCGACTATCTTATCGTCCTGGTACCTCTTTACGCACTGGTAGCGGGTTTGTTTCTGCTGACCGACGGCGGAGTGAAGGGCAGCTTTTGGCTGAACCGGAGACTCTGTCAGTCGGCCACGTTAAACGGAGCAAGTGATCCATCGTTTGCCCGTTACGATTGGCAGGTATGCAGAACGTCGCTGTTCGGTCTGACGGTCGCCGAATGGGCGGTAGGAACGGTTTCGGGCTCACCGTCTGAAGGAGATCCCTCCATCTCAATTGATTTGGATTCGCAGGGAAATCTCAGACCCGCAGCATTGGATTTGGGTTTCCTCGAACTGGTCGTTCTCGCGTCTTATCTCCTTGTCATGGAGTTGACCTCCGGCCAGCCAATCGGCAAGCGTTTCGCGGCGCTCATAGTGCATGACCAGGATGACAAAAATAGAATCGGACTACCCGTACGAAAGGCTGTTCGGCGGCAGGGAATTAAATTTCTCGGCGCTTTGCCTATAATGTTCATAGGCGGGTGGTACGCTTTTCAGGCTTGGGGAAGCGCTCCTGGGAGTGTGCAAGACGGCTCTCAGTTGGAAATAGTCGGCGCAATGGCCGCCCTTGTTTTGGTTTTTGTTTGGCCGATCTGGATTGCAGTATCCATAGCCCTCGGCAACGACCCGATACACGATCGGTTTGCCGTAACCACAGTCCGCGCAGATGAGACCTAGACATGAGCGTATCAGACAAGCCCCGCGTCCGCATCACCTATTGCACCCAGTGCCTGTGGCTGCTCAGGGCTGGCTGGATGGCGCAGGAGCTGTTGTCCACCTTCGGCACCGATCTCGGCGAAGTGACGCTGGTGCCCGGCATCGGCGGTATCTTCACCATTTCCTGCAATGACACGCTGGTCTGGGACCGCAAGCGTGACGGCGGTTTTCCCGACGCCCCAAAACTCAAGCAACTGGTTCGCGACGTCATCGATCCGGATCGCGATCTCGGCCATGCCGATCGCAAGGGCCATAAGTCAAAAGACCCTGCCTGAAGGCCTTTTACACTTCCGTCCTGCATTCACCGCCACGCCAAGATAAAACAGCCAAGCGCCACGATGGCGGTGATGGTGCGGACATGGTTCCAAATCACCCAGTCCCTGAGATAAGTGGCCCATACCGCGGCGCCGTTGGCGCTTGCCGAATCGACGGCGGCCAGCGCGTTGTTGAGCGGCACGTTGAACATCATCGTCACGATCGGGTTGCCGACGAGGTAGATCAGGGCGCCGGCGAGGAGCCAGAATGCACCCGGTTGGCTCCAGCCGATAAGAGCGCCGGCGGCAAGGACAAGACAGACCAGTCCGGTGCCGAAAAGTGCGGTCATGAATGCCGGCGTAATCACGGTGATGTTGATCGAATTCATGGCGGCGATGCCGCCTCCGGCAGGCAAGCGGGCGAGCGCCGGCATGATAAAGTTGGAGAAGGCGAAGAAAACGCCGCCGACAACGCCTGAGCCAATGGCAGCGACGAAGGTGAGGGCGGGAAGCAGTTTCATGATCATGTCAGTTCATCCAGATGCCCGTGGCGGCGGTTTCGGTTGCGTAGGCGGAAAAGTCCTTTGGGGCGCGGCCGAGCACGCGCTGGACGCCATCGGTCAGCGACTCGTTGCGGCCGTCGAGCACTTCGGTGAACAGCTCGTTAAGCAGCCAGGCGAACTCGGCAGGCAACTCGTGCTCGGCCATGGCGGCGGCGAACTCGGCATGTGAAATCCTGATAAAACGAATGTCGCGGCCGGCGGCCCTGCCGATCTCGGCGACCGCGTCGGCGAAGCTCAGCAGCCGCGGCCCGGTCAGCTCGTAAAGCTGGCCGGTATGGCCTTGGCGGGTAAGCACCGTAGCCGCGACATCTGCGATGTCGTCGGCATCGACGAATGGCTCACCGACATTGCCCACCGGCAATGCCACCTTACCCTCACGCAGGGAATCCACGAGAAAGCCTTCGCTGAAGTTCTGGGAAAACCAGGCGCAGCGCAGGATTGTCCAATCGGCGCCTGAACCTTTGAGCATCTCTTCGGCGCGCTGCGCTTCCGTTTCGCCACGCCCCGACAGCAGCACCAGCCGGCGCACACCACGCTCCACGGCAAGACGAGAGAAGGCGCCGACCGTGTCGGCCGCGCCGGGCACCGCAAGATCAGGATAGTAGCTGATGTAGACGGCGCCGACACCATCAAGCGCGGGTTCCCAGGTGATGTCATTTTCCCAGTCGAAGGGCGGCGTACCCGAGCGCGAGCCGATCCGCACTGGCAGGCCCCGCGCCGTCAGCCGCTCGGCGAGACGGCGGCCGGTCTTGCCGGTGCCGCCGAGGATCAAAGTTGGTTTCCTTTCAATAGAGTTCATATCGATTTTCCCCGATTCATAAATGTGAGCAATCCTCACATTTGCAAAACGTGATAAACCCTCGTATTTTGGGAGTCAAGCCAATTTGTTGATTGTTCGTCTGGAGACAGTGATGGAAGGCTCTGCCGTATCGGATTCACAGGACGGCAAGATTGCATCGCCGCGCCGGGCGCCGAGCCAGCAGCGCAGCCGCGAGCGGGTCGAGCGCATGTTGGCCGCCGCCTCGGCGCTGATCGCCGAGCAAGGCAGCGATGCGATGCGCATGGGCGAGGTGGCCGACAGGGCCGGCGTGTCGATCGGCTCGCTCTACCAGTTCTTCCCGGACAAGAGAGCGATCATCTGGGCGCTGGCCGAACGCTACACCGCCGAAAGCCAGGCCTGCATTGCGGCAGCACTGGCCGAGGTCAATGACGCCGAAGGCCTGCGCCGGGCCTTTTCGGAACTGGTGGATATCTACTACGGAATGTTCCTGGCGGAACCGGTGATGCGCGACATCTGGTCGGGCACGCAGGCCGACAAGGCGTTGCGCGAACTCGAGCTCGCCGACAGCCGGGCCAACGCCGAATTCCTCACTGCGGTGCTGAAGCGGTTGCGGCCGTCCGCCGATCCGGAAGCGCTGGAAACGACGGCATTTCTCATCTGGCAGATGGGCGAAGCCGCAATGCGGCTGGCGATCTCGGTAGGGCGAGAGGAAGGCGACAGGCTGGTTGCCGCCTACAAGCGAATGGCTTTGCGGGAGTTGCTCGATCGGTAGGACCGCACCTAGGCAACAAAAAAACCCGCCACGAGGGGCGGGTTTTCGATGTTCGAAAGGCCTGCGGCTTAGAGGCCGAAACCTTCGAAGCGCTTCTTGAATTTCGACAGGCGGCCACCGCGGTCGAGCAGGGTCTGCTGGCCGCCGGTCCAGGCCGGATGGGTGGTCGGGTCGATATCGAGGTTCATCGTATCGCCTTCTTTGCCCCAGGTCGAACGGGTCATGTATTCGGTGCCGTCGGTCATGACGACCTTGATGGTGTGGTAGTCGGGATGGATGTCGGTCTTCATGGGTCTGTTCCTGGCTTGGCGGGTGCTGCCGACGGGCTGAAGCCTGCGTCGATGCGCCCCTTTTTAAAACTCGAAGCCGCAGCTATTGAGGAGCCACGGCTTCTAAAACGGTCGGCGAGCCTATACATCAGCCGGAATTGAATCACAAGGCCGCGGCAAGCGCATATTGGCGCAAACCTCAAAGGGCCAAAGGAAACGGTCATGGCGAACATCAGCGGCGATGCAGACGAGCGCAGGCGCTCGCTGAGGCCGCTGCAGCGCCTGTTTCCCTACATCACCCATTACCGCAAAATGGTCATCGGCGCGATCGTCTCGCTGGCCGTTGCGGCGGCGACGACGCTGGCGCTGCCGCTGGCCGTGCGGCGGATGATCGACCACGGCTTTTCCGCTTCCGATTCCAGCTTCATTGCCGAATATTTCGCCATGCTGGTGGTGATGGCCGCCGTGCTGGCTGCGGCCTCGGCCAGCCGCTACTATTTCGTCATCACGCTCGGCGAGCGCGTCGTTGCCGATATCCGCCGCGATGTCTTTGCCCACGTCACCACGCTGTCGCCCTCCTTCTTCGACACGGCCCAGTCGGGCGAGATCGTCTCGCGGCTCGCCGCCGACACGACACAGGTCAAATCGGCCGTCGGTGCCACCGCCTCGGTGGCGCTGCGCAACGTCATCCTCGGCCTTGGCGCCGTGGCGATGATGGTCTTCACCAGCCCAAAACTATCCGGCCTGGTCATCGCGGCCATTCCGCTAATCGTGCTGCCGCTGGTCGCCTTCGGCCGCTCGGTGCGGCGCAGGTCACGGCTGGCGCAGGATACTCTGGCCAATGCCACCGCCTATGCCAGCGAGCAGATCGGCGCGGTGCGCACCCTGCAGGCCTTCACCAACGAGAAGCTTGTAACCGGGCATTTTTCGTCCGCCGTGGAAGCAGCGTTCGACGCGGCGCGGGCCTCGATCTTTGCCCGCTCCTTTCTCACCTTCTTCGCCATCTTCATGATCTTTTCGTCGGTCGTGGCGGTGCTGTGGTTCGGTTCGCGCGACGTGCTCGACGGCACGCTGTCGCCGGGCACGCTTGGCCAATTCCTGCTCTATTCGGTGTTCGCCGCCGGCGCGCTCGGCGCCCTGTCGGAGGTCTGGGGCGAACTGTCCCAGGCAGCGGGCGCTGCCGAACGTCTGACCGAGATCCTGGCCGAGAAACCCGTGATCCAGGCGCCTGCCGATCCGAAGCCGCTGCCGGCAAAGGCGAGAGGCGCGATCAGCTTCGACGATGTCTCCTTCTCCTATCCGGCCCGGCCCGACCGTTCCGCCGTCCATGGCCTGAGCTTTCAGGTCAAACCCGGTGAGACGGTGGCGATCGTCGGGCCATCCGGCGCCGGCAAGAGCACGGTGTTTTCGCTGCTCCTGCGCTTCTACGATCCGGAGGCCGGCAGGATCGTCATCGACGGGGTCGATCTGCGCGAGGCCGATCCGGCCGCGATCCGCGCGCGCATCGCCATCGTGCCGCAGGATGTCACGATCTTTGCGGCAAGCGCGCGCGACAATATCGGCTTTGGCCGGCCTGGCGCCGGCCAGGCCGAGATCGAGGCGGCGGCGAAGGATGCGCTTGCCGACGAGTTCATCCTGAAACTCGAAAAGGGCTATGACAGTCAGGTCGGCGAGCGCGGGGTAACGCTGTCGGGCGGCCAGCGCCAGCGCGTCGCCATCGCCCGCGCCATTTTGCGCGATGCGCCCATCCTGCTGCTCGACGAGGCGACCTCGGCGCTCGACGCCGAAAGCGAGTCGCTGGTGCAGACGGCGCTCGACCGGCTGATGCAGGGCCGCACCACGATCGTCATCGCCCATCGGCTGGCAACCGTGCTGAAGGCCGATCGCATCCTGGTCATGGATGGCGGCCGCATCGTCGAGGAAGGCACGCATCAGAGCCTGGTCGCCAAGGGCGGCATCTATGCGCGGCTGGCCAAGCTGCAGTTCGAAACCGGAGCGAATGCCTTCAGGGGCGCGGCCGAGTAGCCAAGCGGCATCTGCGCTGATTGCTAGGCCTCAGGCCGCTCCGTACCGCTTCTTCAGGTGATCGGTGAAATGTACGGCATTGAGCTTTTCGCCGGTGGCGCGTTCGAGCAGTTCCGGCGTCGACCAGCGCGAGCCTTGCGACCAGATCCTTTTGCGGCGCCAGTCATTGATCGCGGCGAAATCTCCCTTGGCGAGGTCTTCGTCGGCTGAAGGATGATCCCTGGTCAGCGCCGCCCATTGCTGCGCCGCCATCATGGCGCCAAGTGTGTAGGAGGGGAAATAGCCGAAGGCGGCACCCGGCCAGTGGACGTCCTGCATCGGCCCGTCGGCCGGATTATCGATCGTCGACAGGCCGAGATAGTCGCGCATCTTGGCATCCCAGGCCTCGGGCAGGTCGGCTACCTCAAGCCGCCCCGAGACAAGCTCCTGCTCCAGCTCGTAGCGCAGGATGACATGCAGCGGATAGGTGACCTCGTCGGCATCGACGCGGATCAGGCCGCGCTCGACCCGGTGCACATGCGGCAGGATGTCGTCGATCGTCCAGCTCTCGCCAAGGTGTCTTTCGACCACCGGCAGCGCCCAGCGCCAGAATTCCGGATTGCGGCCGATCTGCTTTTCGACGAACAGGCTCTGGCTTTCATGCACCGCCATGCCGCGCGCTCTGCCGAGCGGCCAGTGCGCCCACGCCTTCGGCAGGTTCTGCTCGTACAGCGCGTGGCCGGTCTCGTGCAGCACGCCCATCAGCGCCGACAGGAAATCCGAGGTCTTGTAGCGGGTGGTGATGCGCACGTCGCTCGGCACGCCGCCGCAGAAGGGATGGTGCGAAACCGACAGCGAGCCATGGGTGAGGTCGAAGCCGACCGGCGCCATCATGGCGAGGCCAAGCTCGCGCTGCTTGTCCAAGGGGTAGCTGCCGGAAAGCGGCTTTAGCGGATGTTTCGCCAGCCGCTCTTCCTGCACGGCCAGTGCCTCCGGTACGAAGCCTTTCAGGAAGGCCTTCAACTCGGCAAACACGGGCGTGATGTCGGCGGTGCGATTGCCTGGGTCATATTGCTCCATCAGCGCGTCGTAAGGCTCAAGCCCGAGCACCTCGGCGCGAAGTGCCGCCTCCTCGCGGACCAGCGCTACGACGCCTTCGAGCGCCGGCAGGAAACCGGCCCAGTCATTCTTGGCGCGCAGATCGCGCCAGAGCTGCTCGGAACGCATGCGCGCGGTCGTCTGGCGCTCGACGAACTCGACCGGCAGGCAGGTCAGGTTGGTGTATTGCCGGCGGAATTCCCTGACCGCGGCCTGCTGCTCTTCGTTCAGCGCTTCCTGCTCGGCCGCCGTGATCCAGTCGGCAATCTCCGGCGCAGTCGCCCGGGCATGGTGCATGCCGGCAAGCGCCGACATCGCGTCCGCGCGCTTTTCGCCGCCGCCGACCGCCATATGGGTCGCCTCGTCGGCGCCGAGAATGGCGAGCGCATGTTCCAGCGCTTCGAGCTTGTGGCCGAGGTCGTCGAGTTTTTGAAATGACATTGTGGGTTCCGCTGAATTTGAACGGCGGGAAAAGATACCAATGCGCGGGCAATGGCAACCCTGAAGGCCGTCTGCGGATGGCCACGTCGAGCGCCAGCCGGACGCGCGACCCAGTACATCTTGTGAGCCGGACCGATCAGCGCTCGGTCAGCTTCAGCTCGATGCGGCGGTTCTTGTTGCGCGCCTCTTCGGTATCGGCGGGGTCGAGCGGCTGGAATTCGCCGAAGCCGGCCGCGACCAGCCGGTTGGCCGGCACGCCGTTCTCGATCAGGAACTTGACCACCGAGGTCGAGCGCGCCGTCGACAATTCCCAATTGTCGCGGTAGCGGCCGGTGCCGGAGAGCGGCTTGTTGTCGGTGTGGCCGTCGACGCGCAGCACCCAGTTGATCTCCGGCGGGATTTCCTTTTGCAATTCGATGATGGCATCGGCGAGCTTCTTCATCTCGACCTTGCCAGCATCGTTGATCACTTCGGAGCCGGTCGGGAAAAGCACTTCCGACTGGAAGACGAAGCGGTCGCCGACGATGCGGATGTTCTCGCGGTCGGCGAGAATTTCACGTAAGCGGCCGAAGAAATCGGAGCGGTAGCGGTTCAGCTCCTGCACGCGTTGCGCCAGTGCGACGTTGAGGCGGCGGCCGAGATCGGCAATCTTGGTGTTGGATTCGCGGTCGCGCGTTTCGGATACGTCGAGCGCTTGTTCGAGCGCTGCGATCTGCTTGCGCAACGCCGAAATCTGCTGGTTGAGGATCTCGACCTGGCTTAGCGCCTGCTGGCTGATCTGCCGCTGGCTGTCGAGCTCGCCGGAAAGTGCCGTTGCACGCTGGTTGGCGGCATCGCCCGCACCGGCGCCTTGCGCCAGCAATTGCTCGAGCCGGCTCTTTTCCGCCTCCGATGCGGACAGCGACGCCTGCAAATTGGCAAGTGTGTCCTCCTTGTCCTGTGTCGTCGAGCGCTCCAGTGCCAGAAGCTGGGTCAACTCGTTGATCTGCGAGTTGAGGCGGTTGAGCACCGTGTCCTTGCCGGAGATCTCGCGGCCGAGCAGGAACTGCGCCAGCACGAAAACCGTGAGCAGGAACATGATCGCCAACAGCAGCGTCGACAGCGCATCGACGAAGCCCGGCCAGTAATCGATGCGGCGGTCGGAGCGCCGGCCTCGTGCCAACGCCACGTCAATGCACTCCAGGCTTCTTCAAGGCGTCGGCGATCTTCTCCAGGGTGTTGCGCATCGCCTTCTGCTCGTCGGACTGGGCCTCGACCCAGTCGCGCATGATCTGCTGTTCCGAGCGCATGTTCTTGACCAGGCCGGAAATGCCGTCGGCGAGATTGGCCATAGCGGTGGCGACGCGCGGATTGGAGCCGCCGCCATTCTCCTGCAGGGTACGCAGCTTTTCCGACAACAGCCGGATTTCCTCGGAGGGTTCGGTCTTGGCCGCGTCGGCAACGACGATGTCGGAGGACAGGTCGGTGACTGAGGACAGCCAGTTTTCGAGTTCGGTATAGAAGCGCGTCTGGGCGCGGCCGGCCTGCAGGTCGAGGAAGCCGAGCACCAGCGAGCCGGAGAGGCCAAACAGCGAGGAGGAGAAGGCGGTGCCCATGCCGGCCAACGGAGCGGAAAGCCCCTGCTTCAGGGATTCGAGCACGGCCGCAGCATCGCCGGTGCCGGGATCGAGCGACTCGATGGTTTCGCGGATCGAACCGATCGTGTTGAGCAGGCCCCAGAAGGTGCCGAGCAGGCCAAGGAACACCAGCAGTCCGACAAGATAGCGCGAGGTATCGCGGCTTTCGTCGAGGCGAGTGGCGATCGAATCCAGCATGGTGCGCATCGAGCTGGTCGAGAAGGCAATCGTCGAGGACCGGCCGATCATCGCCTTCATCGGCGCCAGCAGCACCGGTTCGGTGGTTTCGGAACCGGCGCGGAACGAGTTGACCCAGCGCACCTCGCGGAACAACCGGCCGACCTGGACGAAGGCTAGCAGGATGCCGACCGCCAGCACGCCGATGATCAGGCCGTTGAGGCCGGGATTGGTGACGAAGGCGGTCGAGATCTGGCGCGTCAGGATGGCCGCGATAAAGGCCACGATGAACAGAAAGATCACCATGGTCAGCAGAAAGACCTGCGGGCTCGACAACTTATGCGGATCGTAGATCAGAACGTCGGAGCGCCTGCCCATGCCGAAGGATCTGAGAAGAGTCATCCGTGCCCCGTTTCCGATGCCGTCGCCGCCGATCACTTTGTGTTCGCGACTCTAAACGGAATTGTGACGAAATTGAATGGCGCTTGGCAATATTGCGACCCGTCCGCGACCGGCGGTCAGAATCGATTGACGACCAGGCAGTCGACCATGGCGGCCAGATGCAGCCCGGCGCCGGTGACGACAAAGCCATGCCACAGCGCATTGTGGAAGCGCAGGCCCTTCCAGGCGAAGAAGATCACGCCGCAGGAGTAGACGATGCCGCCGGCAACGATGAGCGCGATCGACGTCGCCGGCAGCGTCCGCACCAGCGGCTCCACCAGAACGATGCCGCTCCAGCCGATGGCCAGATAGAACACGATCGCCAGCCGGTCGAAACGGCCTGGAAGACAGACCTTGATGGCGATGCCGACCACCGCGGCGATCCAAACCAGGACGATCATGGAAACGGCAAGCGGCGAACCGCCGAGTTGGGCCAGGAAAGGCGTGTAGGTCGCCGCGATCAGCAGGTAGATCGCCGCATGGTCGAAGCGCCGCAATATCCATTTTGCCGGCGACACCGGCCAGAGATTATAGGCCAGCGAGACCGACAGCACGGTGAGCAGCGAGACCACGTAGAAGGCTGCGGCGACATATTCGCCGGGGCCGGTTCGATAGGCGGCCAATGCCAGCAGCGTCGAGCCGGCAGCGATCGCCAGCGCGATGCCCACGGCGTGGACGATGCCGTCGGCGACGATCTCGGCGCGCGAGTAATGCCAGCGCCCCATGAAGGGAATGTCGAGCTGCGAGAGTTCGCTCTGGGATTTGGTCCGGCTGTTCGTCATCGATGATCCTGCGTCGCCTTATCTGGGCGGCCGCGGGATAGTATTTCAAGCTTTGGTTGCGGTTTTGCGACTGCGGCGCTTCAGCGCGGCGTGCCTCTTTCAGCCGGCTGAGAGTGGCCTTTTCAAAGTCTTCAACAGCGCGCGCTGAATGAGTTCGTTGCCGGCAACCAGTGAACCGGCATTCAGCACATCCTGTCCCCCGGCGAAATCGGAGACGAAACCGCCCGCCTCGCGGATCAGCAAAATGCCGGCGGCGACATCCCACGCCGACAGGCCGGTTTCCCAGAACCCGTCCATGCGGCCGGCGGCGACGTAGGCGAGATCGAGCGAGGCGGAGCCGAGACGGCGGACGCCAGAGACCTCGGCCATGACATTGCGCAACTCGATCAGAAAATTGCCGTGCTGCCCACGCCCGAGATGCGGCACGCCGCAGCCGATCACCGCATCGACCAGCTTGGCGCGGCCGGCGACGCGCAGCCGGCGGTCGTTCATGAAAGCGCCGCCGCCGCGCTCGGCGGTGTAGAGCTCATCCATGGCCGGATTGTAGACGACGCCGGCGACGACCTGGCCCTGGCGCTCCAGCGCGATCGAAACGGCAAAGAGCGGAATGCCGTGCAGGAAATTGGTGGTGCCGTCGAGCGGATCGACAATCCAGCGGTGCTGGCCGTCGTCGCCCTCGATCACACCGCGTTCTTCCATCAGGAAGGCGTAACCGGGCCGCGCCTTGGACAGTTCGGCAAAGACGATCTCTTCGGCCTTGCGGTCGGCCTGGCTGACATAGTCGCCCGGCCCCTTCATCGAGACCTGAAGGTTCTGCACTTCGCCGAAGTCGCGTGACAGCGAGCGGCCGGCCTTCATTGCGGCCTGGACCATAACGTTGAGGATCGCGGAACGCGCCATTGCTGTTCTTCCTGCTGCCTGCGCGCCTATTTGCTTTGAGGCATGATCTTATCCAAAAATCTGCAACTTTTTGGGATCATGCCTCAGTCGGCGCGGCGCACGTAAGTGATTTCGTTGGTGTCGACGATGATGCGCTCGCCCGAGCCGATGAACGGCGGCACCAGCACGCGGATGCCGTTTTCGAGTATCGCCGGCTTGTAGGACGAGGCTGCCGTCTGGCCCCTCACCACCGGGTCGGCCTCGGTGATGGTCAGCGTCACATAATCGGGCAGCGAAATGCCGATCGGCCTTTCGTCATAGAGCTGGACCGTCACCATCATGCCGTCCTGCAGGAAGGCGGCGCGATCACCGACGAACTCCTTGTTCAGTTCGAGCTGCTCGTAGCTTTCGGTGTCCATGAACACCAGCGCCTCGCCCTGCTGGTAGAGGAAGGAAAAATCCTTCAGATCGAGCCGGATCTGCTCGACCGTCTCGGCCGAGCGGAAGCGCTCGTTGAGCTTGGTGCCGTTGATCAGGTTCTTGAGTTCGACCTGGTTGTAGGCGCCGCCCTTGCCGGGCTTGACGGTGTTGGTCCTGACCGCCACCCAAAGGCCGCCATCATGCTCGATGACGTTGCCGGGACGGATTTCGTTGCCATTGATCTTGGCCATGGTGAGGTGATCCGGAAATGAGATGATCGCCGCAAAGGGCAATTTGGCGCCTCCAAGACCACAAATCGCCAGCAGAGGCAAGGAGCGCGTTCCGATGAAGCTGGCCCGGCAGCGCGGCGCGGCAGCCTCAGTCCGTCGCGACCGTCGCGGTGACGGCCTCGGCCACCGCGTCGGCGACCTCTCTCAAAAGATGCAGGTGCGGCGAACGCAGGACGACAATTCGCAGCGACAGCTCGAGGCCGGGAGCGTCGACCAGGGCAATGCCCTGCGGCAGCTTTTCCCGCAGCAGCCGCTTCGGCAGCAGGCCAAGGCCTTGACCTCGACGAACCCAGTCGATCTGCAGCGCGCTGTCCTGAATCTCGGCCCCGACCACCAACCTGTGGCCGCCCTCGGCAAGGGCAGCCGCCAGCCGCTGGCGCGCGTCGCAAGGTTCAGGGCTGAGAACCCAGGGCATGGTCTCGACGTCGGCTTGCCGGCCGATGTTTTCGGCAGCGATGATGCCGAGGGGCTCGGTTCCGACAATGCCGTCGCCAGCTTTGGAATGGCCGCCGTCCAGGGTGAAGGCGAGGTCGAGCTGTCCGCGCTTGTGCTGGTCGGCCAGATCAAGGCTCCA
The DNA here is from genome assembly GCF_055811815.1 of Mesorhizobium sp. WSM4836. Classification (NCBI taxonomy): domain Bacteria; kingdom Pseudomonadati; phylum Pseudomonadota; class Alphaproteobacteria; order Hyphomicrobiales; family Phyllobacteriaceae; genus Mesorhizobium; species Mesorhizobium sp. WSM4836. The sequence continues at coordinate 131,683 of NZ_JBVVQF010000016.1, forward strand.
GCCGCTCTTCAGACGCAGCGAGACCTTCGGAAACCGCGCCACGGCATCAGCAATGGCGGCGGCCACGGCTTTGTCGCAAAGTCCATGCGCGAGGCCGAGCCGCAGCAGGCCCTCCGGCTCGTCGCCCTTGGCGAATGATGTCAGCGCGTCGACGGCGGCGAGAATGTCCTTGCCGCGTGCCAGCACCTCTATGCCGGCCGGGGTCAGTCGCGACGGCTTTAGCCGGCGGTCGAGCAATTCCGTGCCGAGCATCTCCTCCAGCCGCTGGATCTGGCGGGTGACGGCTGGCTGTGTCAACGGCAGGCGTTGCGCCACCTTCTGAATCGAACCCTCCTCGGCAAAGAGGGCCAGTGTTTTCAGTTCTTCAAGCACGACACACCAGGACATGTCAGAGAGGCATAATTATCCTGAACATTATGAATTTGAAATCCAACACATGGCAAGCGATTTTCTTCCGGCAGGACCCAGCAGGAAAGGAACGACGATGAAAGCGATCGAATTGCAGAGCCCGGGCGGCCTCGAGAACCTCAGAATGGTCGAGCGGCCGACGCCTGAACCAGGGCGCCAGGAGATGATTGTGAAGGTCAAGGCGACGGCGCTGAACTACCGCGATGCCGAGATCGTCCGCGGCAGCTATCACACGAAATTTGCATTGCCGCTGGTGCCGCTGTCGGACGGCGTCGGCGAAGTCGTTGCCATCGGCGCCGAGGTCAGCCGGTTCAAGATCGGCGACCGGGTCTGCGGCACGTTCTGGCAGCGCTGGGTCGGTGGCAGTTTCGCCATGGCCGAGCCCTCCTATCAACGCGGCGGGCCGATCGACGGGCTGCTCAGCGAATTTGCCCGGCTCGATGAACAGGCGGCGGTGCTGGCGCCGGCCAATCTGAGCGACCTCGAGGCGGCGGCCCTGCCATGCGCCGGGGTGACGGCATGGCACGCGCTGTTTACTGAAGGCAGCGTTAAACCCGGCGACACCGTGCTTTGCCTCGGCACAGGCGGCGTTTCACTGTTTGCGGTGCAGTTCGCCGCCGCTGCCGGGGCGCGCGTCATCGTGACGTCGAGCAGCGACGAGAAACTTGCACGGACAAAGCAGCTTGGCGCGCAGGATGGCGTGAACTATCGCAGCGTCCCCGACTGGGCATCGGCCGTGCTGGGATTGACCCATGGCCGGGGCGCCGACCATATCATCGAGGTTGGCGGACCGCAGAGTTTCGCACAATCGCTGAAGGCAGCGGCGCGCGGCGCCCAGATCAACGTCATCGGCTATCTCGGCGGCAGTGACGGCGCCATCAACCCGCTCGACATCTTCCGCCGGCAGGTCAGGGCGCGAGGCATACCGGTGGGCTCACGCGAATCCTTCGAGGCGATGAACCGCGCCATTGTCGTCAAGCGGTTGAGACCGGTGATCGACCGGGTCGTGCCGTGGAGCCAGGCCGCCGAAGCCTTTCGGTACCTTGAACACGGCTCGCCCTTCGGCAAGGTCGTGCTTGACCATACGCAATGAGCCCGCCTGACGTGCCCGGGTGCAATAGGTCGCGAGATCGCGATCAGGGCAGGCGGTTGGCCCGTTGCAGCGCCTGCTGCGTCTGCTCGTCGGTCAGGCCCTGGAGGAAATCGTCCATCTGCTGGTCGATGAGCCCGGCGCGGCGGGCGACAACATACCAAGCGCCGGCAAGGATCAGATCCGGATCGGTGCCGATGCCGTTCATGTAGAGCTTGGCGAGACGGTTCTGGGCGGCGACATTGCCGCCCTCGGCGGCCTGCTTCATCCAGTTGAAGCCGGATTTCAGGTCGCGGGCGCCGCCGCGCCCCTCGATCATCCAGGTGGCGAGATCGATTTCTGCGGTGTCGTAGTTCTGCCGCGCGGCCTGTGCCAGCAGGCCGCGGGCGCGGACATCGTCGCGCGGCTTGCCGCCGGCGCCATTGGCATAGACCTCTGCCATCGCATATTGTGCGTCGGCAAGCCCGGTAGCGGCAGCGCGCTCGTAATAGGATACGGCTTTTGCGATACCGGCATCGCCGGGCTCCTGTTCGACCATCAATTGCGCAAAATTGAACTGCGCCAGGCGGTTGCCGGCCTCGGCGGCGGCCTGCATCAGCGCATAGGCCTCCTTCTCGTCCTTTTTGACGTAGCGGCCGTCGAGCAGCATCAGCGCATACTGGAATTGCGATTCCGGGACGCCCTGCTCGGCGGCAAGCGCATACCACTTCGCCGCCCCTGCCGCGTCGACCGGCACCCCGAGGCCGCGCGACAATATCTCGGCCACCAGCGTCTGTGCCGCCGGATCGCCGTTTTGAGCACGGGAAAGCGCAAGATTGTAGGCCGTCTTGTAGAGGCCGCGCTGAAAGGCGCCGTAGGCGGCGTCGGACGGCTTTGCGCCGAAGCGGTCGGGGTTGATGGTATCGGCCGACGGCAGCGGGGCGGTGGTGGCGGGCTGCGGCAATTGTGCGGCAATCGGCTTGTCGGCAGGTTCGCTGGAATCCGGCCTGGGCAGCGGCAGCGGAACGGGTTCCGTCGCCATCGCCTGCGTCACGGCCGTTGCAAGAAAGGCGCTGAAAAGGATTTTCCGCGGGAGCACGTCAGTCCTCGAAGCGCGGCGCGGTTTCGTCGAGCAGCGCGTTGGCGGCGGCGACCGCCATCTTCGGATCGACGCCATCGGCGAAGACGGCGCTGGACAGCGCCACGAATTCGGCGCCGGTGGCGGCGACCACTTCCACCGAGGCAAGATCGGATCCGGCCATGACGATGCAAGGGATCTGGATCACGTCCGCCCACCATTGCCCGAGCGACAGGTTGCGCGGGTGCGGCTCAGGCTTGTTGTCGTAACCGAAGCGGCCGAAGAAAATGTAATCGGGCCTGAGCTCGCCGAGTTCCAGCGCATCGTCGCGGGTCTTGGCGCCGCCGGTGCCGACCATCATCCTGGCCTGGAAGTGTTCGATCGTTTCGGCGAGCTCGTCCTTGCCGACCTCGACATGAATGCCGTCGGCCTGGACGCGGCCGGCGATGCGGGTGTCGCCGGCAATGATGGCGGCAATGCCGGCCGCTTGCGCCACCGGCACGATCTGCTCGGCAAAGGCCTGGAAAGAGGCCTCGTCCATGCCGTTTTCCGGCAGGATAAGCGAGGCGACGTCACCGCCGTCGAAGGCCGCGGCGATGCGCTCGGCCGGCACGTTCGGCGGCGCGATCAGCACTATACGGCAGCGGTTGGGCGGCGTTGCGTCATTCATTGAATTCGATCCCGGTTATCGCCTATGCCGGGCGAAGATGGTTGCATTGCGGCATAGAGCAAAGTGCGGGGATTGAACAGGCGGCAGGGGGATCACGATTGCCGTCGACGATTCTATGGGGCTCGGCGCACGGCTGCCGTTGGCCGAAATTCTCCTCGCTTGGCCGCGTGCGATCTTAGGCAGGAACCTTCGATTTCCACAGCGACCAGCCGAGATTCATGCCGGCGGCGGCGACCAGGATGGCGGCGGCGCCGACGATCTGCGCCGGATGCAGACGATGGCCGAAGGCGACGACGTCGACGAGAATGGCGACGACGGGGTAGATGAAGGACAGCGATCCCTGCAGATGCGTCGGCAGCTTCTGGATGGCGCCGTACATGAGGATGTACATCAGGCCGGTATGGACGATGCCGAGTGTCGCCAGCATGACCCAGCTCCGCGCATCGGCGGGAAGGTGGGTGAGATTGGCGAAGGGTGCCAGCATGAGAACGCCGACGCAGACCTGGATCAGTGCGATCAGGTGCGGCGGCGTGCCTTTGAGTTTCTTGGTGACGATAGCCGCAACGGCCCAGAAGAAAGCCGCGCCCAGCGCCATCGCAATGCCGGTAAAGTAATCGGTGCCATGATCGCCTGCATCGGGCGCGGCCTGCACGATCAGCAGCATGCCGGCGAAGGCAATGCCGAGCCAGGTCAGCTTGGTCATCGTCAGCCGTTCAGAGAAGACGAGTGCGCCAAAACCCACCAGCATGAAGGGCTGCGTGTTGTAGACAGCCGTGGCGATCGAGATCGAGGCACGCGAAAACGCGCTGAACAGCAGCAGCCAGTTGATGACGATGGCAGCACCGCCGAGAGCCGCGATCGCGACAATGCGAAGCGACAGCCTGCCGCGCAGCAGTCCCAGCGCCGTGCAGATGATCAGCAGCGTTACCGCGCCGGAGGCGCAGCGCCAGAACACCACGTCCATGATTGGCTGGCCGGAAAGGACGACGAACCAGCCGATCGTACCGAGGATCGCCATCGCCGCCGTCATTTCGATCGTGCCGCGTACCGTGTTGTCCATGGATGCTCCTGAAACCCGTTGAGATTTCATAATCCCACGGCGGATCAGGCCTTTCCATGACTTGTAGCTGATGATATGCAGAACGAGCCTCATTTAATTAGGTAAACATCGGCTTTTTCTTGGAATTGTAAAATGCTGGACGAGCTCGACAGAAAGCTCCTCGATATTCTGGTCAAGGATTCACGCACCTCGCTAAAGGAACTGGCGCTGCAGGTCGGGTTGTCGTCACCAAGCGTTTCGGAGCGGCTTCGGCGGCTTGAGGATCGCGGCGTCATCCGCGCGTTCACCATCGACATCGATCCGCAAGCGCTCGGCTACACCTTGCAGGCGATCGTTCGCATCCGGCCACTGCCGGGCAAGCTGCACATCGTCCAGAAGCTGATCGAGGAAATCCCGGAATTCGGCGAATGCGACAAGGTGACGGGCGATGACTGCTTCGTTGCCCGGCTGTTCGTCCGCTCGATCGGCGCCCTCGACGGAATTCTCGACCGCATCGCCGACAAGGCCGAAACCAGCACCGCCATCATCAAGGCGCAGCCGATCCGGAGGCGCCCGCCGCCGCTCCATATGCCAAACATGTGACGGGCTCCGGTGACGTGGCCCACATATTTGCGGTCGCGGTCTGGCCATTTCTGGTCTATTCCAGAGTTCAACTTTCCCTCCAGCGTCCCTTCCCGCATGTCAGGCCTGCTCGTCGATCCCTGGTTCTATGCCGCGGCCATTCCGGCCGTCATCCTCGTCGGCCTGTCGAAAGGCGGCTTCGGCGGCGCCGTCGGCTTTGTCGGCGTGCCGTTGATGGCGCTGACCATGCCGCCGGTTCAGGCTGCCGCAATCCTTCTGCCAATTCTGTGCCTGATGGACATTGTCTCGGTGTGGACATGGTGGGGCATCTTCGACCGCAGGATGCTGGCCGACATGATGCCGGGCGCCGTGATCGGCATTGCCCTTGGCTGGCTGACGGCGGCACTTGTAACCGAAGAAATGGTGCGGCTGATCGTCGGCGCGGTTGCCTTGATCTTCGTGCTGCGCTGGCTCTATTTGCAACTCCGCCACGGTGCCGGCCACGCGGCGGAGCCCAACCGCGTCGCGGCCGGCTTCTGGGGTACTGTTGCCGGGTTCACCAGCTTCGTCGCCCATGTCGGCGGCCCGCCTTTTCAGGTCTACGCCTTGCCGATCAGGCTCGATCCGAAGGTGCTGTCGGGCACCGCGGCGATTTTTTTCGCCGTCACCAATGCGCTGAAGCTCATCCCTTATTTCGCGCTCGGCCAGTTCGACACCACCAATTTGACCGCCTCGGCGGTGCTGATGCCGCTGGCGCCGCTGTCGACAATCGCCGGCGCCTGGCTGGTGCGGCAGATGCGGCCGGAGCTGTTCTATCCCTTCACCTATGCGACCGTGGCGGTCGTCGCGGTCAAGCTTCTGTGGGACGGCATCGCCGGCCTCCTGTAAGACGGCGGCCCCAGTCGGCCGCCGCCGGCTTCCTTGGACCTCAGGCGGCACTCGGCAGCAGCGGCCGCGCCCTGCCAAGCGCGAGCGCCGTGCCGGTTGCCAGCACGATCGCCATGCAGCCCAGAATGGTGACGTCGTGCAGCGTCGGCTTCAGCACCATGTCCGCGATGACTACCAGCATCACCGAATAGTCGAAGCGCGCGGCATTGAGGACGCGCTGGCCCTGGGCAAGCACTGCCGGCGTCACGCCATCCTTGGCGATCATGCCTGCCATGCGGTCGGCAGTCGGCTTGAAGACGAACATGCCGATGCAGAAGGTCGTCGCATAACCGGCAAGGCCGATCAGCACCCACAGATCGGAAAAGCCGACCCAGAAGCCACACATGATGAGGCCGAAGACGAGCGTCAGCATCGACATCGGCGCGAAGAGCCGGTTACCGAGCTCCCCGGTGGCGCGCATCGCCTGCAGCATGCCTTCGACATTTCCAGCGCGGTCGGCGCGTACCGCAAGCAGCATCAGCGTGAAGCCGCCGCCGACCCAGAGGATTGCCGAGACTATGTGCAGAAATTTAACGGCCGAATACCAGTCCATTATTCGCTCCTTGAGAGATGGCCGGAGCGCGAGGTTTGCTCCGCCTCGTTGCGAGGAGCGGGCGTTTAGCGCGGCGCCTGTTTCGGAACGATGTCGCGCGCAGGGTTGTTTTGTTTCGGTATGTCGGTCACGAGAAAGCCATGGCGCAAGCGCGTCGCCCGCACTTTCCAGCCGTGGTGCAAACGGCGCCCTGGCCGTCAGCTGTGCTGTTACGGCACAGATGCTGGGCGCTTGATCGAAAAATATGCCCCGCGTTAAGCCTTCGTTAAGCTTTACAGGCGTTTACTATCTCCATCCAGTGATCTGGATTCTTACCGAGTGGTTGGAGCCACTTTGTTTGACGCCTCCCTGTTAAACTCCTGAGAGCCGCCTTATCCGCGGCTCTTTTTTTATTCGCCGGCATGGACGTCTTGCGGCTTAATGCGGCCGTTAACCGTTTGTTAAACATGTGCTTGCCTTCGCCGGCAGCGAAGCGCATTTTCAAGCTTCAGTCGTTTAGGCTGCCGGATGTGGCGGCCAAGAGCCGAATCGGCCGGCTGTCAGGCAAGTGCAGGGGCGTAGCGATGAACGAGCCTTTGAAGGCGAGCGCGAACACCATCAAGCTGGCGGAGCGCCGGGTTTTCTCCCAATCCTTCAAGCCGCTCTATCAGGAAGGCATGGGCCTGGTCGAGCAGGCGGCCGAATATCTCGACGGCAAAGGCCGCGCCGAGGCCAAGAAGCTGTCGAGGCTGGCGGCGACGCTTTATGCGGCTGAATCGATGCGGCTGACCACCAGGCTGATGCAGGTCGCCTCGTGGCTTCTTTTGCAGCGGGCGGCGAATTCCGGCGAGATGACCCGCGATCAAGTGGCCTCGGAAAAATCCAAGGTGCGTCTCGACACCGCCTCCGCGCATGAGGAGGCGCCCGGCTGGGCCGAGCTGCCAAAGGATTTCATCGACCTCGTCAACCGCTCGCTGCGCCTTCAGGCGCTGGTGCGCCGCATGGATGAGGAGATCTATGGCGGCCTCGCCGAGGTGCCGCCGTCGAGCCGTCGCGTCAATCCGGTGTCCGACCAGATCACGCTGCTGAACACGGCTTTCGCGCGCGGCTGAGAGACCGTTTGGAAACTCTACGCCAGCGGCCATCTGATGGCCGCCTCGATTCTCGAAAACCACGCCATCTGCCTCGTCAGAGCGAATCTCAAACAGCCTGCGCGACGTAGCCAGACCTCGTTTCTGGTTTGTTCACATTTCGCTGGCATCGCTGCTCGCCGGGGGTAAAGTTGGCGGATGGGGGAAGCGATTCGTATCATCGGCATCGATCCGGGGCTTAGGCGTACCGGCTGGGGCATTGTCGAAAGCCTCGGCAATTCGCTGCGTTTCGTCGCTTCCGGTACCGTGCGGTCCGACGACAAGGCCGCGCTGGCTATGCGTCTTTGCCAATTGCATGACGGGCTCGCCGAGATCCTGCATGCCGCGATGCCGCACGAGGCGGCGGTCGAGCAGACCTTCGTCAACAAGGATGCCGCGGCGACGCTCAAACTCGGCCAGGCACGCGGTATCGCCATGCTGGTGCCGGCGCGTGCCGGCCTTGTCGTTGCCGAATATGCGCCAAACGCCATCAAGAAGGCGGTGATCGGCGTCGGCCACGGCGACAAGAAGCAGATCCACATGATGGTCAAGGTGCTGATGCCGAAGGCGACTTTCGACACCGATGATGCCGCCGACGCGCTGGCCATTGCCATCTGCCATGCGCATCACCGGCAGAGTATCGCCTACAGGCTGGCGGCGCTGGCTGGATAGATTTGTTCTTGACTTGTTCTTCGGCTGATAATAAGTAATACCGACGAGGTATTACCATGCGCGTTACCACCAAGGGCCAAGTGACCATCCCGAAGGAGATACGGGATCATCTGGGTATCGGCCCAGGCTCGGAGGTGGAATTCGTCGCCACCGAGGACGGCGCTCGGGTGATTGCGGTCGACGAAAACATGTCGGAGGAGGAAGCCTCGCGCAGATTCAGCCAGACGCTCGATCGTATGGCCGGTACGCTGGATCTGGGGGGCATGATGACGGACGAATATATGGAATGGCTGAGGGGGCCGCGTGAAGATCTCGACATTGATTGACACAAATGTCCTGATCGACGTGTGGGGTCCTGCCGGACGGGAGAGGAAGTGGTCAGCGTCGGCGATTACCGCATGCCGGCGCGACGGTGCACTTGTCATCAACACAATCGTCTGGTCCGAACTCGCGCCGCTGATTGCAACGGAGCAGGCCCTTCGCCAAGCAGCCGTCATGCTCAAGATCGAGCGTGAATTCCTTCCGTGGGAAGCCGCTTTCCTCGCCGGTGTCATCCATTCCCGCTATCGCCGCGCCGGCGGCATTCGCGAACAAACCTTGCCGGATTTCTTCATTGGCGCCCACGCCTTCATTGCGGGGCATCGGCTGCTGACGCGCGATGCCGCGCGCTATCGCAGCTATTTCCCGGATATCGACATCATCTCTCCGGAAACCCATTCCATGAGGGGCCTGGCATGATCGGCGAGTCCAAATGATCGGCAAGCTAAAAGGCACGCTGGACGAGATCGACGAGGATTTCTGCATCGTCGACGTGCATGGCGTCGGCTACGTCGCCTATTGCTCGGCGCGCACGCTTGCCGCGCTGCCGCCGCCCGGCGAGGCGGTGGTGCTGTTCATCGAGACCTATGTGCGCGAGGACATGCTGCGGCTCTACGGCTTCCAGTCGGTGCTGGAGCGCGAATGGTTCCGGCTGTTGATGAACAATGTGCAGGGCGTCGGCGCCAAGGTGGCGCTGGCCATCCTGTCGACGCTGGCGCCGGCCGACCTCGCCAATGCGATTGCGTTGCGCGATATCGGCATGGTCAGCCGCGCGCCGGGCGTCGGCAAGAAGGTCGCCGAGCGCATCGTCACCGAGCTGAAGAACAAGGCGCCGGCCTATGCAGGTGTTGCCTCCGGCACCATCGGCCTGAAGCAGGAGCTCGGCGAAGGCGTTGCCTCGGCGCCGATCACCGACGCGGTCTCGGCGCTGGTCAATCTCGGCTATTCGCGCGACACCGCCGCCAACGCAGTGGCGGCGGCGTTGAAGACTGCAGGCGAGGAGGCGGATGCGTCGAAGCTGATCCGCTTCGGGCTGAAGGAACTGGCGCGGTGAGACGTTGCTGGAAAGCTAAATTCCAACTACTGTGCGATTGGTAAGAATTTTCTCCAGGAGTAAGAACATGGGCGCATATGCCAGTCTGACTTCCAAGGGACAGCTCACGATTCCAAAGGACGTCCGAGACGCCTTGTCGCTCAAGACGGGCGACACGATCGCCTGGACGGTCGTGAATGGCTATTTGGTCGGGACGCCGCGCAATCTCGACTTTGCCGATCTTGCCGGGTTTCTCGGCTATCCGCCCGGCGGTCCCGCTTCCCTGGAAGAGATCGATGCGGCTGTGAGGGAGGCTGTAGCCCAGCATGTTGTTGATGGCAAGCCACAGGCCGGAGAAGAGGGCGACGCGTGACGTCGGTAGGTATCGATACCAACGTTCTGCTTCGAATGGTGCTGAACGATGATGCCGAGCAACAGGCCAAGGCCCTCGCCTTCGGTAAGAGCCTCAGCGACGACAAGCTCGGCTTTGTGAGTTTGATGGTGCTGGTGGAATTCAGCTGGTCGCTGCTTTCGCGCTACCGGCAGCCGAAGGAGCAAGTACTGGCCGCGATCCAGAGACTGCTCAAGATTAAGACGCTGGTGTTTGAGGATTTCGATGCCATCGTGATCGCGCTCGAACGATCGAATTCGGCCCAGGTCGACTTTGCTGATGCGCTGATAGCCGAGCACAATCGAAATTTCGGTTGCTCGCATACGGTCACGTTCGATCAGCGGGCTGCAAGGTTCATTGCCGGTATGGAACTGCTCGCATGAGCCTTTCGCCACGCCTCATTGCTCCCGACAAGCGCGGCGAGGACGCCGAGCAGACCTTGCGGCCGCAGACGCTTGGCGACTTCGTCGGCCAGGCGGCGGTGCGGGCCAATCTCAAAGTATTCATCGAAGCCGCCAAGGGGCGTAGCGAAGCGCTCGACCATGTGCTGTTCGTCGGCCCGCCCGGCCTCGGCAAGACGACGCTGGCGCAAATCATGGCGCGCGAGCTCGGCGTCAATTTCCGCTCGACCTCGGGTCCGGTCATCGCCAAGGCCGGCGACCTGGCGGCGCTGCTCACCAATCTCGAAGATCGCGACGTGCTGTTCATCGACGAGATCCACCGGCTCAACCCGGCGGTCGAGGAAATTCTCTATCCGGCGATGGAGGATTTCCAGCTCGACCTGATCATCGGCGAGGGGCCGGCCGCGCGCTCGGTCAAGATCGACCTGGCCCGCTTCACGCTTGTCGCCGCCACTACCCGGCTCGGCCTTTTGACCAACCCGCTGCGCGACCGGTTCGGGATCCCGGTGCGGCTCAATTTCTACTCGGTCGAGGAACTCGAGCAGATCGTGCGGCGCGGCGCCCGGATCCTTGCCATGCCGCTCGGCGACGACGGTGCTTTGGAGATCGCCCGGCGGGCACGCGGCACGCCGCGCATTGCCGGCAGGTTGTTGCGCCGGGTGCGCGACTTCGCCAGCGTCGCCGGCGACGGCCATGTCGACCGCAAGATCGCCGACGAGGCGCTGACGCGGCTGGAGGTCGACGGGCTCGGCCTCGACGCGCTCGACCGCCGTTATCTGTCGATGATCGCCCGGAATTTCGGCGGCGGGCCGGTCGGCATCGAGACTATCGCTGCCGGGCTTTCCGAGCCACGCGATGCCATCGAGGACATCATCGAACCCTTTCTGATCCAGCAGGGCTTCGTCATGCGCACCCCGCGCGGCCGCGTGCTGGCGGCCAATGCCTGGCGGCATCTCGGCCTCGATGCGCCGAAGGACCTGGCGCAGCAGCAGATCAGCCTGTTCCAGGAAGAGCCGTAAATTTCCGCAGTTGCCGGAAACGGCAACGCCGCCAGCGAAACAGCCCAGCCCTCCAGGTCTTGATCATCGCCGGTCTATGCGCAAAACAGGTGTTGCTTGAAACAGGGGCCCGTCGGGCCAAAAGGACAGCACAATGGACGATCACGGTGAATCGGCATTGTCCGCCGGCCTTTCCGGCGCGCTGACGGAATTCGGCCATCGGTTGATGGCGCGGGTCTATTATGCCGACACCGATTTTTCCGGCGTCGTCTACCACGCGCGCTATCTCGAATTCTTCGAGCGCGGCCGTTCCGACTATCTGCGGCTGGCCGGCGTCCACCACACCGAGCTTGCCGAGGGCAAGCGTGGCGAGAAAATAATCTGGGTGGTGCGGCGCATGGAAATCGATTTCCGCAGTCCGGCCCGCATGGACGACATCCTGACCATCGACACGCGCACCGAAGACATTTCCGGTGCGCGCATCGTCATGGCGCAGCAATTGAAGCGCGGCAGCGAAGTACTGGTCGAGGCGCGGGTCGAAGCGGCGATCGTCGGCGAGAACGGACGGCCGCGGCGCTTTCCGAAGGAATGGATCGCGGCCTTCATGCCTAGGGTATGCTGAGATTCAGGTGATGCCGGCCTGCAAATGACGGCTTCCTGCGCTTCCGGTGCTCACGTACTTTAGTACGCTCCGCTCCGGTTCTCGGAAGCCACCATTTTCGGCACGGCCTGACCTGAATCTCAACACACCCTGGGCGGTGGCTGATCTGAAGTATCCGTTCAAGTGACTGATAGAACTGCCAGCCTTGCGCCTGAGGCGCGGCAATGCGCCGCGCTGTACGTCCTAACCCATCCTTAACCATAACGGTCCATGAAGGGATTGGTTAAGATTGGGAGAATCCAAGCGCCTTCCTTTCACCAATATTTGCCCCGAAAAGGCCGCCAACGGTGCATTTGGGGTTATTCCGCCAGCTTAACGCGAACGGACCACAAGGGATGCCCATGGGCCAGCCGCTAGCCACGCCCGGAAAATCTTTAAGGACGTAACATGGAAAACATCGCTCTCGCCGACCCGGGCGCGCATTTATCGATTTGGGCCTTGTTCATGCAGGCCGGTTGGGTGGTCAAGCTGGTCATGATCGGGCTGCTTGGCGCCTCGATCTGGACCTGGGCGATCATCGTCGACAAGCTCGTCGCCTATGCCCGCATGCGGTTGGCGCTCAACCGTTTCGAACAGGTGTTCTGGTCGGGACAGTCGCTGGAAGAGCTTTACCGCACGCTCGCCGACCGCAAGACGACCGGCATGAGCGCGATCTTCGTCGCCGCCATGCGCGAATGGAAGAAAAGCTTCGAAAAAGGCGCGAAATCGCCGCTCGGCCTGCAGACCCGCATCGACAAGGCGATGGATCTGGCGTTGACCCGCGAAATGGAAAAGCTGGAAGGGCGGCTCGGCTTTCTCGCCACCACCGGCTCGGCGGCGCCCTTCATCGGCCTGTTCGGCACGGTTATCGGCATCATGACCTCGTTCCAGGCGATCGCCGCCTCGAAGAACACCAGCCTGTCGGTGGTCGCGCCCGGCATCGCCGAGGCGCTGCTGGCGACGGCCATCGGCCTGCTCGCCGCCATCCCCGCCGTCATCGCCTACAACAAGCTGTCGTCGGACGCGAGCAAGATCGCAGTGCGCATGGAAGGCTTCGCGGATGAGTTCTCCGCCATACTCTCGCGCCAAATCGATGAAAAAGTCGCGCAGAAGGCCTGAGGAACGATCATGGGAATGTCCGTAAGCGCAGGTGGCGGAGGACGCGGCGGGCGCGGCCACAGGCGGCGCGGCCGCCATCATGCCTTGATATCGGAGATCAACGTCACGCCGATGGTCGACGTGATGCTGGTGCTGCTGATCATCTTCATGGTCGCCGCACCCTTGCTGACGGTCGGCGTGCCGATCGACCTGCCGGATACCCAGGCCAAGGCGATGAACGCCGATACGCAGCCTATAACCGTGTCCATCAACCCGGCCGGTCAGATTTACCTCCAGGAAACCGAGATCCCGATCGAGGAGCTGGTGGCCAAGCTGCAGGCGATCTCGAAGACGGGCTATGACGAGCGCATTTTCATCAGGGGTGACAAGGCCACGGATTACGGCACGGCCATGAAGGTGATGGCCCGCATCTCGGCTGCCGGCTACAAGAATATCGGCCTGGTTTCACTGCAGGAACAGGATCAATAGACGCAAGATGAGGACCGGCCTCACCACATCGGTGATCTTGCATACGGTGGCGATTGCCTTCGGGCTGTTCACGTTGTCCTCGCCGCCCGCGATGCCTGCGTCCGATGCGGAATCGGTGTCGGTCGAGATCGTGCCGATGGAAGCGACGGCGCAGGTCCTGCAAGGCGACAAGAAGGCTGTGATGCACGACAAGCCGGCGCCGGTGCCGACGCAGCGTCCCGACATCGTTCCCGATGCCCGGAAAGTTGGCGATAACAGCGTCGATACCGACAAGCCGCCGACACCGGAGCCCAAGCCCCAGCCGGTCGATATGACCGCGGCTCCGCCACCCGCGCCGACGCCGGTCGAAAAGCCCAAGCCCGAGGACGTGCCGAAGCCGAAGGAAGAGCCGAAGCCTATTCCCGCTACGGAGGTCGCGCCGGTGCCGCAGCCGAAGGAAGAGGTCAAGCCCGAGCCGGTCAAGCAGACCGAGCCCAAGCCGACGCCGGCCAAGGAGCCGACGCCCACGCCGCCGCAGGACAAGACCGCCGCGATCGATCCGCAGCCGGAGGTCAAGCCGGATGCTGTTGCCGAGGCGATTGCCAAGCAACCGCCAACCGAGGAGGCGCAGCTGCCCGACTCGGCGCCGGCGCCTGAGGCTCGGCCGAAGCCGCAGCCGGTCCAGGCTGAAAGCGCCAAGGCACCGGAGCGCAAGGACGCCGACAAGCCGGTCAAGGAAGCCTCGTCCAAGCCGAAATCGGAAGACAAGCAGTTCAACGCCGACGAGATTTCGGCTCTGCTCGACAAGCGGAAGCCGGCCGGCGGCGGCGCCAAACGCTCGACCCAGCAGGCGTCGCTCGGCGGCGACAAGGATCAGGGTCAGAAGCTTTCGAAATCGGAGCAGGGAGCATTAGAGGCCCAGCTTGGTGGCTGCTGGACGCTTCCGGCAGGGCTCGAGGGTTCGGAGAATTTCGTCGTCGTGGTCCGGTTTAATCTGGACGCCTCCGGCAAGTTGGATGGCCGGCCGAGTGTCGAAAAATCGAGCGGAAACCGCCCGTTTGACGAAAGTGCGGTTCGCGCGGTTCAGAAATGCGATGTCGCCGGCCTGCAGGTTCCTGCGGGCAAGCAAGACATCTGGTCCGACGTTCGGGTCACTTTCGACCCCAGGGAGATGCTCGGCCTTTAGGCCCGGCTCCCATAAAATCAGCGAAGAGAAGCGAGAAGATATGAAATCCATCCTCAAGCCGCTCCTGACGATCGCAGCGATGGCGCTGGGTATGACTGTTGCTGTCACTCTGCCGGCGCGAGCGCTCGTCGAGCTCAACGTCAACAAGGGCAATGTCGAGCCGTTGCCGATCGCCATCACTGATTTCCAGGGCGGCGATGCGCTCGGCGCCGAGATTTCCAGCATCGTCAGCGCCGACCTGAAACGTTCCGGCCTGTTCGCGCCGATCGACAAAAGCGCTTTCATCGAAAAGATATCGAACCCGGATGCCACGCCGCGCTTCGAAGACTGGAAGGTGATCAATGCCCAGGCGCTGGTCACCGGCAGTGTCGGCAAGGAAGCTGACGGCCGCATCCGCGCCCAGTATCGGCTTTGGGACACCTTTGCCGGCCAGCAGATGTCAGGCGAACAGTTCTTCGCCAATGACGCCAATACAAGGCGTGTCGGCCATATCATTGCCGACGCTATCTACGAACGGCTGACCGGCGAGAAGGGCTATTTCGACACGCGCGTCGTCTTCATCGACGAATCCGGTGCCAAGAATGCGCGCAAGAAGCGGCTTGCCATCATGGACCAGGACGGCGCCAACGTCCGCTATCTCTCGAACGGCAAATCGATCGTGCTGACGCCGCGCTTCTCGCCGAACCGGCAGGAAATCACCTACATGTCCTATGAGAGCGGTCAGCCGCGGGTGTACCTTTTGCAGATCGAGACGGGGCAGCGCGAGCTGGTCGGCAATTTCCCCGGCATGACATTTGCGCCGCGCTTTTCGCCGGACGGCCAGAAGGTGATCATGAGCCTGCTGCGCGATGACGGAAATTCCAACATCTTCGCCATGGATCTGAGGAGCCGCTCGACGACCAGGCTGACCAACTCGACCGCCATCGATACCTCGCCATCCTACTCGCCTGACGGCAGCAAGGTGGTGTTCACCTCGGACCGCGGCGGCCGCGCGCAGATCTATGTGATGGGCGCCGACGGCTCGGGCCAGACCCGCATCTCCTTCGGCGACGGTGTCTATTCGACGCCGGTGTGGTCGCCGCGCGGCGATCTCATCGCCTTCACCAAGCAGACCGGCGGCGAGTTCCAGATCGGCGTCATGCGCACCGACGGTTCGGGTGAGCGCATCCTTTCCACCGGCTTTCAGCAGGAGGGGCCGACCTGGGCACCGAACGGCCGGGTGCTGATGTTCTTCCGCGATTCCAATGGTGGACCAAAACTTGTTTCGGTCGATCTCACCGGCCGCAATGAACAGCCGATCCCAACGGCGAACTTCGCCTCGGATCCGGCCTGGTCACCGTTGTTGGAATAGCCCGGGCAAGGATGTTCAACTTGAGCATCCTTTGCTCCCAGTTGCACGCCGGCAACGGTGCCCGAAAAGCGCCGTTTCCGATCTTGTTTTCACCTGTTGGTCGCGTTTTGGCCGCATTTCGGCCTACGGTCCGCGCTCATTGTCGCCAATCGATAGCCCTCGGGGAAACAGCTGCGGACGGCAGCCGAAACCAAATTTTAACCGTGTTTCTTGAGCGCCGGTTAACCCAAACGTGGTTACTGGACAATCAATGAAATCACTCGAATTGCGAAGGAGAGGCGGCATGGGCCGTATCGCAGCACTTACCACAAACCCGGTCATGATCGCGCTGGTCGCGATGCTCGCGATCACCGGTTGCGCCTCGAAGAAGACGCCGAACAGCGCCGCCGATCTCGGCCTCAACGGCGCCGGCGCGGCAACGCCCGGGTCGGCCCAGGACTTTACCGTCAACATTGGCGACCGCATCTTTTTCGACACCGATTCGTCCTCGATCCGCGCCGATGCGCAGACGACGCTGTCGCGCCAGGCGCAGTGGCTGAACCAGTACAAGCAGTATGCCATCGTCATTGAAGGCCATGCCGACGAGCGCGGCACGCGCGAATACAATCTGGCGCTCGGCGCCCGCCGTGCTGCCGCCACCCGAGACTTCCTGGTCGCCAAGGGCGTTTCCGCGCAGCGCCTGAAGACCATTTCCTACGGCAAGGAGCGTCCGGTCGCGGTTTGCGACGACATCTCCTGCTGGTCGCAGAACCGCCGCGCCGTCACCACGCTCGGCGGCGCCGGCTCCTGATCGGCAGAAATGCAACACTTGGTGCGAAAGGCGGCCGCAGGGCCGCCTTTTTCATATCTGCTCGCACCCAACAAAATTTGGCCGAAGTCTCACGTCCTGTTAAGAGCCGAGAGCGTCTGGCTAGTCCCAGTTGGCTGGTCTACTTCGAGTGAGAGGCGCGCAACAACGGTTTCACGGCGAGAGGCACATGCATTTCAGAACGGTCTTGAGCGGCACGCTTGCGCTGCTCCTCGTATCAAGTATCGCGGCACTTGCTGACGATACCGGGGCAAGCGCCCCCGGGCAATCATCGGAAGGCGGCTTTTCCTTCCATCTGCCGACGATCAAACTGCCCGGCATTTTGGGTGAAAAGAAAAAACCGGATCAGGTTCAATTCGCGCAACAGGATGGCGCCGGCACTCCGGCGCTGGAGGAACAACTCCGGCAGATGAACGGCAAGATCGAGGAACTCAATTTCCAGGTCCTGCAGATGCAGGAGCAGATCCGCAAACAGCAGGAAGATAACGAATTCCGCTTCCAGCAGTTGGAAGGCGGTCCGCAAGGCGCGCAGCAGCCGGCCCAGCAGAAGAAGTCCGAGGCCGTGCCCAGCAGCGACAGCCCCGACAGTGACAGTAACGTGGCGGAGGCGCCCGCAACCCAGGCTCCGGCCACTGCGGACAGGCCGTCAGACGGCGGCAAAAGCGTCGAGGACGTCATCGTCGAATCGCCGAACGGCGATCCCGGCAAGCTGATCCCCGGCACGCCGCCCAAGACGTTCGGCACGATCACCGTCGACAAAAATGGCAATGTCGTCGAAGCTGACGGCAATGCGCAGGCGAGCGCGCCGGACCAGAATACGGCCCCGGCCAACGGCGCCAGCGCAGCCGGCAACAAGGCCGGCAAATCCGACGGTACGGTGGTCGCGGCACTGCCGTCGACGAACGATCCGGAAGAGCTTTACCGCAACTCTTACCAGTTCATCCTGTCGGGCGACTACAGCACCGCCGAACAGGGTTTCCGCGACCATATCGCTCGTTTTCCCAGGGACGCCAAAGCGGCGGACGCGCACTACTGGCTCGGTGAATCGCTGCTGGGCCAACAGAAATACCGCGATGCGGCCGAGACTTTCCTCGCTGCCAGCAAGGACTATCCCAAGGCCAAGAAAGCGCCCGACATGTTGCTGAAGCTCGGCGTTTCACTGGTTGGGCTGAAGCAGCACGACGTGGCCTGTGCCACCTTCAGCGAGATCGGCAAGCGCTACCCCGATATTTCCGGCGCGCTCAAGGAGCGGGTCAAGCAGGAAAGGGCGCTCGCGGCGTGCTAGTTTTTCGGCTGCATGTCGTTGCCCCAAAACCGGGCCCACTTTTGGGCGACATGCATGACGCTCGACACCGAGCCTGACCTTTCGGATTTTTCGCGGATCGACCTTTCCAGCAGCGCTGTTGCGGCCGTGTCCGGCGGCAGCGACTCGACCGCCCTTCTCCTCCTCCTCAAAGCCCATCTCGACCGTACCGCCCCGGCAACGAAATTGCTGGCGGTAACGATCGATCATCAATTGCGGCCGCAAGCGGCAGCGGAAGCGCAAGCCGTGGCCAGGCTGTGCGCGGCGCGCGGCATTGCCCATCGCATCCTCGCCTGGTCGGGGCACAAACCATCGACCGGCCTGCCCGCCGCCGCGCGCGAGGCGCGCTACCGGCTGCTCGCCGAGGCCGCCGAAACGGCAGGCATCGGCCTGATCCTGACCGGCCACACCGCCGACGATCAGGCCGAGACCGTGCTGATGCGGCAAGCCCGTGACCGGTGGGCAGGTGACGAGCGGCCAAGTGATGGGGGGCAAAGCGACGACGGGCCGCGCGATGAAGGGCGGGGCCTTGCCGGCATGGCGCCAGCAACCCTCTACGAGTGGCGGCACTGGATCGTGCGGCCGCTGCTCGGCGTAAGGCGTGCGGAGCTGCGCGAATTCCTGCGGCGTGAACAGGTCGCCTGGATCGAAGATCCGACCAATACCGATACCGCTTTCGAGCGGCCACGCGTCCGCGCAGAACTTGTCGAAGGCGGTGGTGCGCCTCGCGTGGCTGAAGCGATGGCGCTGGCCAGAAAGGCGGCGGCCGAGCGTGAGCAGCTGGGACACCGCGCGGCCATGCTGATCCGCAGCCTGACTTCCAGGCCGGCCGCCGGCCTCGTCCGCCTCGATCGGAGTTTTGCGACGGAAGATGACAGCCGGGCGGCTATTTATGCGCTGCGCATCCTGCTGGCGGCGACCGGCGGCACCGCCTTCCTTCCCGACCAGGCGCGCAGCGAAGCCCTTTTCGACCGGCTCGGCACCGGGCCGCTTTGTGCCACATTGTCGCGGACCGTGATCGATGCCCGGCGTGCCGGCATCTTTCTGCATCGCGAATTGCGCGATCTGCCGCCCGCTGTCGAGGTTTCCGACAACGCCCTTTGGGACGGCCGCAGACGGATCACCTTGGGCGACAGTTCAAGTGCATTGTTGATCGCGCCGCTGTTGGTTGCACCGCTCGGGGCGGCTCTTGCCGCAAAGCGGGCAATTGCCGGGCGTGGCACGCCGGCAAGCCTTGTGCGTGCCGCCTTGGCCGCCGAGCCGGCGCTGTGGCGGGATGGCGAATGCCTTGGCTTGCTCGGAGAAAGCCCGATGCCGGCGGCGATCTCCGCATATCCGGCGGTCGCGCCCTTCGCCCGCTTCCTGCCGTCCTTCGATCTGGCGCCGGCCGATGCCGTCGCCGCCTTGCTTGGCGCGGCACCGGTTCCAGCCTCGCCATTCGGCGGCCACAGTGCCGGCCTACCACGGGCGAAAGCTTAACCGAGACCTGCTGTTATGCTTGGCAAGGGGGAACGCTCTCCCTATGTTAGGGCCAAGTTTCCTCTCACGACGCGTGTCCGCCCAGCGGCGCCAACGGGACAATTGATGAATCCGAATTATCGCAACCTCGCGCTCTGGGCGATCATAGCGGTCCTGCTCATCGCTCTCTTCAATCTTTTCCAGACGCCGCAGACGCGTGGAGCCTCGAGCGATGTCCCTTATTCGCAGTTCCTGCAGGAGGTCGCGGCGGGACGGATCAAGTCGGTGACCATTGCCGGCGCCCGTATCTCCGGCAACTACACGGACAGTTCCAACGGCTTCCAGACCTATTCGCCTGGGGACCCGTCACTGGTTTCGCGGCTGCAGGACAAGAACGTCACCATCAACGCGCGTCCTGAGTCCGACGGCTCCAATTCGCTGTTTGGCACCCTGATCTCCTGGCTGCCGATGATCCTCATCCTCGGCGTCTGGATATTCTTCATGCGCCAGATGCAGTCCGGTTCCGGCCGCGCCATGGGCTTCGGCAAGTCGAAGGCCAAGCTTTTGACCGAAGCGCACGGCCGCGTCACCTTCCAGGACGTCGCCGGCGTCGACGAAGCCAAGCAAGATCTGGAAGAGATCGTCGAGTTCCTGCGCGACCCGCAGAAATTTCAGCGGCTCGGCGGCAAGATCCCGCGCGGCGTGCTGCTCGTCGGTCCTCCCGGAACCGGCAAGACGCTGCTCGCCCGCTCGGTCGCCGGTGAAGCCAACGTGCCGTTCTTCACCATTTCGGGCTCGGACTTCGTCGAGATGTTCGTCGGCGTCGGCGCAAGCCGCGTCCGCGACATGTTCGACCAGGCCAAGAAGAACGCGCCCTGCATCATCTTCATCGACGAAATCGACGCGGTCGGCCGCCATCGCGGTGCCGGCCTCGGCGGCGGCAATGACGAGCGCGAGCAGACGCTGAACCAGCTGCTGGTCGAGATGGATGGCTTCGAATCCAACGAAAGCATCATTCTGATCGCCGCCACCAACCGGCCCGACGTGCTCGATCCGGCGCTGCTGAGGCCGGGCCGCTTCGACCGCCAGGTGGTGGTGCCGAACCCAGACATCGTCGGCCGCGAGAAGATCCTGAAGGTGCATGTGCGCAACGTGCCGCTGGCGCCCAATGTCGACCTCAAGGTGATCGCGCGCGGCACGCCGGGCTTTTCCGGCGCCGACCTGATGAACCTGGTCAACGAGTCCGCCCTGATGGCGGCGCGGCGCAACAAGCGCCTCGTCACCATGGCCGAATTCGAGGACGCCAAGGACAAGATCATGATGGGCGCCGAGCGCCGCTCGTCGGCGATGACGCAGGCCGAGAAGGAACTGACCGCCTATCACGAGGCCGGTCACGCCATCCTGGCGCTCAACGTGCCGTCGGCCGATCCGCTGCACAAGGCGACCATCATCCCGCGCGGCCGGGCACTCGGCATGGTCATGCAGCTGCCGGAAGGCGACCGCTATTCGATGAGCTACAAATACATGATCTCGCGTCTCGCCATCATGATGGGCGGCCGTGTCGCCGAGGAGTTCAAGTTCGGCAAGGAGAACATCACCTCCGGCGCCTCCTCCGATATCGAGCAGGCGACTAAGCTGGCGCGCGCCATGGTGACGCGCTGGGGCTTCTCCGACAAGCTCGGCCATGTCGCCTATGGCGACAACCAGGAGGAGGTATTCCTCGGCCATTCGGTGGCGCGCACCCAGAACATCTCGGAAGAGACGGCGCAGATCATCGACGCTGAAGTGCGCCGGCTGATCGACGAGGCCTATTCGACGGCAAGATCCATCCTGACCAAGAAAAAGAAGGAATGGATTGCGTTGGCGCAAGGCCTGCTTGAGTACGAGACGCTGTCTGGCGAGGAGATCAAGCAGCTGATCGCCGGCAATAAGCCCGCACGCGACCTCGGCGACGACACGCCGCCGAGCCGTGGCTCGGCCGTGCCGAAGTCCGGCCGCCGCAAGAAGGGCCCCGAGCCCGAAGGCGGCATGGAACCCCAGCCGTCAAGCTAGGGCCACTCAAGAGGTTGACTTCGAAGCGCCGCGGCTTTGACCGCGGCGTTTTCTTTGGGAATGCGACCCTTCCTGCATCGCTGGAATTGGCGAAAGTGACGATGACGGCCAATCCCCCCTCGTGGGGGAGATGTCCGGCAGGACAGAGAGGGGCGCGAAGGAACGCGGCCTTCTATCGTCCTCGTTGACGACTTCGGGAAGATCGACAAGGCGCGACGGTGAAGGAAATTCGCAGTTTTCTACGGGCGGCGCCACATTTTGTTCTTGCTTTGTGCCGGCAGCTATGCTACTAATTTGGGTATGGTGCCAATTGGCTCCAACGACCCGCCTGCCGAGGCGGTTTTTTGTTTCAGGCACCTTTCGAACGGGGGAGTTGTCCGCAACCTTGCGCCAACGTTGGCGATTGGCGAAAGCCGGCGTGATGGCTAATCTCCCCCTCGTGGGGGAGATGTCCGGCAGGACGGAGGGGGGCGCTGTCCCGCCGACGTGTCAACGTATCGCAGCCACGCCACAACTGATCTGATCCCAAAGCGCGTCGCGTTCGACCGGCCTCATGCGACGCGCTTGTCTTATGACATTCATTGCCAAGAGGCGAGAATGAACC
>NZ_JBVVQF010000017.1:0-148643 GCF_055811815.1 Mesorhizobium sp. WSM4836
GATGCACAGATCGCAGCGCTTCCGTCAGGTTCGTCCAACCTTCCCGCGGGGGCGGTGCTCGGGGCCACCGAACTGCTGAGCGACGCCCATATCCAGAGGGATTACGAATTCCTCCAGCAGCAGTTGCAGCAGGCCGATCCAGCGCTCGCCGCCCGAACGCGGCTGGTGGATCCCTTGGTCTCCCAGCAACTGCGCCGTCACGACCGGGACGCGCAACATACGGTGCTGTCCATCTATTATCAAAACGACGTCGCAGCCGACTTCGTGTTCCTGCCGGTGAACAGTGGCAATCCTATGGCTACGGCGGAGAATGAGGGACGCAACGAGCATTGGTCGCTGCTGCTCGTAGATCGCCGCGACCCGGAAAGAGCGGTCGCCTATCACTACGACTCCATCCATCAGAGCTATCGACGGGGACACAATGACGCGCCTGCACGAGAGCTCGCAGCAAGACTGGACGCGACCACCGTGGTGACACCCGTCATGGCGCAGCAGAACAACGGTGTTGATTGCGGCGTCTTCGTGGTGGATGGCACGCGCGAGCTGGTTCAGAGATTGGCGAACCAAGAGTGGCCGGAACGGCAGCGGCCGCTGCACCTCGACAACCTCGTCGCCGATCGGCAGGCGCTGCAAAACCGACTGAGGCAGGGCCGCTTGCCGCACGAGCTTGCCGCAATCCCCGCGGAAGCTTTTGGAGCAGCCGGGTCGCAGGTGCAACACGCCGTGTTGCAAGAGCAGCAAGCCCGACAAGTCGCGCCAGCGCCGTTTGACCAGCACTTGAGCAAGTCGCGCGAGGCCCATGACGAGCTGACGCGTACACTTGACAGGAGCAACACCGGGGGCGTCATCATCAGCACTGAACATTACACAGCGCTGTTGCGGCCAGCGGAGAGGCAGAGGGCCCTGAATACGCCGCAAGCCACCGCCATTCAGCAGCCGCTGAGCGAAATCGGCAATTCAGGCGGCCGCGTGCCGATGCAGCCCCCCATGCAGCAGTTGGGTGAATTGCCATTGGAAGGGGTACCTGTTCAAGGGACATGGTCCGAACACATCGGAAGGCTGCATGCGGAGGCAGCGCCCTTCGCAAGGTCTGAGGCACCCCCCGCTGCCATCGAGAACTCCATAAACGTCCCATTCGCCGTCCCCAAAGACTTCTCCCATGGGACTCAACCCGTCCCAGACGCGATGCTCTCTTCCTTGGACCGCCATGACCTCTTGCCGGTTGCGGGCCAGGCCCGGCAAGCGAGCTTTGAGCAGCACGTGGCCGAGCCGCGCCGAGCCGAACCTGTCGCGAGTGGCGCCCGTGCTACCCGCTATCCCCATCTGTCCGACGAACACCGGGACCTTATTGATCGGGCGATCACTCACGCTGCGGTTCAGCAAAAATATAGCGAGAGCACGGTCCGAATATACACGTCTGCACTTCGCCAATTGGCGAATGATCTCGGCGCTCGCGGCCAAGCGACTGATCTAAAAAATCACCAATCCCTGGTCGATCACGTCGATGCTTTCTTTCCGAAAAACGGTGATATAAAGACGGCATTGAACGTCCTGCGTGCGTATCATGAGCCGGGCTATTCGGCGCCTGGCCGGCGGCGAGTGCCGGTGCCCTCAAAGGCAGACGCGCAGGTCTTGGAACAAGTGGCCAGTGACAGCAGCTTGGCCTCAACCTCCCGTGTTGTCTATGGTCGTAGTCTTCGCAGACTTTCTGAAGCGCTGGAGAGTAAGGGCCTGACGATCTCTGGGCTGGATCATGATTCGCGGATCAAATTCGCCGAGACGTTGTTTCCAGGCAGCCGCAATCTCCGCTGGGCGTTGGGACGGGTTCGCGATATGGAGTCTGCGTCAGACAGAAGCGTGACGGACGCTTTCGCGGCGGCCGGCTCTGGGCACGCCGGAGTTGAGGCCGCCGCCCCGCCAGCGTTAGCTGCCAGCCAACACCGGCCCTGGTCGGATGCGCTTGACCGGGGCAACCTCCTGCCACCCGAGCGGTTCATCATCAACAATGAACATTCGACGGCGCTGTTGCGGCCAGCGGAGAGGCAGAGGGCCCTGAATACGCCGCAAGCCGCCGCCATTCAGCCGCCGCTGAGCGAAATCGGCAATTCAGCCGGCCGCGTGCCGATGCAGCCTCCCAGGCAGCAGTTGCCATTGGAAGGGCTATCGGTTCAAGGGACAAGGTCCGAATACATCGGAAGGCTGCATGCGGAGGCCGCGCCCTTCGCAAGGTCTGAGGCACCCCCCGCTACGATCGAGAACTCCATAAACGTCTCATTCACCGTCCCCAAAGGCTTTCCCCATGGGACTCAACACGCCCCAGACGCGATGCTCTCTTTCTTGGACCGCCATGACCTCGTGCCGGATGCGGAAAAGCCGCAATGGAACTACGAGATTAAAGGTCAGGGCTACGCCGCCGAGAGGCCAGAAGGGCGCAACGACTTTTGGCTCGTCGATCGCGGTCCGATGAGTGCATCTGCAGCGGCAGCAGTACCGGCAAGGGCTCCAGGACCCGTCTCGCCAGCGACCGCGAGGCTGTCAGACACCTATCGCGGTGTTCCGTTAGTCGATCTGACCACCTCTTCCGATGCACGGATCGGAACGCTTCCGTCAGGCTCGTCTAACCTCCCCCGGGGGGCGGTTCTCGGGGCCACCGACCTGCTGGACGACGTCCATATCCACAGGGATTACCAGTTGCTGGAGCAGTACCTGCAGGCGGCCCACCCAGCGCTCGCCGCCCGAACAAGGCTGGTGGATCCCTTGGTCTCCCAGCAACTGCGCCGTCACGACGGGGACGTGCAAGGTAGGTTGCTGTCGATCTACCATCAAAACGACGCCCCAGCCGACTTCGTGTTCCTGCCGGTGAACAGTGGCAATCCTATGGCTACGGCGGAGAACGAGGGACGCACTGAGCATTGGTCGCTGCTGCTCGTTGATCGCCGCGACCCGGAAAGAACGGTCGCCTATCACTACGACTCCATCCATCAGAGCTATGGACGGGGATACAACAACGCGCCTGCAATAGAGCTCGCAACAAGACTGGACGCGACCACCCTGGTGACACCCGTCATGGCGCAGCAGAACAACGGTGTTGATTGCGGCGTCTTCGTGGTGGATGGCACGCGCGAGCTGGTTCTTCGATTGGCGAATGAAGAACGGCCAGTCCCGCAGCTGCCGCTGCACCTCGACTACCTCGTCCCCGATCGGCAGGCGCTGCAAAACCGACTGAGGCACGGCCGCTTGCCGCACGAGCTTGCCGCAATCCCCGCCGATGCTTTTGCAGCAGCCGGGTCGCGGGTGCAACACGCCGTCTTGCAAGAGCAGCAAGCCCGACAAGTCGCGCCAGCGCCGTTTGAACGGCACTTGAGCAAGTCGCGCGAGGCGCAGGACGAGCTGACGAGTACACTTGACAGGAGCAACACCGGGGGCGTCATCATCAACACTGAACATTACACAGCGCTGTTGAGACCGGCGAAGAGGCAGAGGACTGATAATCCGCAAAGCCTCGCCATGGGGCGGCAGCCGAGCGAAGCAACCACGACGTCCATCAGCCCCTCCGATCAAGCCCGAGCGGACCTAATGGCTTCCTTCAGAAGCAGAGAGCGCTCCGACGCGGGGCGTTGAGCTCCATGGCTGGGGTGAAGCAGAACAGCTCTTTTGACGACAGAGGCGTTGATGCGCTCTCCGGACCGGTAGCTCTCGCCGTAATTGATCAGGCTGGCTTGTTGGAAGGCGATGTAGGCCTGGAACTCGCCGATGGCGGTCAGGAACTTGCGCATGTTCGGCTAGCCTGTTTCGAGACCTTCCGGGTCGAACTGCAGGTCGGCGATTTCGTCACGGGCACGATAGACGTTAAGATGCCAGAGATGCCATTTGATCCTGCGCACGTTTTCAAGCAGGTCCTGTCCGGCCTGCTCGTCGTGGTTTTCGAGCCCTTGCACGAACTGGCGAAGGACCGTGGTGCGCATGGTGATATGGAACCAGTCGAGGACATGCTCGCTCGCCGGTGCAATCATTTCCGCGATCGAGCGGACCGTCGGTGATGAAGGTAATATCCTAATTGGCCTGGACACCCTGCTTCTTGAGATGGTCGAGAATGCGCCGTTGCAGCTCGCGATCATCGCCGTGGCCGAAACCGATGTAGCGCGGAGCGCCGTCTTCAGGCCGCGAGCGGCCTGCGATCAGCTCGATTTTTCTTCCGGTCGTCACGGTGGCGGATGTACTCGGGAAACTCCAGAATAGCTCCCGGTCAAGCGGCCAAGGTGCCTCCGTAGCTGACATCTACGTCAGCGTTGAAGAAGTACCCTGCACCACGGCATGTTTTGACCAGGCGAGGATTGGCCGCATCAGCCTCCAGCTTTCGGCGCAAGCGCAAGATTAGGACATCGATACTTCGATCATAGACCTCTTCTCCACGCACACGGCTCGCGAGCAAAAGCCGTTCTCTGGATAACACGTTGCGTGGGTTCTCCAGAAACGCGATCAAGAGATTGAACTCACATGCGGTAAGCTTGACCTCGCCACGCTCCTCACAGATCAGTCGCCGCTGCTTGACGCTGAGCTTCCAGGCCCCAAAGCGAAATGAGCGCTGATCTCTGGTTCGCGGAATGCGCTGGCGTAACGCTACTCGAATGCGGGCCAAGAATTCGCGCATCCCGAAAGGCTTGGGAATGAAATCGGTTGCGCCGAGCTCCAGTGCAACCACTTTTTCCGCCTCATCAAGCCGGTCGCCGCTGATCACTATGATGGGAACATCCGATTTTGTCGCCAGATTGCGGACGATCGCAAGTCCATCCTCCCGGCCTAGGTTAAGATCAACAACCACCAGATCGACTGGCTCATGTGAAAGAACATGGTCAAACTGCTTGCTATCGTGGACTGCAGTTACCTTCAAGGCATGCATGGTGAGATACTCGGCGATGAGGCGCCGCATTGCGGCATCATCATCGATGACAAGAACATGTTTCAACGGCTCACCTTCAATCTCGAATCGCCCTATCTAAGCTGTTGCCGAGCAACCCTAGGAACCGATGTAGAACAGCTCCACCTTGGTCCCACTCGCCGCTGCGGGCGGCCAGTAACGAGGGCCTTGCTCGTCCAGAATTGGTAGAAAGCTGGCGCCTTATCGATCGCGAATTTGGCCGCATGCATTTAGCCGTGTCACCAGACAGGTTCAAGCGCCGACATGACCTGCCGTGAGGTCTTTCGCTTTTTCGCATCGAGCTTCCCGTTTTGTCAGTTTGGTGCAGGCCTGCTCATACCACTCCTTCGACGGCATGGATGCCGAGTTGCCTGCCATGTCCTGAATCTTCGTCACGTTATCTGGCGCTTGCGGACCTGAATCATCTCGACATCCTCCTGCTCGCGGGTCGGGCTCGGACGTGGTTGAGCAGCGGCGTTTGATTGATCCCCTGAGAGGCGGTCGGCGGAAGAACGAATGTGATTCGCCATTGATGGTTTGTGCCAAATAGTACGTCTCCTGCAAAGTCGGGTTCTTCCGAGGTGGCCAAGCGTCAATCCTGTTTCGGGCGACGGCTGGTCCGGTGACGGTTACCGTCCGACCCTACATTCTCATCTTATTCAAGACCTCCGCTTGGAGCCTATCACGTCACCGGGAAGACCACAAAAGTCGACAGCGCCAAATCGAACCTCGTGATCATCCTTGGCGATAGCCCAGTCGGATTCCGTTAATGGCGTGCGGTTTTCTGCCGATGGGACTGTACAGGCTTCTTCACCTAGCGCGGCGAAAAGCTGGACCAGGCTTTCAACACAATGCGCTGCGTGCTGGTCGCTACGCCTTCCCAGTTGACCCTCGCGCCCACGGGTTTGCGCCTTGGAGCCAGCACTTCGCGGGTGAGCTCGCGGTGTTGAATCAGTGACTTGAGTGTGTATGGCCGCGCATGGCTGTCTGTTCAACCAATGGCAGCATGCCGCATATGCGGCGGCTTGGCGCCTCCGTCGGTTTCTCCCGTTCGATCGACCCACGATGATCCGCAGCCAGAACGAACCCCCCAACCGTCTCGTTGTGTGCTTTGGCTTTGGCCCTGAGAGAAGATGCTATCCCTATTTGTCATGACGCCGAAGTCGCGGCTTACGATCTAGGAGCAACGGACGGCCCGGGGCGAGCAATCCCGCTCAGGAGTGATCGTACCAAGATGCTCCGGATTTGTCGGTGACTGATCGGGCCGGCGCCACGCCACGGCATGAGCAAGGTGCTTTCACGCACGCCCATGCCAACAAATGTCCTTTGCTACAGTTGAAACCGAAAAGCTGAACTTGAACATCACGCAGTAACAAACCTCCCCGATAAGCGCGTGCCGGAAAGGCCAAAATCGTCCGGCGGCTTAGAGAGGTAGGTGATAGGGAATGTTTATTGCAGCTTGGCCCCTGGCCCTCGTCCTGTTGACCTCCATGTCAGTCCCGGGCGAGCCTGCGCCACTTTCCCCCGGTGAGTTCGACAGCCTATCGCGCAAATGCGCTCCCTGGGTTGCGCCGTCCACGCTCGCCGCGATTGCCAAAATTGAAAGTGGCTTTGATACGCTCGTGGCTCACGACAATACCACAGGTGAGCAGCTTCGCTGGATAGATCACCTGGAAGCCACGCGGGGCGTCAAGAACCGCCTCGAAGCACAACATTCTGTGGACGTTGGATTGATGCAGATAAACAGCAAGAACTTTCCTATGCTCAATCTCACGCCGGAAAAGGCCTTCGAGCCCTGCGCCTCGCTTTCGGCTGCCGCCCACTTACTTGAAAGCCGGTATGCCGGCGGCACGACTGCTGTGGCGCAGCAACTGGCGCTTCGCCGTGCCATCTCGGCCTATAACACCGGCGACGTCTCGCGCGGCTTCGCCAACGGTTATGTGCGCAAGGTCGAGTCGGCCGCGAAGGATATCTCAAGGCTCCTTGAGCGGAGGCTGGAGCCGACTGCTCGAGACGTGCGACATCTTGAGGCACCCGGTCGGAAAGCCGTGCCGCCTCTGCTCGAACAAAGCGAGCAGACCAATGAAAAGCAGCCCACACAAGATTCGTGGGACATCTGGGGCTCGTATCAGCCGAACCGCTCGGGGGCAGACCCCTCCGGTCCCCAGGCTGCGGAAGAGCGGGAACCCTCGAACGCGAACAAACTCGTATTCGATTGAATCATGGAGATAAAATGATAAAGCCACTCAAAATACTTCGTGCGCTTAAAACGCGTGTTCCTTCGCCTTTTTCCATGCTGCGCATCGCGGCTGAATATGTACCGGCCGCTGCTGCAGGCGCGGCGTGGACGGTCTTCTCCAGCGGGCCAGCCGCGGCTCAGGTGACCGGAGGGGCGGATCCTGCCAAGATGGTCCAGAATATCTGCACCTTCATACTTGGCCCCTTCGGACAATCACTGGCTGTGCTCGGACTCGTGGCCATCGGTATCTCTTGGATGTTCGGTCGTGCTTCACTTGGCTTGGTTGCGGGTGTCGTTGGAGGGATCGTCATCATGTTCGGCGCCAGCTTCCTGGGCAAGGCGCTCATAGGCGGTGGCTGATGAGCGACCGGCTGGAAGTGAGCACCCTCTATGTGGCGGCAACACGCCCCGCACTGTTTCTGGGGGTGCCGCTGACGCTGGCCGGATTGCTCATGATGTTGGCTGGGCTCGTCATCATTATCCTTCAGAATCCACTCTACGAAATCGTGCTCGCGCCACTCTGGTTCGGAGCACGGCTGGTTGTTGAGCGTGACTATAACGCCGCAAGCGTCGCGCTCCTCTATTTGCAGACGGCCGGCAGAAGCGTGGACGGGCCGGTCTGGGGTGGCGCGAGCGTCAGCGCCAATCCGATCAGAGTGCCCAAACGCGGAAGAGGAATGGTGTAATGTTTGGCGCCAGTGGCCGGACCGAGAGATCTGGTGAGATCTATCTTCCGTATGTCGGTCATCTAAGCGATCAGGTTGTCCTTCTGGAAGACGGATCGATCATGGCCATGGCACACGTGAACGGGCTGCCGTTTGATTTGGAAGACGCTGAGATGCGCAATTCGCGCTGCCGCGCGTTCAACACTCTCTTGCGCAACATCGCCGATGACAATGTCTCGATATACGCTCATCTCGTGCGAAACAGCGATGTGCCGGAGCCGGCACCGCGTCAGTTTCAAAGTGCATTCGCTGGCAGTCTGAGCGAGGTCTACGAGAGCCGTGTGCTGTCGGGCAAGCTCTTTCGCAACGATCACTTCCTCACTGTCGTCGTGTTCCCCCGCACCGCAATCGGCAAGATCGGCTGGCGCATTGCCAAATCCCCCAGGCGGAATGACAATGATCTGGCCACACAAATGCGAAGCCTGGAGGACCTCTGGCAGATCATTGCTGGGTCACTCGGCGGTTACGGTCTGCGCCGGTTGGGTATTCGTGAGAAAGGCGACGTGCTCTTCACGGAAATCGGTGAGGCGCTTCGGCTGATAATGACTTGCCGGTTTCTTCCGGTTCCGATGGTTACCGGCTCACTCGGCGCCTCGATCTACACTGACCAGGTCATCTGCGGGAAGCGGGCGCTTGAGATTCGAAGACCCGGAGGTAGCTCCGTGGGATCATTATTTTCGTTCCGTGAATATCCGGCGACGACGCGGCCGGGCATGCTAAATCCCTTGCTGTCCGCCAACTTCCCGCTTGTCCTCAGCCAGAGCTTTTCCTTCCTCACTCGGCCACAAGCTCATGCGAAGCTTAGCCTTAAGTCCAGCCAGATGACGAGCGCCGGCGACAAGGCTCTCACCCAGATCAGTGAACTTGCCGAAGCAGAGGACGCACTGGCAAGCAACGAGTTCGTCATGGGTTCGCATCATTTGAGCCTGTGCGTCTATGCCGACAGCCTCAATACCCTTGCAGATCGCGCAGCAAATGCGCGCGCAAGGCTGGCCGACGCGGGCGCCGTCATCGTCCAAGAGGGTATCGGCATGGAGGCCGCGTACTGGTCCCAACTTCCGGGGAACAACAGGTGGCGCACACGCCCCGGGGCGATCACCTCGTACAATTTTGCCGGGCTTGTCTCATTTGAGAACTTCCCAAGCGGTTCCACTTCCGGCCACTGGGGCAAAGCTGTTGCGCGCTTTCGCACAAACGGGGGAACTTCTTTCGACTACATCCCCCATGAGAATGACGTCGGCATGACGGCGATATTCGGGCCCGTCGGCAAAGGCAAGACGACGCTGATGACCTTTATCCTCGCGATGCTTGAGCAAAGCCTGGTCGATCGTAATGGTGCGATCGTCTTTTTCGATAAAGACCGGGGTGGTGAACTCCTAGTGCGAGCCACGGGAGGGACATATCTTGCGTTGCGCAGAGGCGCTCCGAGCGGCTTGGCCCCTCTGCGGGGATTGGACAACACCTCCGCCTCGCTGGACTTTCTGCGCGAATGGTTGATGGCCCTAATCGAGAGTGACGGCCGTGGTCCGATCTCGCCGGAGGAAAGCCGTCGATTGGAACGTGGCATTGTTCGTCAACTTTCGTTCGAACCGGTCATGCGCTCACTTGCGGGCCTACGCGAATTCCTGCTGCACAGCCCCTCCGAGGGCGCAGGAGCACGGCTGCAGCGGTGGTGTAGAGGGAATGCGCTTGGATGGGCCTTTGACGGCGATGTCGACGAAGTAAGGCTGGATGCCTCCATTACGGGCTTCGACATGACACAGCTCCTGGAATTTGAGGAGGTCTGTGCGCCGGCCGCCGCATATCTTCTGCATCGCGTGGGTGCTGTTGTCGATGGCCGTCGATTCGTCATGAGCTGCGACGAATTTCGTTTCTATCTGCTCAACCCCCAGTTCTCGGCTGTTATCGACAAGTTCTTGCTCACCGTCCGCAAAAACAACGGAATGTTGATACTCGCAACGCAGCAGCCTGAACACGTGCTTGAATCGCCCCTCGGAGCTAGTCTCGTTGCACAATGTATGACGAAGATCTTCTACCCTTCACCGACGGCGGACCGGGCTGCGTATATCGATGGCTTGAAGTGCACCACGCAGGAGTTCGAGGCAATCCGCCAGGGAATGGCAATTGGCAGCCGCAAGTTTTTGCTCAAGCGCGACAGCGGGAGTGTTGTTTGCGAATTCGATCTCGGGCAGATGCGCGAGTATGTAGCCGTACTCTCAGGGCGGGCCAACACCGTGCGCTTTGCCGACCAGCTTCGTGACCAGCACGGAGATGCCCCAGGTGGGTGGCTCGACAAGTTCATGGCCCGTTACCATGAAGTTCAAGACTGACGGAGAAATATTCATGAGATTTGCCAAACTTGCAGCGACGACGCTTGCTGCTTCCTTTCTGCTTAGCACACAGGCGCGGTCGCAATTTGTCGTCAGCGACCCGGTAACAGAATCACAAGTGACCATAACAGCGCTTTCCAATGCGGCGATCCTTGAGAGGTCAATCGCGACGCTCGCTACCACGATCGAAATGGTGGATATGCTAAAGTCGTCATTCGGTGTCACGACACTGCTGGGCGCACTGAACCAAGGAAATCACTACCCGTCCAGCAATAAGCTCGAGGGGCAGATGTTTGATGCTCGGGCGCCAGTTTCGACTATGGCGCGTCACATTACGGAGGACTCAAACCGGATAATCACCGGCACCGATTCAGAAGCGAAACTGTTACAGGGACAAAGCGCTGGTGCCGCCAATGCCGCAGCTCTTGCAGCCGACACTCTGGCCGTAATGGACAAGCGCCTCAAGGCCAACGACAACACGCTTGGCCAGCTTTCCAGCTCGAGAAATATTGTGCAGGCCACCGTGACCAACGGTCTGGTCCTCAAGCAGATTCACGATGCGATGATCCAAAATGTCCAGGCCACGAGTCTGCTGACGATGGCCACTGCACAAGGCAGCCTTCACGCCGTGGAGGAGGCCGCCACGCAGCGTCGCGAACGCCAGGAAACCGCCAAGATGTTCCTCCCGTAAACCACGCAGAGTCTCATCCGGCTCAGCTGAGCTGATCAGGGACAAATCAGGCTCACGCCATGCCTTTCAAAATTCACGCGCCATTCACGGCTATACACACGATCTTTCACGGGGCCTTTAAGTCCGGTCTGCACAAAGTGCTTGAAAACATCCAAGAGGCGGTCAGTGCGCCTCTGGTTGCCTGTGTCACGCTTTGGATAATAATCCAAGGCTGCCTGGTCATGCGTGGTCAAGTCGATGCGCGCGGTGGTATATCGCGCGTAATCATGGTCTCGATTGTCGTTGCCCTCATCTTAGGGCAGGCCAACTACCAGCAGTACATTGAAGTGCTCTTCGACGACACGATTCCGAGGTTTGCTCACCACGTCAGTGGCAGCGACTTGCCCTTCATCGAAATCCCCCAGAAGCTCGATATCATGTTTGCTTTAACTCAGTATGTCCTTCAGGTGATTGCTTCCGAAATTGGGCCTATGAATGGACAGGACATACTTGCTTTTGAGGGAGCGCAATGGATTTTCTACGGCGCGCTGTGGACAGCGTTCGAGATCTACGATGCCGTTGGAATTCTGACGAAGGTGCTCTTGACGATCGGCCCCCTGGTCCTTGTAGGCTACCTTTTTGATCACACTCGAGACATAGCCACCAGATGGATCGGCCAACTGCTCTCGTACGGGCTGCTTCTTCTCCTCCTCAACATCGTTGCAACGATAGTTATCACTGCCGAAGCAGCCTCGCTGGTAGTCATGCTTGGGGTGATCAAATTCTCGGGCACGACAGCAGCCAAGATCATCGGGCTTTACGAGCTCGACATGCTTTTCCTGGCTGGCGACGCTCTGATCGTCGCGCTTCCGATGATCGCCAGCAGCATCGCCGGCGGCTCTTTGGCAGGTGCGAACCGAGCGCCTAACAGCCTCAGTCGCCACTTTGCCAAAACGGCGGGTGGTTAATCAATTAGCGCGGTGCCAACATGAAATATTGCCTAATTTTATCAATCCTAGCTTTGGCCGCCTGCAAGACAACCCATGGGCTTGCGACCTGCGCGGGTGCGCCATTCCAACTGAACGTGGGACAATGGGAAACCACCCCTGAGGATCTTCAGGTCGATTGCGCGGACGAGCCCAAGTGAAGTTTCCTGAACATGCCCTTCTGGTGGAGAGGGAAACGCTCGCCGCCCACTACAAAGAGGTGGAAGCGTTTCAAACTTCACGAGCGAAGTCTGCGCGGCGCCTGTCAAAGGCCCTTATAGCCTTTGCGGCGGCGGCGGTCCTAGGAAATGTTGCCCAGGCATTTACCATCGCTGCCATGGTCCCGTTGGCCAAGCTCGTACCTGTGTTCCTCTGGGTACGGCCAGACGGGACCGTTGATAGCGAAGTGTCAATCTCTCAACTGCCCGCAACCCAAGACCGAGCCGTCATAAATGCTTCGCTGTGGGAATATGTACGCCTGCGCGAAGGCTACACGGCAGATACAGCCCAATACGCCTATGACCTCGTATCCAGCTTCAGCGCACCGGCTGTGCGACAGCAATATCAAGATTTCTTCAACTATCCGAATCCCACCTCGCCGCAAGTCACAGTCGGCAAGCGCGGCAAGTTCGAGGTTGGGCATATTTCCTCAAACGACATCAGTCCGGACGTTCAACAGATCCGATACAAACGTACGCTTGTTGTCGATGGGCAGATGCCGATGGTGACCACCTGGACAGCAACCATCCGCTACGAGCGCCTGACAGGTCTGCCTGGCCAATCGAGGCTCACCAATCCGGGAGGTCTACTCGTCACGTCCTATCAAGCCTCGGAAGATACCGTGTCAAACCTGGGCATTGTGCAGCCATGACAAAAAGAGCGTTTCTCGCGCTGGCCTGTTCACTTTTCTTAACGATGGAGGTGTGCGCGGAAGACACGCCACTTGCCGGCAAGCATGATGCGCGGATGCGCTACCTGGCTTACCGTCCCGACGAAGTGGTGCGCCTATCGACTGCAGTGGGGGCAACGCTGGTTGTCACATTCGCGGCCAACGAGACCGTCGCAGCCGTGGCCGTTTCCAACAGCAAAGACCTAGCTGCGCTCCCACGTGCCAACTATCTCTTTTTTAAGGCTAGCCGGATGCTCCCGCCGCAGCCGGTCATCGTGCTGGCCGAGAGTGAGTCGGGTACACGGAGATACGTCTTCAGTATTTCAACGAGAGCGATGCCAAAACTCGATGAGCAGCAACCTGACCTATACTACAGTGTTCAGTTCACCTACCCCGATGATGAGGCTGCTGCCCAGAGAAAGGAAGCAGAAAGGCGCTCGATTCTTGGTCAGGCCCGGGCGAAAGTGCTGCAACAAGAGAGAGTTCAGGATTTGTTGAATCGGCCCGCCGCAACTGCCAGTCCGGACGAAAGCAATTTTCACTACGTCGCAAAGGGCGATCGATCGCTGGCGCCGCTGGAAGTTTTCGATAATGGCTTTACGACCGTATTTGGCTTCGCAAGCAATTCGCGCATACCCTCCCTCTACGTTATCAATCCCGACGGCAAGGAAGCCGCTGCCAATTACACGGTCAAAGGGGACTATGTTGAAGTATCCGCAGTCGCCCGGGAATGGCGTCTGAGAGATGGCAATACGGTCTTGTCCATTTTCAACAGGGCTTATGATCCTGTGGGACGAGCGCCAGGGACCGGTACAGTGAGACCCGACGTGTGGCGCCTTCTGAAAGGCTCGGGCCGATGAATGGAACCGGCCCACAGTCGGGACATGATGTCGATGCATCCGGATCGATGGTCTCGGAGCCGGCCCGCCGGCATCTATCGGGATCGCAGAAATTGGCCGTCGCTGGTCTTGTTCTTATCTCATCTCTATCGCTGATCTGGCTCGGAGGTCGTCCCAGTACACAGGACGAACCATCTGAGCCAAAACCGGCAATTTTCCCCAACGCCGAGCCATACCGCCCCGTGCCAATCGAGATTGCTCCCGAACCTCCAGCACCCGTACAGGCGGCGCAGGCGGCAGATCCTGCGCCATCCACGCCGCCCCCGGCTTCAGCTGATCCGCCGCCCGAGGAAACACCAATTTTCGCCTACAGTAGCAGCAGTCAGATGCACGGCGACGGTCAACGGAGCGAAGATAACCATAAGGATGCTCCCGCGACCGCAGATGAGATTTCAATCGAGGGCGATCTGTCAGGCCGATTGAAGCCAGATATACAGGAGCCGAGCCGGGCCACACTTTTGCCGCACCCCGATCTCGTGATTACTCAAGGAACGATCATTCCCTGCATTTTGCAGACGGCAGTCGACACAAATTTACCCGGCTATGTGAAGTGCGTCTTACCTAAAGACGTCCGCGGCACGACCAACAATGTCGTGCTCTTGGACCGCGGGACGACCGTGATTGGCGAAATCCAGCGCGGTCTCCAGCAGGGGGATGCGCGTGTCTTCGTGCTGTGGACGCGCATCGAAACACCTGACCATGCCCTCGTTTCGATAGCATCGCCGGGCGCTGACGAGCTCGGCCGCTCCGGAATGCCTGGCACGGTGGACAATCACTTCCGGGAACGCTTTGGCGGCGCGATTCTCATGAGCGTCATCCAAGGCGCGTTTCAGGCGGCCGGTCAATACGCGGCCAGCTCTGGCGGAGGAAGCGGCATCAACAGCTTCCAGAGCAATGGTGGACAAGCCGTCGAGACGACACTGAGAGCGACGGTCAACATTCCGCCAACCCTGAAGAAAAACCAGGGAGATGCTGTATCCATCTTTGTAGCTCGGGACCTCGATTTCTCAGATGTATACGATCTTAGAGCGACTGCCGCGGCGCCAAACCCCCAACATCGCGAACGCAGGAGAGACAACAATGCGATCGGAGGCTGATCCTCAATTGCGTTTGCTTCTCGAGCCCGTTCTAAAATGGCTTGAGGAGCCAAGAACCGAAGAGGTCGCTATCAACCGGCCTGGGGAAGCCTTTGTCCGACAGGCCGGCGTTTTCACGAAACATCGGCTACCGCTATCTTATGACGATCTGGAGGACATCGCGATACTCGCTGGAGCGCTGCGCAAGCAAGATGTCGGACCGCAAAGCCCCCTGTGTGCGACTGAGTTGCCGGACGGAGAGCGGCTGCAGATCTGTTTGCCGCCCGCTGTCCCCTCAGGAACAATAAGCCTGACGATACGGCGTCCTTCAAGTCGTGTGACCGAACTCAAGGAAGTTTCAACTCGCTACGAATACTCGCGTTGGAATCAATGGCGGTCACGAAAAGAGCGCCAAGCGCAGCAGGACGAAACGATTCTTCAGCACTACGACCATGGTGACTTGGAGCAATTTTTGCAAGCGTGCGTTTGGGGACGGCTCACGATGCTGCTTTGCGGACAGACTGGAAGCGGTAAAACTACAATGAGCAAGACTTTGATCAGCGCCATACCCCTGCAAGAAAGGCTGATAACTATCGAGGACACGCTCGAACTTGTAATCCCGCACGAGAACCATGTCCGGTTACTCTATCCAAAAGACCGGGCAGGCATAGCTGCGGTGACGGCAGAGCAACTGTTGCAAGCCAGCTTGCGCATGCGCCCTGATCGAATATTGCTCGGTGAGATGCGCGACGATGCTGCATGGGCCTACCTTAGCGAAGTCGTCTCCGGCCATGCGGGATCAATATCAACGATTCACGGGGCTGATCCTGTCCAAGGCTTTAAAAAGCTCTTTTCACTCGTCAAGAGCAGCCCGCAAGGAGCTGCTGTGGAAGACCGCACGCTTCTTGACATGCTGTCGGCTGCCATTGACGTCATTGTGCCGTTCCGCACCCAAGGGGACGTCTATGAGGTGGGAGAGGTATGGCTCGCCGCCGATGCCCGGCGACGCGGAGAGACAGTAGCCGACCTTCTTAACAAGCACTGAGGCTAGAGCAACGTCTCGGGATCGATAAGTCGGCCGGCACGATTGGAGTGGGTGTGTCGAGCGCCATCCGCTGGATTGCGCGGGCGAAGCTCGGCGAGTTGGTGCCGCGCCCGCAGGGCCATTGCAGCGCTTCCAGCCTCGTCGCGCAGGAAGCCTTCATCGAGCATGGCGGCAGGTTTGCGTGTTGGGGAGCCATTTCCTTGGGCAGACGCAGACCACAGCGCCTGACGAACTTGTATTGGCGAATTCCATCCTCCTCCTCAGATTGCCTCGGTAGCCTGAGCGCGACGGCGGCTATCATGCCATCATCATCGTACGAATCGCATGCTCCATTATCCTGGACGAGACCGGCTTGGCTAGCCAAAGGACGAAGCTCTGATTATCAGATGTGACCGGCATGGGGTCGATTCCACCAATGACTATGATAGGCACCGTCATGAGGGTGGGACATACGGCTTCGGCCTGTCCTCGCTCGAGGAACGGGGTTTTACCGATAATTAGCAGGTCAGCTGCCTTCCCGCTCTCGATCCAGTCGCAAAGACTTTCGAAGTTCGCGAAGCCGACCGGCTTATAACCCAGCGCGGCGATCTTGTCCTTGTAGATCTCCAACGTTGCTGGATCGGACTCCACGACTGCAATGATTTCTTCGTTGCCGAGTGATCCATCGTATTGGCCGAAAGCGATATCAGCTCTGACTGGCTCCTCCTCGGAGGCGGGTAAGTAGAGGTCGAAGCGAGTACCTCGGCCAATAGACGAGGTGACGTCAAGGCATCCCGCGAGCGCGCTCACATGGCTGTCCACTGCAGCAAGACCCAGTCCGGTCCCGCCGACGCGAGCGCGCGTGGTAAAAAAGGGCTCAAAGATATGCGGAAGTACCGAGCTTGCGATCCCTGGGCCATCGTCGCTGATGGAGAGGAGAACGTAATCTCCCGGTCTCAAGGTGCCCTGAGCCAGCGGCTTCGTGTGATGGACGTGGGCGCGAGAAA
Source organism: Mesorhizobium sp. WSM4836 (assembly GCF_055811815.1). NCBI lineage: Bacteria > Pseudomonadati > Pseudomonadota > Alphaproteobacteria > Hyphomicrobiales > Phyllobacteriaceae > Mesorhizobium > Mesorhizobium sp. WSM4836. The sequence continues at coordinate 16,764 of NZ_JBVVQF010000017.1, forward strand.
CGCTAACCTCGACACGGCCCCCATTCAAGAGAGCCTCCGACGCGTTCTTGCACAGATTCATAAGAATCTGCTGTAGCTCGGTTGGGCTGCCCTCGATTACCGTTTGCGACTCGTTGATCTTGAAGTTCAACTGAACATCCGCACGAACTGTAACCCGCAGCAATGGCGCAAGATCCATGACAATTTCGGAGACATCGAAAGGCATTACCGCGCGCTTCCGGTTCCGGCTTAGTGACAAAATCTGGTCAACGATCAGCTTGGCTCGGTTACCGGCCAAGATGATTTGGCCGATGTGGCTCCGAATTCTCGAGGGGCCGCGCACAACACGTATGGCTATCTCTGCGTAGCCGATTATTGCTCCTAAAATATTGTTGAATTCATGTGCAGCGCCGCTTGCGATTGTGCCGACCGTCCTCAGCCTTTCCGCATGTTCCCATCGACTCACGAGAAGGTTGCGTTCCGCGTGTACACGTTGCATTTCAAGATGGTTGCTTAAACGCACAGTGGCGCTGCCAAGAAGCCGGAGGTCGTCTGCTGAGGGAAGTGAGCGGTCTCCTTCAAAAACAAGGATGCAAACCGCAGCCTGCTGATCGGAGGCCCTGCAACCAACAATTTGACAAACACCCGAAGTGCCTACGGCGGCCCGAACCACTTGCGGTGCCGGAACGACGCGAAACACTGGCTGTCCTGGCTGGATAAGTGAGACGACTTCGTCGATAAGCGCGGCGTTCCAGACGCGCATGCGCGTGTTCGTCACAAAGCACTCGGTATCCTTGGTGAGACTCGGATCCACCAGAGCAAGCGCGCATTGATCCGCATCGAAGACGCGTTGAACGAGTCTAAGCGCTGCTTCGGTGGAGAAGCGCCGCGAGGCCTCCGTTGCTTGACTGTCGTTGAAGCGAGCTTCGATCTCACTCATTGCCGCTTCAAGCTTCAACCGCCTTTCCAACCGTTTCGTCCGCACATGCAGCCTGGAGGCCCGAACGATCCCAAACAAGCAGAGGCATATGGACAACGAGCCAAAGAAAAGTCGCGTATGCTGCGCTTGCGCGCTGGCCAAGCTGTAGCCTTTCAGATGTTCTCGCTCCAGTTCAGCGGCCTTGGCGAACGTGTCGAAGGATGCGATCCGCTTGGCAGCGCGGTCCAACCTAGACATAGCCGACAGGACAGCGCGGCCCTTGCGGACAACATCCGCGGCGGCTTGGTCCTGGCTCGGAGCAAGTCGGTCGAGAGACCGATCGATCTGTGATGCGAGGCTGAGTGCCGGTCTGGCCGAAAACTGAAGGATTGGATTGGAAAGTTCAAGCCGGCTTGACGGTGCCCCCTCAAGGCTATTAACGGAGCGAGCAAAATCTGCGAGAGAGCTTTGCATAAGCTCATTTTGCGCGGCCAAGGCTGAGATGGCAGCCTCGGTGTGTTCGATGGATTTTTTGAGCTGTGCAAGCAATCTGGAGTGCCCTCCGGAGCTCTCATCGGGCGAAATCTCGAGATGGCCTTGCAAGCTTGTAAGATTTCTTTGCAATGCCTGGCCGGTAGAGGCAACCGAACGGTAGTCCAATACGATATCGGTCCGAGCGCGGGCGACGTCGCGCTGGAGCAATGCGGAGTTGATTTGAATCGTTCGCAGCTCGCTTAGGACCGCCTCGTTGATCCGGGGGGCCTGCCTCTGTGTCCCGACCAAGAGCACAAGCGAGGCCGCTAGCGCGAATACAAATACTTTGTCGGTACTGAGCCATTTTTCCCAATGAAACGGCGTTTGATCCGCGGTGCACGCCTTGCGAAGGTCCGATCTGAATTCTAGCTCCCCACCCCTTCGGTGTGCTGCCGGATGCTGTTGGAACAGGAAAGCCAGGTGTACCTCTCCCTCATAAAGACGGTTTAAGATCGTCGCCAAGTTGGTCTTGATCCGCTTCCACGACGAGGATTAGCTCCCAAGGGCCTCTGCGACGCGGAGCGCATCCTCACGATATTGGGAATCAGACGTCGATATAGCGCGCCAGCCTGGCCTCGCCCGTGACCGGGACCTCAGCCGAGGCCTAGGATGAAGCGCCGATTGGGTGAACGGATAGGTCGCGCGTTCAGGGGGTAGAGTGAGGTAAATCGCTCCATGTCTGCCGGGTCGACCTCAACCGGTTCCGTCGCCAGCATCCACTCGACGTTTTCGGTGCATGGCGGAGTCGTCAAGGATCCCGCATACGTCCAGTAGCCAAGTGAGGCCGGTAGAAGCCCATTGGGGTCGACCTCGTCGACCGCCGTCTCCTCGCCTGAGATTGCCGGAAATGCTGCGGCAAGGCTGGCGAAGCTGGCATTTGTCGCGCCTGGCGCCAGAAACACGCCCAGCACACCCAGAGTGTCGCTGTCGGTGTCCTTATGGACAAAATGCGCTTCCATCGGAAAATTCTTGCCTGCCACGTAGTGTTCGCTCGGCGCATGGAAATGGAACTGTACCAGTTCGTAGACACGATGCCCGCGGGTGAGGGTGCTGCCTTGCGGCAGGTTGACTTGGATGGTGTGGCCGTTGTTCACCATCCTGCCGCCGCCCTTGTGCCAACCTATGGCGATGTGCGGAATATCCGCCTTGACCGCGCCCTTGATATCGATCGGCGATTGCTGCGTGCCCGCCGAGCAGACGAAATTTCTCTTATCCAGATCGCCCCAGTGTTCGGGCCCGGCTGGGCCGGCATATCCCCAATGGGTGCCCGCCGCCCCCGCGGCATCAGCGCAAATGGGGCACGCGCCGAGTGCAACGAATCCTTTGATCAGACTACGACGATGCATATTGCTTTCGCTCCTGGACGTGAACTGAGTTTATCATTTGCGGCCGGTATGGCGGGAACTGTGGTCGCAACTGTGATGTGGCAACATCATCGCAACTACGCCGAACAACTCGGCATACGACCAGCGCATCACGCAGGGCTTCACGTCGGCGCATAGACGACATCCTCGTCAGGACCGCCGCTGAGCTTCGTTGTCCTCACCGACGGTATGCGGTTTGTAGCGGCCATTTTCACCGGGTAGATGGTCCGAGCTATCTGCGCCGAATACGTGGTTGTTGCCTCCACGACCACCGATTGCCTGGGTATCCCAGATCGCATCCTCGGCCTCGTGACGCCTTCATATTCATCATCCGTCGACTAGAGAAATCGATTGCTTCAATTAAGAACATTCACGTTTTGGATGCATTCACGCGCATCCGCGGTACTGCTGAGGACGCCTCACTTCGGCGGGCTTGCTATTGAACCGTTCGCCCTCCTCAAGCAGCTCAGGGCCGCCCCGTGTAGAAGCTGTTGCCGGCGAGTCTCGGTGCGGCAACCGTGACCGCATCAAGCGAGCACCCTGCCATCCTCGCCTCGGAGCATCTGGTCGACGCGGCAGCGTTTTGGGTGAAATCGGCCGAGGTGCGCTGCTGCCACAGCTTCCCACTTCAGCTGGCGTATCGAGCGCCTGTCGCAAACACCTCGCCTATTGCCAGCCAGTAGGACGGCACGACTAACTCAGCCAGCATAGGTGCGACATTGATCATACCCAAGCGATCCATAGCCTGGATGTATGGCATTCAACTAATCGATTTTACGAATTAGCGGGCATGCTCCATTAGAAGAACAACAATTGACCGAAAGCAAGTACGCCGACACCTGCTGCCGGCAACTTTCTTAGTTATGTTACGGGCGAGTGCGGCAGATCGGCCGAAATCGATCCAGCGGATGATTCTAGAACGGCACCATTTTCACATCGTTGGTGCGAGGCCTCAGTCCATCCAATTAAACCGGGAATTTCATCAGGTCTTCTATGCCGCGAGACTTTCGAGCCGATGTCCAGGCCTTGCGGGGTCTATCTGTCCTGCTGGTTGTCCTTTATCATACCCAAATCGCGCCGTTTGGTTATCTTGGCGTTGATATTTTCTTCGTAATTTCGGGCTTTCTGATCACCGGCCTCATCGCGACCCAGCTTGAGCAGTCACGGTTCAGCTATTGGGAATTCTATTATCGTCGTGCGAAGCGCCTGTTGCCGGCGGCCTATGTGGTCATTGCGCTCACGACGATCGCTGCACCCTTTTTCCTGTCAGATGCGGGCCTGCGGGACTTCCGAAGCCAGGTCCTCGGGGCGCTCACATTCACCGGCAACATCGTTCTCTGGTCTCAGGCGGACTATTTCGGCGAATCCGCCGAAACCAAGCCTCTCCTGCATTTCTGGTCGCTCGCTGTCGAAGAACAGTGTTATCTGCTGCTTCCTGCTTTCTTGGCCTTGGCTCCCAAGAGATGGCGGCTCACAGCGGTTAGTTTGCTCCTGGTTGCCAGCCTGGCACTGTGTCTCTACGTGGCCATTCGTCACCCATACGCTGCATTTTATCTTTTGCCGACCCGCTTTTGGGAAATAGCAATTGGTTCGCTCGGGGCATTGCTTCCCGCCAGCGCTCGCGTGGCGGCCAGGTTTGCGGCGCTGCGCCTCCCGGCGCTCGTGCTTATCCTCCTTATTCCGATTGGACTTGGTTCGCAGAACCCGATCGTGGATGCCGCTTTGGTTTGCTTGGCAACCCTGATCCTCCTGCTGTCGCCCAGCAGGGATAATGTGGCGGTTCGAAGCATGGCAAGGATCGGGGATATCTCGTACTCGCTCTATCTGGTCCATTGGCCGGTGCTTGTATATGTGCGGGCTGCTTGGCTGGCAGACCCTCCCGCGCTTGCGATCTATGCGGCAGTTGCCTTCTCAGTTGTAGCAAGCTTAGTTCTTCACCGTTTCGTGGAAAAGCCGTTCCGGCAGGGATTCTTCGCATCTCGTGGACGGATGGCCTCAGGACTCGTTGCCGCAACGGTTCTTCTCGGCTTCGCACTGTCAGTCGACATTGGCGCAGCCGAAAGTAGGGTTGGCTTTTCCGAGAGCCGACGCATCAATTACGGCCTGGCAAGGGCATGTGATCTCACATCTGGATCGCCTCCCCAGGCCATTCCGAAGGCCTGCCAGACGACGGACAGGCCCGAATTGCTGGTCTGGGGCGATTCATTTGCCATGGCACTGGTTCCCGGCTTGGCCAAGACGATCGGAGAGGCCGGCCTGGCTCAGCTCACGATGAGCGGGTGCTTCCCCGCCATCGGCGTTGCTGCCTTCAAGCGCGCAGCGTCTCCCTCCTTCGCTGAGGACTGTATTCGCTTCAATGACAGTGTTTTGGGTATCCTGAAAAATCGGCCGGAGATAAAGACCGTTGTCATTTCGAGCCCATTTGACGCCCCTGACTCCAAAGACTTCATGCTGCTTAAGAGGCGTGATGGGACATTCACGGAAGTTGACACTTCGGTAGATGGAGCCGTTGAGGGTATCAAGTCTCTCATCGAGGCCGTTCGCGCTTTGGGCAGGCGAGTGGTCGTAGTTGCTCCCCCACCAGTCGCAGGCTTCGATATCGGCGATTGCCTTGAGCGAAAGGTGAGAGGAAATATTATGCTCGGGCGGCACAGTGATTGCGAAATCTATGTCACCGATTACCGCCGGATGAGATCCCGCACTCTTGAGCTCTTGAACCAAGTGGCTGTGAAAGCTGACGTAGAGGTTGTCTCTTACCACGACTTTCTCTGCGACGACACAAAATGCAGAACCGAGATCGATGGCAAATTTCTCTACCGAGACAGCGGCCACCTTTCCTATGAAGGATCAGAGATCATCGCTCAGAAGACAAGGCTTGCTGAGAGGCTGATCAGGGCTGCTCGTTAGAGCATTTTCGAAATGAATACTGTTTCAAGACTATTTTTTGGGCTTCAGACATTGGAATGCTCCCAATAAGCCCGCAACTTGGGGTCGAATTGTTACCATACCTAAGTGTCCGCTCCAAAAAGAAGTGGGTGATTTCATCGGGTTACCGTCACTGGGTGGATTCGGCGGCTCGGCGGGCCGAGACAGGTTTGCGCGATCTCATTCATCCGCCCGACTCGACAAAGCTCCCGGCCCGTGGTTGTGCAACCGAGTCGGGCGATGGGTAAACGGAAGCTTCTCAAGGCTCAAAGCACCTACTGCAAAGGCCGGTGGTCAGACGATCTCGCTTCCTTAAGAGCTGGTGGCGTCTAACTCTGCAGATGTACTCCACCGATCCGAGCAGGGGCGTCCCCGGCTCTTGGCCGACGATCTGACGATAGGTTGCCACGCTCACCAGGAGCTGCTCACGGGCAGCGGCCAATTGCGCCGCGGCAGAGCCGCGCGAAGCGTCGGCCTGAGCGAGGTCAGTACGTGTAGCCCTCGCCGACCTTAAAGCGCGAACGCGCAGCTCGCGCCTGCTCCGTCAGGAACCGCACGTTTTGGTGCGTCAGCACCGCTACCTCCGGTCGCGAACGACGTTCATAGACCTGGGCCAGTGAGCCGCTGTCGCGGTGGCCGCCTTCTTCTGCAGCTTCTCGAAAACAAACCGCTTGCCTTCGCGCACGCTGTCTTCGAGCGGCTTCGCCTTCGCCAAATGCGCCGCAATCGCGCTGGCCAGCATGCAACCTGTTCCGCGCATCGATGCGGCAAGGCGCGGTGTATCGACGTAGATGGGTTCATGATCGGAGCGCAATAGAATATCGGTCGATCGGGGTCCCGAGGCATGCCCACCCTTGATCAGCAGGGCCTGAGGGCCGGCGGCCAACAGTCTTTGTCCCTGTTGGAGTGCACCGTCCTCATCCACTGCCAGTTCGGAGCCAATAAGGCGTGCCAGTTCGGGAAGGTTTGGCATGACAAGGCAGCAAAGCGGCATCAGATCGCGCTTCATCACGGCGATAGCGCCTGCCTCTAGGAGCGCCCGGCCTGAGGTGGAGGCCAGCACTGGGTCGAGTATTACCGGCACTTGCGGGTATTTGCGCAGCACAGCGGCAACGGCAACAACGATATCGGCATTCGCCAGCATGCCGATTTTGGTGGTCGCCACATTGTTGGCCCGCAGCGCGGCGCGCATCTGATCGGCGACCAGGCTCGGTGGAGAATGATGAATTTCCATCACGGCGTCGTGCGTTTGCACCGTTAGCGCAGTGACGGCCAGACAGGTGCGCACGCCAATGGATGCGATCGTTTCGATATCGCGTGCTATTCCAGCACCCCCGCTGGAATCCGACCCCCCAACGACAAGCACATGCGGTTCTCGTCTCATCGCCATCGGTCCGTCTTTTCGATCCACTCCCTGGTGCGCGCTTCGGGATCGGAGCTCAAAGTGATGTCGGTGACCACTGCGGCGCTGTCGGCGCCGGCTTCAAAGACGCCGTCGAGGCGGCCAGGGTTGAGGCCGCCGATAGTGACTAATGGAATTGGCGCCACCCGCCGCTTCCACTCGCTGATCCGCTCTAGCCCTTGCGGTGCCCACTTCATTTTCTTCAAGATGGTGGGATAGATCGGACCCAGCGCAACATAGTCGGGATCGGCAAAAATGGCGGTTGCCAGCTCGACATGATCATGCGTGCTCAACCCGAGCCTGACACCGGCTGACCGTATCCTTGAGAGGTCGGCGGTTTGCAGATCTTCCTGGCCGAGATGCACGAAGTCGCAGCCTTCCTCGATTGCCAGGCGCCAATGATCGTTGACGATGAGCTGGCATTTGTGTTGGGCACACAAGGCCTTCGATTTTCGGATTTCGGCGCGCAACCCGGTCTCATTCATGCTTTTGATGCGAAGCTGAACCAGCTTGACGCCGAGCGGCGCCAGCCGTTCGATCCAGGCAGCGCTGTCGACGATCAGGTAGAAGGGATCGAGCTTCATGAAAAAACCGCCCTGCCGATCGTCGGTGTCGATGGCACGGCGACGTCGCGCGGTTCGAGCATTCCGGAAAGGAAGGCTTCGCGGCCGGCTTCGACTGCTTTGCCGAATGCGCGCGCCATGCCGACTGGATCGGCTGCCCTGGCGACCGCCGTGTTCAGGAGCACGGCGTCAAAGCCGAGTTCCATGACGGTCGCCGCATGCGACGGCCGCCCCAGGCCAGCGTCCACAATCAGCGGGACGCCAGGGAGATGTCCGCGCATCAAGCGCAGCGCCGTTATGTTGGTCGGTCCGAGAGCGGAACCGATCGGTGCGCACCACGGCATCAAGACCTTGCAGCCCGCCTCCAGCAGCCGCTCGGCGACAATAAGGTCGTCGGTGGTATAGGGGAACACCGAAAAGCCGTCCTCGCACAGGATGCGGGCGGCTTCGACCAGGCCGAACACATCAGGCTGCAGCGTGTCGTGGTTGCCGATCACCTCGAGCTTGATCCAGGTCGTCCCGAACACCTCGCGCGCCATTCTCGCCGTCGTGACCGCTTCCTTGACGGAGTGGCAGCCGGCCGTGTTGGGCAGGATTCTTGTGCCAAGCGAGCGGATCAGCGACCAGAACTTTTCGCCGTCCCTGCCGCCGGCCATCTCACGCCGTAGGGATACGGTCACCACCGAGGTGCCCGATGCCTGGACCGCATCGGCAAGGATGGCGGGCGATGGATATTGAGCCGTGCCGAGAAACAGCCGAGAGGAAAGCGTCGTCCCGAGAAGCTCGAACATGCTAGCCTCCCTGCATCGGTGAGAGGATTTCGATCCGGTCGCCGTCGCTCAACTGGAACTCCGCCCGGTTGGCTTTGTGCACGAGGTCGCTGTTGACGGCCGTCGCCAGCCAATCGCCTGCATAGTCGAGCGCGGCAAGCAGTTCGGCCAGCGTTGAGGCGTCAATCTCAAGCGCTTGGCCGTTGACGATCAGTTTCATTGGCGAGCTCCAAGGTCTTGTCGTGACTGAAGACGAGTTCGGCCGCCTGGCGCGCCATGGCGGGCGCGAGAAGAAAGCCATGGCGATAAAGCCCGTTGATCGCGACGGTGTTTCCGCGTGCTTCGACACGCGGCAGATTGTCGGGAAAGGCTGGACGGACGCCGACACCGGTTTCAACGATCTCGGCCTCACCAAAGGCCGGATGGAGGGTATAGGTCGCGCTCAAAAGCTCCATCATGGAACGCGCCGTGACCCGTCCAGCGGACTGGGTCTCGATCATCGTCGCGCCGGCCATAAAATGGTGGTCAGTGCGCGGCACCAGATAGAGGGGAAAGCGCGGGTGAAGAAGCCGGACCGGGCGCGACAGTGACATATCGGGCGTGCGCAGGATCAGCATTTCGCCACGAACGCCACGCAGTCGGTCGTCTTCCGCCGCCATGCCCGTGCAGTCGATCCGGCGATCGAAACCGGAGCCAAGCCGGGCGTCGGCGCCGAAGCGGAACTCGACGCCCATCGCTGCCAGTCTGTCATGCAGTGCCGCCATCGCCTGGCGCGGGTCGAGATGGGCTTCGTCGGGGAAGAGCAATCCACGACGGAAGCGGCCGGCGAGGTCGGGCTCCAGCAACGCGATTTCATCTTCATCGACGCACCGATGGCCCGACGTGCGGCGGGCGAACCGGTCGAGCTCGCCCGCATCGCGTGGCGCGGCCACGACCAGTGTTCCGGCTCGTGTCACTTGACCGGGTGTTGCCGCATCCCACCAGTCGGCGGCGTCGCGTCCGAGATCGAGCACGGACTGCTCGGCGCTTTCACGCTCGCACCAGGGCGCCAGCATGCCGCCGGCGAACCATGACGCATTGCCGCCAAGGCTGTGCCTTGTCTCGGCAACCGTCACAGCCGCGCCGCGCGTAGCGAGCTCGAAAGCTGCGGTGAGGCCAGCGACGCCGGCCCCTTTGACCAACACCCTCATGATCGCTCATGCGCCTCCGAAGGCATAAGCGCTGCGCCGGTCTCTTCCGCCGGCACGTAGAGGTCACCGCCCTTGCGGTACTTCGCCGCCATCGCCGCCATGCCCTCCTTCTGCGCCTCGGCGCGGATGTCGTGGGAAATGCGCATCGAACAGAATTTCGGCCCGCACATCGAGCAGAAATGCGCCAGCTTGTGCGCCTCCTTGGGCAAGGTCTGGTCATGGAAGGACCGCGCGGTTTCCGGATCGAGCGACAGGTTGAACTGATCCTCCCAGCGGAACTCGAATCTGGCCCGCGACAGCGCGTCGTCGCGGAGGTTCGCCGCCGGGTGACCCTTCGCCAGGTCGGCGGCATGGGCGGCGATCTTGTAGGTGATCACGCCGGTCTTGACGTCGTTGCGATCGGGAAGGCCGAGATGTTCCTTCGGCGTGACATAGCAGAGCATGGCGGTGCCGAACCAGCCGATCATGGCGGCGCCGATACCGGAGGTGATGTGGTCATAGCCCGGCGCGATGTCGGTCGTCAGCGGTCCCAGCGTATAGAACGGCGCCTCGCCGCAGACAGCGAGCTGCTTGTCCATGTTCTGCTTGATTTTGTGCATCGGCACGTGGCCGGGCCCCTCGATCATCACCTGACAATCCTTCGCCCAGGCGATCTGCGTCAGCTCGCCAAGTGTTTCCAGTTCGGCGAATTGCGCCGCGTCATTGGCGTCGGCAATCGACCCGGGACGAAGGCCGTCGCCGAGCGAAAAGGACACATCGTAGGCGCGGCAGATGTCACAGATTTCCGCGAAATGCTCGTAAAGGAAGCTTTCCCGGTGATGGTGCAGGCACCATTTGGCCATGATCGACCCGCCTCGCGAGACGATGCCCGTGACCCGGTCAATGGTCAGCGGAATATAGTGCAGCCGCACGCCGGCGTGGATGGTGAAATAGTCGACGCCCTGTTCGGCCTGCTCGATCAGCGTGTCGCGATACACCTCCCAGGTCAGGTCCTCGGCAATGCCGTTGACCTTCTCCAGCGCCTGGTAGAGCGGCACCGTGCCGATCGGCACCGGCGCATTGCGCACGATCCATTCGCGGATGTTGTGGATGTTGCGGCCGGTCGACAGGTCCATCACCGTATCGGCGCCCCAGCGGATCGCCCAGACCATCTTTTCGACCTCTTCGGCCATCGAGGAGGTGACCGCCGAGTTGCCGATATTGGCGTTGATCTTGACCAGGAAATTGCGGCCGATGATCATCGGCTCGCTCTCGGGATGATTGATGTTGGCGGGAATGATCGCCCGTCCGCGCGCCACTTCCTCGCGCACGAATTCCGGTGTGACGAAGTCGGGGATAGCGGCGCCGAAGGCCTCGCCGTCCCGCTCAAGCTTGCCACGCAGGATGTCGCGGCCGAGGTTCTCGCGGATAGCGACGAACTCCATTTCAGGCGTGATGATGCCGGCGCGCGCATAGGCAAGCTGGGTCACCGCCTTGCCCTGCTTGGCCCTGAGTGGCCGGCTGCGAATGGGAAACTCCGGCGTCAGGCGCTCGCCCGCCGCAAATCCGTTGTCCTCCGGCCGGACGTGGCGGCCCTCATAGGCTTCGACATCGCCACGCGCCGTAATCCATTCGTGCCGAAGCCGTGCAAGGCCGTTTTCAATGCTGGTTTCGACAGTCGGGTCGGTATAGGGGCCGGACGGATCGTAAACGGTGACGGGCGGCTCACCGGCTGTCGGATGGACGGAGATTTCGCGCATCGGCACCCTGATCTGCGGGTGGATGGCACCGGGCTTGTGGATTTTCCGGGAGGCGGGCAACGGTCCCGTCGAGACGGCGGGAGTGAGGGCATTCATCTGAGGCTCCTTTGCTCAAGCATTGGAGATCCAGTTCTGTGCCGGAAGGATGAAAAGACGCTTCTGTTGACCTGCCGAAACAGGACCTCGGGCGTAAACTCCCGCAAAGCGCTTGCACCGTCCCTACGCCAGTATGAACTGGATCAGGTTCAACGGGTCACTGCGCCGCGAAAGCCAGCAGTATCTCAGCCCCTTGCCGGGACTCCCCTGGTGAATGCTTCAGGTTGAACGGGCCGGCGCCGATTTGTCAAGCGCATTCGGGCCGAGGCGATGATCGGTAGCCGGTCAGACCATATGTCGGCGACAAACCAGGCGTTGGAGACGAAGACAGGGATAAGGGGTCGCAAACGGTTGAACTAAAGATCGGTCCTTATGATGATTACGCCTTCAATCGGCACCGAAGGTTTGCGCGTAAATCGCCTTCGGGCGATCCGCTGGGGCGCCGACACCAGATGGAGTTGTTTAAAATGAGCTTTGGAATCGGAGTATGCCGCCGAGGCTGTTCTTTTTGCCGACGTGAGTCCAGTTCACGCGGGAATGGTCGACCGCGCCGGCGCCGAAGTTGCTGTAGTGGTCGTAGTCGACTTCGGCTGTGACTGTGAAACCTGGAACGACCAAGTAGGCGACGTTTGCAGCCACACCAGAGTTCCAGAACTGATCACCCGAGACCTGAAGGTTGAACGAAGTTTTCTCGTTGAGTGTGTAAGTGGAGCCGGCCCAGAAAGCCCAGTTGCCGCTCCAAGTTTTGTAGAAGCCGCGACCGTGAGCGGCGACTGCATTGGTTGGGTCATCATTGAGATTGCCAATGGAGCCATAGCCGAACATTCCGAATAGCGACAGGTCATCTGTGACATTGAAATCGACGCGGACCTTGCCGGCCAAAGCATCGTAGTTGCTGTCACGGGCGATTACGCCGGTGATCGCGCCCCAGCCCTGCGTCTGTTTTACGCCGAAGACGACGTGCGGAACATGGCTGTCGATAGTACCGACTACACCCGACCCTTGTTCAAGTGAAACCAGAGCCGAAAAGCCATTGCCGGCATCGAAGTAATACTGGGCCACGTTGGTATCGAAGTCGCCGTACGGAACGAGTACGTTATTGAGGACGTTCCCGGCGTAGCCTGTAAACGTGTCGAAGGCCGACTCGTCCTTACCAACTCGGAGGCCACCAAGCTGAATCCAGGCGGAAGCCAACTTGACGCCGCTGTTGAAGCCATAGTTCTGAGGGCTGTCCGGACCCGGATGAGCGTTGCGGTTGCCGAAGTTCACGCGGTTTTCAGTATAGGTCTTCAGTGCGCCGAGTTCGGTCTCCTGGCGCGTCCAAGTTTTGAACGTGAAACGCGTGTTGTTTCGCCAGGTGCCCCGAGCCTCGCCAGGGCTCCCATCGGTGGTTCTTGCCCCGTCATAGGATCGGACATCGCCGAGGCCGACGTCGTAACGGATGTAGCCGCCGATGCGCAGGCAGGTCTCGGTGTCGGGGATATGGAAGTAGCCCGAACCGTAGACGTCGCAGATCTTGACGTATTCGGTCGGGTCCGGCGCAGAGACTTGGTCCGCCGCGCGAGCGACGGAAACGGAGATCAGGGCCGCAACTGAGCTGAGAAGAAGGCTGCTTACGTTCATTCCGGATATCCATTCAAAGGTTAAAAGATAATCATCAAGATGAGTTCTCGTGAATGCTAAAAGTGCGCAATTGAACGTTTGAAACTTTTGTTGCACAAAAACGAACTGCTCAAACGACTGGAGATTTACGGAAGAACAACTATGCTTGGTCATGCATTGCCCGAAAAAGGTGGGATTCGACCTGTGTCAGGCTCAAAGAAAGGCAGGACGCCTATTGCTTTGCCCCGCTGCGCTTCCACACTGCTGTTCAGCCACTCAGTTAGATTCAGCACTTCTGAACAAATCGCCATTATTCATCTCTGCTATTTGTGGGTTGGGCGTCGGCGTTCGATGCAGAGCAGCAAGCGACGTGCCATACTGAAGAGGTAGCTCGCGCTGACACTTAAATGCCCGGCGAAACTTCGTCGTGCTCTCTTCTTTTTTGCTTTTGGGGGTCACGCTGAGCACGAAAAACAGATGTTTCGGACATGGTTCGTATGTTCGATATGTGACACTTTCGTTCGATACCGTCAGCATTTGTTCGCTGTCAGCCGACGAAGCGACGCCTCTGGGCACGTTGCGCTATGACCAGCAGGGCGCGCCCGAGTGCGCTGCGTTTGAATACGATGCAGGCTGGCTGACAGCAGCGGAAGGCTTCTCGATCGAACCGGGTCTGCCATCGTCACAGGCCCTCAATTCCATCGGAAGACCGGCGACGGATCCCATAGCGCGATCGCCGACACGGAGCCGGACGGATGGGGCCGGCGTGTTATCCAGCGCGACCACGCCAAGCCTCGCCAAGAGGCGAGCCGGGGGAAATGGCGCCGAAACGCGACCTCTGAACGCGATGGATTACCTAGGCAGTGGATGACATGAGCCGCATTGGTGCGCTTCCGCTTGCAGGGCGAAGAGAGGGTTACGAAAGAACGATCGAGGAGGGTCGACGCACCACGCCGCCGCTCATTGAAATCAGCCGAACTCCTCGCTGCGACGCATGCCGTCGAGACGAACACCGAGACGGCAACGGATCTCGCCTATTTGCGTGGACGTAGCACGTCCCTTGGCGGCCTTCGTCCGAAATGTTCTGTTGACGACGACGCCTCGCTATCGGCAAATTTCCGAAGGTTGCCGATGATCGCTCTGTCACGAAGGGCGAAGTGCTCTCGTCAGGCTGCAATTCGAAATGCTTGATCATGTCCTCGAACGGGCCTGGTTCTGGCTGGCCCAGCGCCAGCTGATAGCGGGTCAGATCCTCCTGCAGGTCTCTGAGCCGCAAAGCGCTGGCTGAAGCGCACGTCGAAGGTGATGCTGATCGGCTTGTGCGCAGGCCGCGCACCAGCGTTCGAGACCCATGCCCTCCTTCTTGCCGTCGAGCGCCGCCTCGAAGATGGCCCAGAACCGACCGTTCCTGCCCCCGCCCTCAAGGGCCCGCGGCGGCAGGGTATTCGCAAGAGAGCGCCGGACGCATTGCCTCGCCTACTGGCGATGCGGTCTTCGCGCTGCTCGAAGTCGACCGGCGCAGCAGATCCCAATGCACGATGCGATCGCCTTCGTGATCACGTCACCTGGGAGGACGAGAAACGATTGTTGAGGCACGGGTACGAGCTGCCTCAGTGGTTCGTTCGATCGAAAGCACTGTTTGCGGAGGACGCTCTCCATCATGCAGTGCCAGGAGACGCTGGCCGACTTCCTTATCCGCTGCCGTGAGCCGATGATTCAGGCGAAGAAAGTCCATCCAGGTTGGCGTGCGGAATGTCTCTGTCCAAATCGAAGGCGTTTGAAGATTGCGCTGGAGTGTCCAGTTTCGCGCACCGGCACGGCTCTGAACATGGCGCCTTGTGCGCATGTAGCCCAGAAAGGTCTCGATATTCTCTTCGGATATAAGATACTCGACCTTGACCACTATGGGGCCACTCCTGGGCTTCAACTCGAGTGCCAGCTCCGGCGGGTGAAAATCCGAACTCTCCTGATCCGTTTCTTCCCATGGACGGACCGGCAACAATATTCCCGCAGCTGCAACGAGCAAAAGAGCGCCTGCGGCACCCTCCAAAGCCCAGCCTAGCGAGTAGTTCTGTGCGACAGTACCCCAGATCCAGCTGCCGGCCGCCATCCCGCCTGCGCTCAAGGCGTAGTAGATCGACAGTGTGCGGCCAACGACCCACCTTGGGCTGGCCAGCTGCACCGACACGTCAATGCCCGTCCAGGTGATAAGCCAACCCGCGCCACCAAGTGCCAGCGAAATGGCCGCCACAGCGACTGACGATGTGAGTGCAAGGGAAAGGCAACATGCTGCACAAGCAACGGAGGCAAACGACACCAGCCTGTCTTGAGACGTGATCCGCCTTAGAAAGCTATTGCTCATGCCGGCGATGAAAGCACCCATGCCGAAGCCGGCCAGCAAGATGCCGTAGATGATTGGCCCGCTCTTCAGCTGATCCCGGACGACTAGCGGGAGCAGCGCAAGGATGGAGATGCTAGCCAACCCGAAAAGGGTTGCACGGGCAATCGCTGCCCTGATTTCCAAGGACATGACGGTGAAGCGCAGTCCGTCATGAATTGCCATCGTCATTCGCTCACGAGGGAGAGGTGACGTGCGAACATTCCATCTAGTGCGCCATATTGCGGTTAGCGGTGCCAGATCGCTCAGCGCTGCCAACGCGAAAGCGGCCAGCGGTCCAAAAAATGCCAAGACCACGCCCCCCAAAGCCGGACCAACGCTGCGCACAATGTTGTATCCGACAGACATAAGCGTCACCGCAGCCGGGATGTCGCGCTTGTGAAGGATATCGCCAACAGAAGCGTGCCAGGCCGGATCATTCAAGGCAAAGCCGCAGCCGGCCAGGAACCCTAATCCTAGAATTAGCCAGGGACCGGCAAATCCCAGACCCACGGAAATCATCAGCGTCGTTGATGCCAATGCGATCAGGCAGTGCCCCGCAAACATCACCCATCGGCGGCTGAAGTTGTCAGCGATGGCTCCGGCCAAGATCGAGAGGAAGAACACCGGTAAGGTCGATGCGGCCTGCACGAGTGCAACCATCAGATCCGAAGCGGAAATCGTGGCCATCAGCCAACTGATAGCGACCGTTTGCACGAGCCACCCGAGGCTGGATATTTGTGTGGCCGTCCAGATCGAGCGAAACACCTGGTTTCGAAATGGAGCGAGCGTTGTTGAGACAGGCAGATGAGTATTTTTTTCGGACTGCATGACGGTTGACGCCTTCGAGGGACCGCTTATTCAATTCAAGGCTGCCCTACTACCGTTAGATGTTGATCAATGGATCAGAAGGGCCGACATATCGATTAGGATGACTTCATCGCAATGAGGAGGGCGCGCATGAGCTCGGATACCTCCGCTCTCCTGAACTGGCGCTAACCCCTCCTCGCCCAGCAAGGTAGCCTCACCGATCGTCCTGCTCGACAAGAAATCGTCTGCAGGGTGATCGCTCTCGTTCACCGAGCCAGCGCCCATGTAACTTGCCGGCGCAATTTTTTCGTATTGGGCCGTGTTGGTAGTGTCATTCGTGACCAATCCTGTTCATGGCCGTCGTACCGCTAGATTCCTAGGATGAGGGCGCCTCCGGTGAGGCCGGCACCGGCCGCCGCAAGGAGAATCTTTTCGCCCGCCCGAAACGGCTGCGTCCGATGGGCGAGCGACAGCGAGAGCGGGATCGTCGCGGCGGAAGAGTTGCCGTACTCGGCGACCGTCTTGACGATTGCCTGATCCGCTATTCCGAGGTTCCTCCCGACCACATCGAAAATCCGAGCATTGGCCTGATGCGGCACGAAACGAACAATGTCTCGCGGCAGCATTCGGGCAGAAGTGAGCGCGTCCTGCGAGCAGGCCGTCATCATGTCCACGGCCTTGCTGAACACTGCGCGGCCGTCACTCATTGTCATCCGGGTCTGCGCCAGGTCTAGGTCGCCATGGAACGGCGTGTTGCTTCCGCCGGCGGGAATCTGGATCAGCCCGTAGCGCGAGCCATCCGAATTCACAGAGGCGCCGAGAATGCCCCGATCGGGGTCGTCGCACGGACCGATCACCACGGCGCCTGCGGCATCGGCAAACAGCACGGCGCTGGCGCGCTCCGCCGGATTGATGCGGCGGCTGAGGATGTTGGCGGCGATGACCAGGGTCGTTTTGCCTTGAACGCGGGTGAAGCCGTCGGCGAACATCAGCGCATAGATGAAGCCGGCGCAGGCGCCGGTCAGATCGATCGCGCCGGCACGGCCTAGTCCCAGGCGATGTGCGACCAGCGGCGCGCTTGGCGGCAAGAGGTGATCGGGTGTCGAGGTGGCAAGCAGCAAAAGACCGATGTCGCGGCGGTCGATGCCGGCATTCGCCAGCGCCATCTCGCCGGCATGCGCGGCAAGACCCGACAACGTGTCTTGGTCCGTTGCCCAGAAGCGCGAGCGTATCCCGGTCCGCTGCTCGATCCAGCCGGGCTCAAGCCCGAGACGGATTTCGATTTCCGGATTCTCGACCTTGCGCGACGGCGCATGATGACCCAAGCCGAGAATCGTCGACGATCTCATCATGGCCGGAAACCGAAGCGTTCGCCGGCCTCCTCGATGGCGTCATAGAGCCCGTCCAGCTCGTTGCCGGTGATGCAGTAGGGCGGCAGAACATAGAGCACATTGCCCAGCGGGCGCACGAGCAGGCCGCGGTCGAGGAAGAAAGCGCGCAGCCTTGGTCCGATCTCGGCCAGATAACCGGCCGAGCCGGCGCACAGATCGAGAGCTGCGATCGTGCCGGTTGCCCGGCAGTCTGTGAAGTTGGTATTGTTGCGAAAGCGTCGAAGTCCGGCGGCCTGCCCGGCGCTCAAGGCCGCAATCCGCTCCGCCACCGGCTCCTCCCGCCATATCTCGACATTGGCAAGTGCTGCCGCGCAGGCGATCGGGTTGGCGGTGTAGGAGCTCGAGTGGAAGAACGTCTTCTGCCGGTCCTCGGAATAGTGGGCCTGGAAGATCGGATCGGTCGCGAGTGTGGCCGCCAGTGGGATCGCGCCGCCGCTCAAGCCCTTCGAGGTGCAGAGTATATCCGGAGAGATCGACGCCTGCTCGCAGGCGAACATGGTTCCGGTGCGCCCCCAGCCGGTCATCACCTCATCGGCGATCAGCAGCGTGCCGGAGGCTTCGGCGACCTTTTTCAATTCGGCCAGAACCCAGGCCGGATACATCAGCATGCCGCCGGCGCCAAGCACTAGCGGCTCGACGATCAGCGCGGCGGCGCGGCGGTCGCGACAGAAAGCCTCGAACCGATCTAGCGTTTCCTGCTCGCGCCCTGCGGCCGGAAACGGAATGGTGTCGACCTCGAACAGCAGGGGTTCGTAGGCGGCGTTGAACACGCCGCGGGCTCCGACGCTCATCGTGCCGATCGTGTCGCCATGATAGCTGTGTTCCATGACGACGATGCGCGAACGCGGCGCGCCGATGTTGCGGTAATAGCCGAGCGCCATCTTCAGCGCGACTTCTACGGACGTCGATCCACTGTCGGAATAAAAGACCCAGTCGAGGCCTGCCGGCACTATTTCGATCAGCGCCGAGGCCAATTGCTCTGCCGGCTGATGGGTGAGGCCGGCGAAGATCACCTGGTCGAGCATCTCCGTCGCAATCCGGATTGCTTCCATGATCCGTGAATGGCGGTGGCCGTGGGTGACCACCCACCAGGAGGAGATTGCATCGAGGATACGCCTTCCGTCACTCGTCTGTAGCCAAGCCCCTTCCGTGCGGACAACGGACGGGATGGCCGGCTCGATCGCGTGCTGGGTGAATGGATGCCAGACCCGCGACCGCGACATCATTCGCCTCCGGCTATCTGGGCGAGGTCGAAGCCGGCAAACATGGCCTTCCGCAGAGTTTCGCGCGTCAGCGGAACGAGGTGTGGCAGCCTTCCGAGCTGACGCACCGAGCCGAATTCGGTGATTGTCCTTTGCGTATCGGCCACCTCTTCGCCGATAAACGCGATGCCGATTAGCGGGATCGAGCGAACCCGCAGGGCTTCGATCGACAGCAGGGTGTGGTTGATCGTGCCGAGCTCGGTGCGAGCGCACAGAATAACCGGCAGCCGCCATTCAGCGAAGATGTCAATAAAGCTTGTCTGTCGGTTGATCGGCACCATCAGTCCTCCAGCGCCTTCGATGACGAGCGGTGTCGGCAGGACCGGAAATGAAAGATCGGCAGCTTCGATGGAGACGCCGTCGATTTCGGCAGAACGATGCGGCGACAGCGGGCTCTTCAAACGGTGAGCTTCCGGCAGCACGCGCCCTGACGGCAGGCCGGCGAGCCGTTCAACCACCTCGCTGTCGGTCTCCTCATCGAGACCCGATTGCACCGGCTTCCAGTAGAAGCCGTCGAGCAGGCCGGCGAGTCCCGCCGAAAAGACCGTTTTGCCAATTCCGGTATCTGTTCCGGTGACGACGATACGCTTGATCATGCCGTGGCCAACACCGCGGCGAGCGTCTCGACCATGGCCGAAATGTCAGCGTGGCCGACATTCAGGGTCAGCGAAATGCGCAGCCGCGACGTGCCCTCCGGCACCGTCGGCGGACGAATGCCGCGTATGTCGAAGCCGCGGGCCTGCAGAGCCGCCGCGACCTCCATGGTGCGCGTCACATCGCCGATCACAAATGGCTGGATCTGCGAGCCGTTGAGCTTTGCGCCGCAACGCTCGGCCAGTTGCCGGCTTGCCAAGGCAACGTGCTCATGCAGCTGAACGCGGCGCATCGGCTCGTCGACCAGTATTGCGAGCGCTTCGCGCGCCGCCACCGCCATGAGCGGCGAGGGCGCCGTGGCGTAGATGAAGGGCCGGCAGCGGTTGACAATATAATCGCACAGCGTTCCTGGCCCGGTGAGGAGCGCGCCGGACGCGCCGAGCGCCTTGCCGCATGTATGCAGCGCGACGATGTTGTCGCGGCCCTCGAACGCGGTGGCAAGGCCGCGGCCGTGCGGTCCCCAGACCCCGGTGGCATGTGCCTCGTCGACCACTATGAATGCCTCGTGCCGATCGGCAAGGGCGACTAGGCTCTCCATCGGCGCGAAGTCGCCATCCATGCTATACAGGCTTTCGACCGCGATCCAGATATGCCCCATGCCACCTTCGGCGCGCCAGCGCCTGATAGTATCCTCGAAAGCATCAACGTCATTGTGCGTAGCCGACCTGAACTCGGCGCGTCCGGCTCGCGCCCCTTCGTGCATGCTGGCATGAGCGAGTTCGTCGAGGATCAGGAGGTCGCCCGTCTGCGGCAGGGCGGTCAGCAGGGCAAAGTTGGCGATGTAGCCGCTGCTGAAGAACAGCGCCCGCTCGGCCCCGAAGAACGACGCCGCATCTGCCTCCAAGGCCTCATGCTCCGGCGCGTTGCCGCGCAGAAGGCGCGATCCGGTTGCGCCGACCGGGGTGCCCCGCGCGATTGCCGCCCCCACTGCATCGCCAAGTCTCTTCGAGGCGGCAAGCCCGAGATAGTCGTTGGACGAGAAGTCGAAGCCGACGCGCGGCGCCAGTCTCCGCAGCCGGTCCTTGCGTGCCAGTCCCTGCAACGTTGCTTCATAGCGGGCTAGCTGTGGCCCGTTCATTTCGCCTCGCATTGCATCGACTCGATGCCGAGACGTCTAAATAGACGAATATCCTTGTCCTCGCTGGGATTGTCCGCTGTCAGCAGCGTGTCGCCGACAAAAATGGAATTGGCGCCGGCAAAGAAGCATAGCGCCTGGGTTTCGTCGCTCATCGCCGTCCGTCCGGCGGACAGCCTTACATAGGACTTCGGCATCATGATGCGGGCGAGCGCAATGGTACGGACGAAATCGATCGGATCGATGGGTTCGGCCTCGGCTAGCGGCGTGCCTTCGATAGGGATCAGCATGTTGATCGGCACGCTTTCCGGCGGCTCGGGCAGGTTCGCGAGCGTGACCAGCATGTCGATGCGATCGGCCTTTTCCTCTCCCATCCCGACAATGCCGCCGCAGCAGACCTTCATGCCAACTTCGCGCACGTGCCTAAGTGTTTCAAGCCGGTCGGCAAAGGTCCTGGTTGAAACAACCTCCCCGTAATAGCGCTCGGACGTGTCGATGTTGTGGTTGTAGTAGTCGAGACCGGCCGACTTCAGGCGCTGCGCCTGACTGAGGTCGAGCATGCCAAGCGTCATGCAGGTCTCCATGCCGAGTGCTTTCACGCCCTCGATCATGGCGACCACGGTGTCCATGTCGCGCTCCTTCGGACTGCGCCAGGCAGCCCCCATGCAATACCGGGTTGCGCCCGCATCTCGTGCCTTGGTCGCTTCGTCGATGACACGATTGACCTCCATAAGCTTCGACGCCTTCAGGCCGGTTTCGTAATGCGCAGACTGGCTGCAATAGCCGCAATCCTCCTGGCAGCCGCCGGTCTTGATGCTGAGCAGCCGCGACAGCTGCACCCGGTTGCGATCGAAGTTCTGCCGATGGACGGTGTGAGCCAGGAAGAGCAGATCGTTGAACGGCATGGCTTGGATAGCCTCGGCCTCTTTGCGGCTCCATCGGGCTGGGGCTCCATCGATCGTTTGCATGCCCTGGTTCACGTCACACTCCGAGTTCATTCCAGTCGTCATCGTCAAAGCCTCTGTTGCTGATCAGCGAGTGCGCTCAGGAGGTCCGTCGAGTCGCGAGCCCGTCCGATATGGCTCGTCGCGAGCGCAATACCGCAGGTTTAAAGGGTGAGCCGAATGGGGGCGCAGGCTCCTTCGAGCCTCTTGCGCCGCGTGCAGTCCGAGCCTGTTGCTCCTCATTCCGTTTCCGCTAGTTCAAGTGAGTGCAGATGTTCGCGTGGCCCGGCATGTCTAGACCGACGTCGAGGATCGGAGCGCTGTGTGTGAGCCATCCGACCGAGATGAGGTCGACACCCGTCGCAGCAATCGACGGAGCCGTTTCCAGTGTCACCCGACCAGAAGCCTCTGTGATGGCGCGGCCAGCGACCAGTGCCACGGCGCGGGCAATATCCTCAACCGACATGTTGTCGAGCAGCACTGCGTGGACGCCCAGCGCGAGCGCTATATCGAGCTGCTCCAGCGTGTCGACCTCGACCTCGATCTTCACCATGTGGCCCGCGGCGGCGCGCGCTCGCTCTATTGCCGTGCGAATGTCGCCGGCGATGGCGATGTGGTTGTCCTTGATCAGCACGGCGTCATCGAGCCCGAAGCGGTGGTTGGCGCCGCCGCCGACGCGCACGGCATATTTCTCCAACGCGCGCAGGCCGGGCGTCGTCTTTCGCGTACACACGATCTTCGCCTTGTGGCCACGCACGGCCTTGACCATCGTCGCTGTGGCAGTGGCGATGCCACTCAGGCGGCACAGAAAATTGAGCGCCGTGCGCTCGGCGGTGAGCAGACCTCGCGCCGGTCCGCACAGCTTGGCGATAGTCTCGCCGGCCGCGACATCGCTGCCGTCAGCTCGCCAGATGTGCATGTCGATTGCTGGATCGACGAGAGTGAAGGCGAAGGCGGCCAGATCGAGCCCGGCAACGATTCCCGTCTGTCGCGACTTGAGCACCAAGGTGGCCGTGCAATCATGCGGGATCACCGCATCGCTGGTCAGGTCGCCGCATCTGCCCAGATCTTCCAGAAGAGCAGCGCGCACGATCGGTTCGATCAGGGCGGAGGGAAGGGGTGAGAATGAAACCATGTCAGGTGCTCCGTTTCGGCGCTCGCCAGCTGAGTGCGACCGCGGCCTGCATTGCGATGCGCAGTGTCAGCCGTGACGGGCGCGCGTCTGCATCGCGCCCTGGGAAATCGGACCGGCAGTGCGAACCGCGGCTCTCTTCGCGCCGCAGGGCCGCAATGGCGATCATCAGCGCCACCAAGGCCGGGTCGGATGCGGCCTCGTGGCCAGCCGCGATCGGCAGCAAGTTCGCCACCGCCTCGCGTAGCGTCTCGCCGTCCCGGATGATGCCCAGTGCGGTGGAGACGACCGGGCGGATGCAGGAAGGATCTGGCGGCGGAGGCACAAACGTCGAACATACGCGCCGCCGTTTCGTGTGAGATGTGCCGGCAACGCTTTCAGCAACCCAGCTCGCGGTGACCACCGCTTCGGTGAGCGAATTGCTGGCGAGGCGGTTAGCGCCGTGCAGACCGGTACATGCGACCTCGCCGCATGCCCATAACCCCTCGACGGAGCTGCGGCCGGCCGCGTCAACAGCAACGCCGCCCATGTGATAATGAGCCGCCGGGCGTACTGGGATCGGGTCGACGGAGGGATCGACGTCTGCCTCTCGGCACAAATGGGCTATGGCTGGAAAGCGATTGCCAAATCTCGGGCCGAGGCATTGCCGGGCGTCCAGGAACACTCGGTGCCCGCCAGTTATCTGTTGCCACACCGCACGCGCGACCACGTCGCGAGGTGCAAGCTCGCCGCCCGGCGTTTCAGCCAGGAAGCGTTCCCCTGCTTCGTCGATGAGCACCGCGCCTTCGCCGCGAACCGCCTCGCTCACCAATGGCATCGGCCGGCGCGGACCATCGAGCGCGGTCGGGTGGAACTGTACGAATTCCAAGTCGGCGAACTCCGCCCCGGCCCAGGCGGCGAGCGCTAGCCCGTGCCCACATGAGCCAGGCGGATTCGTGGTATCGCAAAACAGGCCGCCGATGCCGCCGGTTGCCAGCACCGCCCGGCGTGTAGGCAAGACGATCGTTCCGGTGCGCGAAACTGCGAGCACGGCGATGATTCCCCCGTCTTGCAGGACGAGCCGGCGAGCCTCCACATTTTCCAGGACGGTGATCGAAGCTGTGCACCGCACCGCGGCGATGAGCGCGCGGACCAGCTCGCGACCCGTCGCGTCGCCGTCAGCATGAACGATCCGCCGATGCGCGTGCGCCGCCTCGAGCCCGAGCCGCAACCGCCCGTCAGGGTAGCGGTCGAAGACGAGGCCGAAGTCTTCGAGGCCCTTGATCGCTTTGGGCGCAGCTCGGACAACTCGCCACGCGGTCGCCTCGTCGCAGAGCCCATCACCGGCTTCAAGTGTGTCGCAAAAATGAAATTCCGGGCCGTCCTCGCCGCCGAGACTTGCCGCAAGACCGCCTTGGGCGAGCGCACTGCAGGCTCCGGTTCCGAGCGGCGCATTGGACAGAAGCACGACCGGCTCCGGCGCCAAATGAAGCGCCGTCATCAGGCCTGCCACGCCAGCGCCTATGATGATTGGCGCCCCGCCGATGTCGTGAATGTCGCAGCTCATATCGAAAGCATGCGCTCGACTGCCAGGCGCGCGCGGCTGGCGATCCCGGGCTCGATCCGGACCTCGTGCCGGTTCTCCTCTAGAGCGGAGCGAATATTGGCGAGCGTAATGCGCTTCATATGCGGGCAAAGATTGCAAGGGCGCACGAACTCGACGTCGGGATGCGCGACCGCGATATTGTCGCTCATCGAACATTCCGTCATCAGGACTACGCGTGCCGGCGTCTCTCGTCCGACATATTCCGACATGGCGGCGGTCGAGCCCGAGAAATCCGCCTCTAGGACAACTTCTGGCGGACATTCGGGATGGGCGAGCACGATGATCCCTGGATATGCATTGCGCAGTTCCCGGATGTCGGCAGGGGTGAAGCGCTCATGCACCTCGCAACGACCCTTCCAGGCGATGATCCCGACCTTCGTCTCGGCGGCGACGTTCTTGGCCAGATATTCATCGGGCAGCATGATCACACGCGGCGCGCCGAGCGATTCCACCACCGCCTTTGCGTTGCCCGAGGTGCAGCAGATGTCGGACTCGGCCTTCACGGCGGCGGAGGTGTTGACATAGGTGACGATGGGCACGCCGGGATAACTCTGTCGCATCAGCCGCACGTCTTGTGCCGTGATCGAGTCGGCCAGCGAGCAACCGGCGCCCATGTCCGGGATGAGCACGGTCTTGTTCGGGTTTAGCAGCTTGGCGGTCTCGGCCATGAAATGCACGCCCGCAAGCACGATGACTTGCGCCTCGACCGTCACAGCCTTGCGGGCCAGCGCCAAGCTGTCGCCGACAATGTCTGCGACGCAATGGTAAATCTCGGGCGTCTGATAGTTGTGCGCCAGGATGACGGCATTGCGCTCGCGCTTGAGTGCAAGGATGGCTTCGATATCCTCGACGAAAACCGGCCATTCAATCGGCGGGATCACGCGTCGGACGCGCTCATAGAGGAACGCGGCCGTAGGCAGCACGGCGCTCATTGATGCCCCCGCTTATACTCTAGTTGAAGATAACCGGCATATACTTGCCGTGAGTATAAGGGATGTCAACCCCGCGCCAGCGGCAATTTTGTCCCGGCGATGGCCCTCTCGTCGAGAACGGCGTGGCGAAAGCGGTAGAGCTTCGCCGGCCGACCTCCGGTCTCGGCGGTGGTCTCGCCAGTCTCCTCCACCAGTTCCTGCTGCTCGATCAGGCGCCGAAAATTCGGCTTGTGGATGAGCCTACCGGCGAGCGCCTCCACGGTTCGCTGGAGTTGCAGTAGCGTAAAGGTCGGTCGCATAAGCTCGAAGACGACTGGGCGGTATTTGATCTTGGAGCGCAGCCGCGCAATGCCCGTTGCCACGATACGGCGATGATCTGCGACCATGGACTTGCTCGGCACCAGGGGAAGTGGGGGCGTTTCCCCTCCGCTTGCGGCCTCTTGGACCAGGCCTGCCTCATAAAGTAATTCATATCGCTGAAGCACGAGCTCCTCGTTCCAATAGCGGTCATCGAAGCCAAAGGCGATCGCCGCCCGCTGTCGACGCTCGCGTCGCGTGGCCGCGTCGCTGGCTCCGTCTGCCCAACCGATCAAGCGCGGTCGCACAACATCCAGCACCACCGGCGGGATGCCGGAGCGGTGGTCCTCCCACGGAAAATAGTCGTACCAGCTTTGCCATCCGCACTTGGATGAGCCCGTCGCCTGTTCTTTGCTGGTCAAAGCGAGATAGCTGATGGAGATGACGCGCTGCTGGCGTTCGGCGCCGATCCGGTCCCGATCGGCGAAGGTGTAGAGTTGCTCGATGTACCCCAAGGGCTGACCGGTCTGCTGCTCAACCCACCCCCTCAACCCGGATTGCGGCGACCGGTGCTCAAGCGCAAATGGTCCGGAGGGCAGGGTGTCAGCCTGACCGATAGTGAGGAGGCAGGGTTCACTTTCATTTACGGCCACGACAACGGCGATCAGGTCCACTTTGACTTCCGCCTTGCGGGCTTTGTCTTTCCTCGTTCCTGTTGCCTGATCGTCCATGTTCGTGACCTGAGCTCGGACGCATTAATCGATTTAATTGTAAGCGTGGCTGTTCGCACGTCAACACCGCACAGCCGCAGCCCCTTTTTTTGCTCTTCGCACTTGCACAAAAATGTGCCAGACGCGACACCTTCAGCGAGTAACGCTACGGAAGGAGGGGATGGATTGAGCGCAGCTGGTGACCCAAAGGGAATTGCACCACCGGATATTCGGATGCGGAAAGGCAAGACGCCACTCGTCTGCCTGACGGCATATACCACGCCGATCGCCAGTTTGGCCGATCGACACTGCGACATCGTTCTCGTGGGCGACAGCGTCGGCATGGTACTGCACGGCCTCTCGTCGACGCTGGGCGTCAGCCTCGACATGATGATCATGCACGGCCAGGCGGTGCGTCGGGGTCTGGCGCGAGCGTTGATGGTCGTAGACATGCCATTCGGCTCCTATGAAGAAAGCCCCGAGCAGGCCTTCCGCAACGCTACGCGCCTGATGGTGGAGACCGGTTGTGCAGCGGTGAAGCTCGAGGGCGGCCAGACCATGGCCGAGACGATCCGCTTCCTCGCCGCCCGCGGCGTGCCTGTCATGGCCCATACCGGCTTGACGCCGCAGGCCGTCAATACTTTCGGAGGCTACCGGGTCCAGGGGCGGGGAGATGATGCCGAGCGCATCAGCCGCGACGCCGGTGCAGTCACGGAAGCTGGCGCTTTCTCGGTGGTGCTGGAGAAAGTGCCAGAGCCGCTCGCACGGCGCATCACTGCGGAGATCGCCGTCCCCACAATCGGCATCGGCGCCTCGCCCGCCTGCGACGGCCAGATTTTGGTCAGCGATGATATGCTCGGGCTTTTCGGCTCTTTTCGGCCGAAATTCGTCAAACGCTACGCCGAACTAGGCAACCAGGCCGATGCGGCGATTGCGGCTTATGCCGCCGACGTGAGGGAACGGCGCTTTCCGGCGGCCGAACATCTCTACGCCGACGAGACGAAGGCCGGAGGCGTCACATGAGCGTGCCGATCGTTCGAACCGTTGCCGAACTCCGCGCTGTTGCCGCGGGATGGCGTCGCTCAGGCGCCCGTGTCGCCGTTGTGCCGACCATGGGGGCCTTGCATGAAGGCCATCTGAGCCTCGTGCGTGCCGCGCTTCAGAAGGCCGATCGGGTGATCGTGACGCTGTTCGTCAATCCCAAGCAGTTCAACAGTGCCGCCGACCTTGCCGCCTATCCCCGGACGGAAAACGAAGACGCTGCAAAACTCACTCCGTTGGGCGCACACCTGCTCTATGTTCCGAACGCGACTGAGATGTATCCTGACGGCTTCACCACGACCGTGTCCGTGTCCGGCGTCAGCGAAGGCCTGTGCGGTGCGTTCCGGCCTGGCCATTTCGATGGGGTGGCGACCGTCGTTGCCAAGCTCTTTCTGCAGACCGGCGCTGATTTTGCCTTTTTCGGAGAGAAGGACTTCCAGCAGCTTCTGCTTATCAGGCGCATGGTCCGGGACCTGGACATTCCGATCACCGTCGTCCCCTGTCCGACAGTCCGGGAAGCCGATGGTCTCGCTTTGTCATCGCGCAATCTCCGGCTCTCGCCGGCAGAGCGCGCCGTTGCCCCAAGGCTCGCATCGGTCCTGCTCGATACAGCGGAGGAGCTCTCGAACGGCTCTCCCGTCCTGCCAACGCTTACCCAGGCGCGTGCAGCAATTCTGGCGGCAGGCTATCGCGAGGTCGAATACCTGGAACTCCGTGGGGAAACGGACCTGCAGCCGTTAGCAAAGGTTGACCGACCGGCACGCTTGCTTGTCGCGGCTTGGCTCGGCGACACACGGCTCATCGATAACGTCTCAACATCCCCGGTCGGTAAGTGGTCAGGTTCGCGGCGTTCGCTTCAAGTGGAAGCTGCAAAGTAATGCCGGTGATGATGGCCAAATCGGCCGCGCCGCATCGATGCGGGGTCGTTTAGACCCAGGTTTCCGCCTCGCATCGAGCAACATTCGGGAGGTTGCGCAAAGGGCAGATGTATCGCGTATTCGAAAACTTCGTCGAGCAACTCTCTGCAAGCGTCGATGCTGTCGATCTCCATGAGGCAATGGCGTCCGCCGCAGCCGGATTCGATTTTCCGCTCTTCGCCTATTTCAGTTACCGGTCCGCCTCCGACCAGACGCCGCGGTTGATTTCGAATTATCCATCATCCTGGACATCAAACTATCTGCAACTGCGCTACCACAGCCATGATCCGGTGATCCTGCGCGGGCTGCAAGGCTGGGATACTTTCGATTGGGGCGTGGATCGATCCCGCCAGTGTCTTCCGGCCTCGCAGCAGGAAATCCTCGAAAAGGCAGCTCACTTTGGCATTCGCGGCGGATTGACCATGTCAATGCATGACTATCGCGGCCGGTTTGCGTCGCTGACCTTCGCTTCCGACCAGTCCCGTCCGCCTCTTTTGCGGTCCCTGACACGTTACGAAAAGGCATTGCAGCTGGTCGCAATCAGCTTTCATATACATGCCCGGCGCAGGCTAGCCGAAGATTGCGTAGTGGATGGCATAACGCTGACCCCGCGGGAGTTCGAATCGCTGAAATGGGCGGCGCGCGGTAAGTCGGCCTGGGATATTAGCCAGATCCTCGGCGTTTCTAAACGCACCGTGACCTTCCATCTGGAAAACGCCAAGGCAAAGCTTGGAGTGCGAACCATCAACCAGGGCGTGGCGCGGCTGACTGCTTCCCGTCAGTGGAGATCCTGAGTCCTTTTGTCGGATAGCTGTAAAGGTCTACAGGCTGCATCAATGTCGGCTTTGCTCTTCGATGGCGGGAACACATCCTGCACGGAGGCGACAAATGATGCAGCTGATAACACCTGAACTCTACGGCGAGTTTCCAAACGAGCTCAAAGAAATGCACGGGCTCAGGCATCGGGTCTTCAAGGAAAGGCTGGATTGGGAAGTTCAGACCGAAAGCGAGATGGAAACAGACGCATTTGACAGCCTGAACCCCATCTATTTGCTTCTCAAGGGAGCCGACTGGCGAATTTGCGGTTGCGTCCGTCTTCTGCCGACTACCGGACCGACAATGTTGCGCGACACCTTTCCGATGCTGCTGGGCGAGACTACGGCGCCCGCGAGTGCCCGCATTTGGGAGAGCAGTCGTTTCGCACTCGATCTTCCTCCATCAGCGCCTAAGGCTGGTGGACTGGCGCAAGCAACCTACGAGCTCTTCGCGGGCATGATCGAATTCGGCTTGGCGAACAATCTCACTCGGATTGTGACAGTTACCGATACGCGCATGGAACGGATCCTGCGTCTCGCAACGTGGCCGTTGTCGCGCATCGGACAGCCGAAGCCGGTCGGTAACACGGAGGCCGTCGCCGGCTTTCTCGAGATTTCCCACGCTAGCCTCTTGCGCATCCGCTGGAAGGGACGTCTGAACGGACCGGTGTTATGGCAACCGGTTCTCGGCCTGTCGGCATAGCGCCTAACGATGCTCAGCCCTGACCAATGCACCTGCCCGCGGGCGCTACGAACAGTCGATGACCGGACTGGCGTAGTTGCGAAGGTTACGACCTTCCGGTCAATTTCCCCCACACGGCCTGGGCCTGGGAGTTCATCGGCGCAATCCGCAACCCAGCGTGACCACGCCGAATGGCGCCGCCCGGCGCAGACACCCGGGTTTTGGACGCCGTAAAAGCCCGGATTTCTTGACGCCGTTAAAAAGCAGCGGAACCTTGCACAGAGCAGCCAACGGCTGCAACGCTGGACCTCTCAGCGGTGCCATCTGATAACCCAAAAAAGCCCCGGCGCGGGATCGATGCGCCGGGGCTTGGGCACGTACGAGCTACACCAACATGTCCACTTATGAACGTGCGCTAATAAAGTGAATGAATGGTAAATCGCGCAATGGCTCGCCAACGCGGCTCGTATGCATGCTCCCATGTGAGAAGCGTTGCTGGCATGGATCAACGCTGCCGCAGGCCTAAGGGCGCACGCTCAAAGCTGGGCTGAAGCCCGCAGGATCGCGGTATCGGCGACAGGCCTGGACACGACAAGACGCGTCGCGGAGATGTCCGTCATGCCGCCCCCTTTCGCAACTCGAGGCCGCACAGTGTTCAGACTCGCCCGTATTCCCGCCAAGTTCCTTTTGCAGTCCGGGATGGTTTTGTGCACGTGCGAAGTCGCGAGGACATTATGGGGTGACCACGTTTTGTAGCCGGTCCCACCGAACGCCCGCGATGCGCACAGCTGCCCGGTCGCCCTCGTGCTATATTGACGACCGGTGAATGGTGGCTCCGACATGGCCAGGGAGCTGTCACGACGGCCATGGATCCAGCGCTCAGCAAGCATCGAGTTCCTGCTCAAGAAGTTCGGCGATGGGCAGCCGCCGGGCAGCGACTGGTACGGTACACCCTATCAGGCCATTTTAGGCAGGCAGGTTCTTCGGACTTGATCAGAACCAGTTCAACCGCCATATACCGGCCCGGCCGCCAGTCAGGTTGCCCATGGACGAGACCGAACCGGTCGAATTGACGTCCATTTATTCGACTAGCTACGAGCGCCAACTCAGGAGGAACTCTCCCGAGCTGTCAGGCGCCTTTGCTCTCCTTCGAGGTGGTATATGAAAGATTCGCGCATTCCCGAGCCAGTCTTGACGGCTATGTTGGAGGGAACCCACATCATCCGTGCTTACCGTGAGCACCTCGGATATTCCGTCGAGGACTTGGCGGTGGCGTGCGGGCTAGCCGCTGAGGAAATCCTGAATATTGAGTCCGGTCTGAGATACCACAAGGGTTATCGAGATCGGATCGCGAAATCGCTGTCCCTACCCGTGGGAATATTTGAGGCGGACATATTGGACGCGGCCTGACAGAGGAAGACTCGTTGCCCGTTGGGTCTGTCGGGGAGCAGGTCGCGTACGAATCAACTGAATTGGTGTTCCGCTGGCGACAGGATGAATGAAAGAACGGAACCACCGACAAGCGCATGATTCTCCCAAGCTATCATCGCTGATCTGTCGAGTTTAGACGACAGGGCAGCGACAGCGATGGCGCCGAAGCGCCGGCCTTGCCCCGAGGAGTTCCGCGAGCGCTCGAGCTCCAGCTCGATAATCAACGCGCCGCTCTAAAGCGGCGGCACGCGCGTTGAGGCGTGTCTCTGTGCAGAGTTCGGGCGGACGCCGATTGCGCTTTCCGGCTGGCGCGCAACTAACCGCCAAGCAGTCGCACCGGCGGAACATTTTCGCGCCAACCCCTGTAACGTGAAGTAGGTCACCGGGAAGCGCGGCTCGTGCGCCGGAACGTGATCGTCGCGCTCTTCCTGGTCGTGACACATCCGCGCGCTACAGAGCCTCGATGCCAGCTGCTCGGACGCCCAGGCGGATGTAAAAATCCACAGATGCATCCAGGTCATATACTAGCTGCCAAGCATATGACCCGCCTTTCGCAAGGCGCCTAGGAAGAGACCGGCATGGATGATGACGTCGATCTTGGCCTGCATTGAGAGGGGCATGCTGGTCCAGTTCTCCAACGGCGAAAGGAAATGTGAGAAAGTGCCATTGACCATACAAGAGCGGGTGACAAGGCCTTGTCTGTCTAACGCGACCACGCCCGTCTGGTCGCCTCGATATCGGATGCCTGCGATCCGCTGGACCTCCGAGTCACCATCGACCCGCACGTCGAAAACCAGGACACCCTGGCTCCTCGTGGCTATCTCTGCGGCTTTTTGGTTGAAGCTTAGGGAGAGTGAGCGGACGCTTTCGACCGCCATCTGGAAAATCGCCAAATCCAGTTCATCCAACGCCATGTAGGCTATTGCGCGCAATGTCAGGGTGATTGCAACGACGCACGCGGCTTGTTCACAGGTGTCGGCTCACGACCAATCCTTAGCTGGTTTGATAGCTCGGCCACCGACCGATTCGTGTTTCACTTCGAACTAATGCTGAAGCGGGGCGCGCGCACTGTCCTTGGACTTGGGCTTTGCACTATCGCCGTTGACGAACTCCTTTCCTTCCTCGTTGCTTCGCCAATTCGCGGGTGGCTTATTCAAGTCCGCTCTCGAACCCAGAGTTCGAAGGTCGGCTTTCCTAGCCGTCCCGCGAGGTCGCTTCGCATCTGTCCTTCTGAGCATATGCTTGGGCTTGGACATCCACGAACGAGGCTCAGCCCCGCTGTCGGGATCCTGCTGCATCACGGCACGTCAGCGCATCAGACTCCCACCGGGTTCACAAAGTAGACTCGCTGGGGTAGGGGGAGCGCAGAGAAATCTCCGGTCGCAGCCTTACCCGGTCAAAACAAGGATACCACAATGAAGACTCTCGTCATCTGCTCTGGCGGATTGGACTCCGTTTCCCTTGCTCACAGCGTGGCAGCGGAGCACGAGCTCGCCGGCCTGCTGTCTTTCGATTACGGCCAACGGCACAGGAAAGAATTGGGCTTCGCCGCTCTCTGCGCGGAGCGACTGAACACTATGCACCAGATCATCAACATCCCCGAAATCGGCCGCGGCCTTTCCGGCTCAGCGCTGACCGATAATGTCGACGTGCCGGACGGACACTACGCCGAAGACACGATGAAGATCACGGTGGTGCCGAACCGGAACGCCATCATGTTGGCAATTGCCTTCGGTCTCGCCGCCGCGCACAAGGCCGAAGCGGTGGCGATGGCCGTACATGGTGGGGACCATTTCATCTATCCAGATTGCCGTCCGGCCTTCATCGAAGCTTTCCAGATGATGCAAGACTGCGCGCTCGACGGCTACGCGGAGATTCGCCTTTATACACCTTACGTCAACCTCACGAAGGGCGACATCGTCGGGGATGGAGCAAGACACGGAACCCCATTTGCGGAGACCTGGTCGTGTTACAAAGGCGGCGAGCGTCACTGCGGACGGTGCGGGACCTGCGTGGAGCGGCGCGAGGCGTTTAATCTCGCGGGGCACACTGATCCAACCGACTACGAAGACGCCGACTTCTGGCTTGAGGCGCTGCGGAGGAGGAGCACCTGATGTTCCGCATCACCAAGGAATTCCACTTCTCGGCCTCGCACCAACTCACCTCCTTGCCACCTGATCATCAGTGTGCGCGCCTGCACGGGCATAACTACATCGTCGAAGTGGAGCTTTCGGCGAACGACCTGGACGAGCACGGCTTCGTGCGCGACTATCACGATCTGGCGCCGCTCAAACGCTATATCGACGAGAGCCTCGACCATCGGCACCTCAACGAAGTGCTGGAACATGAGCAAGTCACCGCGGAATACTTGGCCAGGCATTTCTATGAATGGTGCAAGGCACGTCTGCCGGAAACCGCGGCCGTGCGGGTGAGCGAAACCCCGAAAACCTGGGCGGAATACCGGCCGTGACGGACACGCGTCCCGCAATCCGTGTGAGCGAGATATTTGGGCCCACCATCCAGGGCGAGGGAGTGCTCATTGGTTTGCCTACAGTCTTCATCAGGACCGGCGGGTGTGACTACCGGTGTTCCTGGTGCGACAGCCTCCATGCGGTGGACAACCAATTCCGCCACAAATGGGAGATGATGCCAACCGAAACGGTGTGGCAAAGCGTCGTTGGGCTTTCCGGTGGCCGGCCAGTGATGGTGTCGCTGTCGGGCGGCAATCCGGCCATTCAGCCGTTCGGTGCGCTGATCGAGCTTGGCCATGGTGAAGGCTACCGTTTTGCGCTGGAAACCCAAGGTTCGGTGGTCAGGGACTGGTTTGCGGATCTTGACGTGCTGGTTCTCAGCCCAAAGCCGCCGTCAAGCGAGATGAGGACGGATTGGGCTGCATTCGAGGCGTGCATAGAAGCGGCGCAGGAGAAGCCGCAAATCGTGCTCAAGCTCGTTGTTTTCGACGAGAGTGACTACGCCTACGCCAAAGACGCCGCCGCGCGATTTCCTCGCCTTCCGGTCTATCTGCAACCCGGCAATCACACGCCACCGCGCCCTGGCAATGAAGACGCAACTGTCGACCTGGACGGAACAAACAAACGCATGGAGTGGCTTGTGGAAAAGGTTACACACGACAGGTGGTTCGAAGCGCGCGTGTTGCCGCAGCTGCACGTTATGCTCTGGGGAAACAAGAGAGGCGTCTAGTCTCGCCTGTGCGGGAATGCCGCCTGCGGACCTTCGGTTCGACGGGTTGGCCCCATCTGGCGGCGCTGCGGGGTACTTGCGGAGGTGCTTGAGGCCGAGATGGTGTTGGACGCTTCGAAATTGAGCGCACACCGGAGCGGCTAGGCTGCCACTCCGGTGCATGGTGGACGCAACGTTGGCAGCCATCTATCCAAGGCGTGGATGCGGTTCATCGAAACAAACGATTTTATCAACTTTCCGGAATGTCGCATTGACCCTGCACCGGACACGCATCGATCATCCGCTGCCTCTGTCGCGTGAAAAGGGACCCGAAAGGGGAAAATCTTTGCATGAGCTCAGACGTGCGCTGCAAACTGGCCTGGGAATGAGTTGCAGCAGGCCGACGATGTCAAACTCTCCGACTCTCTTTTACGCAGGTGCAGTTAGCGGAGAGTGTCCCTCTCACAAGGGTTGAACGGCTCATTCAGACCAGTCCGCAATGGCACGGCACTTGCTCCCGAGATGGCAGCAGCGTTCGACCGGAGCGCCGCCAGGGACAAGTCTTGAAACGAGCAAGAGGCCGCCCCAGTCCGTTCAGGGAGAGAGACGGTGTTAGCTCCACAAGCCCACGGCGTGAACGCTGGACCTGGTAAGCCCCATTTTGCCCGGCTTTATGTGCAGGTGCTTGCCGCAGTCGCCGTTGGCGTCGCAGTTGGCTGTTTGTATCCGGAGGTCCGCGAGAGCCTGAGGCCGCTCGGTGATGCTTTCATCAAGCTCGTGAAGATAATCATCGCGCCTGTCAGTTTCCTGACAATTGCGACCCGCACCGCCGGCATGAACGATCTCAAGAAGGTCGGCCGGGTCGCCGGCAAGGCGATGAATTATTTCCTCACCTTCTCGAGCCTCGCATCGATTGTCGGTCTCATTGTCGCAAATGTCGTCAGCCAGGTGCCGGCCTCAACATTGATCCAGCCTCGCTCGATGTTCAGGGGGTGAAGGGCTGTGCCGCCGAGGTTCACGAGCAATTCGTGACCGGCTTCCTGATGACATCGTCCCTTCAACCATCGTTGGTGCGTTCGCCGAAGGCGACATTCTCCAGGTCCTGATAATCTTCGGAATGGCTATGGGATATTTGACAAAGCACGACGGCAATCAAGTTATATACCGCAGCTGGGAAGAGCAGAAACAGTCAAGCGCCAAGATGAGAATTTTGGCGCTTAAGCTTGATCATGTCGGAGACTTTTGGATGTCTCTAGCGCCCCTGAAGGACCTGCGTCAGCGCTTTGCGCATGCCCACATTACGCTGGTGGTTGGAAGCTGGAACATCGACACTGCAAAACAGTTCGACCTCGCCGACGATTACGTTGCTTTTGATTTCTTTCCGCGCAACCCGAAGGTCGATAGGCGCAAGAAAGCGGCCGACATACGGCCGCTGCTGACCGGCGAGTTTGATCTTGCCATTGATATGCGTGTTCCGGATGAGACAAGGCCCATCTTGCTCGAAGTCCCCGCGAGGCATCGTGCGGCGATAGTTGATCCTTACGCCACGCATCAGATCGATATTGCGATAGCGCCATTCGATCTGAAATTACGCAGAAGCATCTTCTACAAGCTGACCCAAAAAATAGGGGTCGCCGACAAAGTCCCTCGCAGATGGCTTGATTGGTTCGTTGACCGTAAGCAGGTACGTCTTCAGCATGTGTCGGAAATTCTCCTCTTTCTGGTCGCAAAGGCAGGGGCCTATTTCGACGCCGAAAGTGAAGCGGGCCGCCGACAGAGTTCGACAGAAGGCAAGTCCCCGATCGTCGTGGCTCCGTTTTCGAATTCCAGCCTGCGGGATTGGCCGATTGAAAATTTTGGCAAACTTGTCGCTGCTCTTTCTACCCGCGGTGAGGTGATCCTCGTCGGCCGTGACGAAAGCCGGGAAGCGCTTGAGGAGGTCGCGATGATAGCTCGCGACGGTGGAGCCGCGGACATTCGAACGGCTGTCGACTTGTCAGAATTGGAATTCAATCATCTCGTCAAATCGGCCGCACTCGTGGTGTCGAACAATTCGGGCACTGGGCATGTCGCTGCCCAGCTTGGCCGCCCTACTGTCGGCATTTTCACCGCGTCACATCTGCCGGAAATCTGGGGGTTTCGTGGTCCCCTGGTCAGCATGCTTATGAGCGTTATTGAATGTCGCGGATGTGGTCTGGACAAAGTGCGGCGCTGTCCGGTCAAAGTCCGCTGCAAGTTCGACATCACGCCCGATCTGGTGATTGCCGAGGTAGACGCCTTGATGAATTATTGTAAGGGGCAGGACAAACTTATTGTGGCTCTGGGCGGTGCGGCCAGCACGAACATCGCGCGCGGGGAGGCAGCTTAGGGCGTGTGGACTCTCCAGACTCCCTTTTGGGCCGTAGCATGATTCAAGACTGCTTTTGGGGCGAGTGACGCGGCGTGGGATAGGACGTCGCCGCTGATCATCGGGCGTCTTGATCAGAAGGGATCGACGGGCCGCGATAATGGGATGTTCGTCGAGGCGGTCCTATCGATTGTGCGAACGGGCTCCCCCTGGCGCGGTCTTCCCAATGTATTCGGCGATTGGAACAGCGTATTCCGCCGCTTCAGTCGATGGAGCAGCAAGGATATCTGGTGGCGCATCTTCGAGGCGATGTCCGATGATCCGGACTTTGAATATCTAATCATCGATTCCACCATCGTCCGAGCCCACCAACATGCGGCTGGGGCCAAAAAAGGGGGTCTGTAGATCAGGCCCTTGGTCGCTCCCGCGGCGGCCTGAGCACCAAAGATACACATGGCCGTTCGCCGGTTGGGGTGCCCTGTGCGGTTCACGCTTACTGCAGGCAAAAGAGCGATGGCGCCGCAAGCCGCAGCCTTGATCGAAAGACTGTCCGCCGACGTGGTCATGGCCGATACCGCCTATGACGCCGACTATACGCCAAGCCATCGCCGGTTACGCCAAGCCATCGCCGCCATGAATGCAGTTGCTGTCCTACCCAACAACCCATCACGCTCACTCAAATATCCGCTCGACAGGCACCTCTATGCCCAGCGTCACACTCGTCGAGTGCTGCTTCTCCAAGCTCAAGCAGTTCCGCCGAGTCGCAACCCGCTCCGACATTCTCCAGGTCCTGTCCTTCCCGGCATCGCTCTGGCGATGTTCGGAGAGAGGGGCACGCCTGCCCTTTCTTTGCTTCAGGCGCTCGTCGCGCCGGTGTTCAAGCTGGTCGGCATTCTGGTGAGGGCCGCGCCTGTCGAAGGCGCGCGCGCCGGGCGTTCGGTCGTGGGCCTGATCATCCCGGCCGGACATTCATTCAAATTTAGATGGCACCGATATTTGTATAACGCTCGCCGCCTCTTGATGCGATCTATCGGATCAACCCTAGCATCCATATGTCGACGGACGGCAATCCAGGTGAACGATCAGCGTATTGTCTTCGGCTTCTGCCCGCGCCATCTCCACCACGCGTTCATAGACCTCGTCGATATCGCTGCCCTGAACGGTCGTAGGCCCATCCGGCATATTCTCGGACGCCCAAAGGCGTTTCTTGGTGGCTGGAATAGAAGGGCGGAGGGAAATGGGTGGATGGCCGCTTTGCGTCCCCATGGTGGTCGTTGTGATAGACTCTTCTGCATCGCATTGAAATGTATCTCTATCCACAGCGTGGATGCCTCTCATCGAAACAAACGATTTTATCAATCCTTCGGAATCTCGCATGACGACAGCACCTCACACACACTGACCACCCGCTACCACTATCGTGTGAGGACTGCGAAAAAAGAGCCCGAAAGGAGAAAATCTTTCCATGAGCTCAGACGTGCGATGGAAGTTTTGCTGGGAAAAAGAGTTGTAGCTGGCGACCATTTCGAGCTCTCCGGCTTCTTCCGAAAAACCTATGGACCGACTGGGGTCTTCAGCGCAAAGCCATTCGAAGGCGGCCGACACGTTTGACGGCGGTCCACTTTGCACTTCCGAAATGCTCGGTGTGCCGGCGCAAAATGGGTGCCGGCAACGTCCTTCGTCATCGACGCCTACGCCGCAGACCATCTCTATAATCCAATTGGTGTTGGTGAGTGCACAAGCGTGGTCAGGGACAATTTTCGCGACGCGGTTGGCAGAGGCATGGCGCCCCGCCCACGTCAAAAGGCATTATTAGGAAAGGAACAGAATGGCTGATCAACTCGCAACGGAAATCATTGCCACGATCAAGAACCGCCTCCAATCGGAGAGCGGCGAGGGAATGAGTGCGTCCATCATCGGCGAAATAACGACTGCCACGGAACTGACCTCGCTCGGAGTCGATTCGCTGGGTCTGGCGGATCTCCTCTGGGATGTGGAGCAGGCCTACGGCATCAAGATCGACATGAACGCGGCCGACGCCTGGTCGAATCTCCAAAATGTCGGCGACATGGTGGAAGCCGTCCGCGGTTTGCTCGCGAAGGAGGTCTGATTGGACAGGCGAGTCGTCATTACTGGGATGGGCGGACTTTGCGGCCTAGGCAACAACGCCGCCTCTATCTGGAAAGAGATGCGTGAAGGCCGCTCCGCCATCCGCCCGATGGTCACTTCCGAGCTTCATGAGATGAAGGGCACTGTCGGTACCGAGATCAAGGAGCTGCCCACGCACGACATCGGCCGCAACCAGCTCGTCTCCATGGATCGCCTCAGCTTGCTCGCTGTGCTTGCAGCGCGCGAAGCCGTGCAACACGCCGGAATTTCCTGCGACGAGGGAAATCCGTATCGCTTCGGCGCGACAGTGGGCGTCTGCGGCTGGGGCTGGGGAACGGTCGAAGAAACCTACCGCGCCCTCTATTTGGACGGCGCGAAGCGTACTGGCCTCTACGCTGCACCAAAGGGATTGCCGAGCGCCGCTGCCAGCCAGGTCAGCATGAGCCTCGGCCTGCGCGGCCCGGTCTTTGCCATCGCGTCTGCATGCGCATCAGCCAACCATGCAATGGCTTTGGCGGCGGATCAGATCAGGCTCGGCCGGGCCGACGTAATGCTTGCCGGAGGCGCCGAAGCGCCACTCGTATGCGTTCAGCTGAAGGCATGGGAAGCAATGCGCGCCCTCGCTCCGGATACTTGCCGGCCCTTCTCCGCCGACAGGAAGGGAGTGGTGATAGGTGAGGGTGCGGGCATGGCCGTGCTGGAAAGCTATGAGCATGCCGCGGCGCGCGGTGCCACAATGCTTGCCGAGATTGCAGGCATCGGCCTTTCCGGCGATGCCTTCCACATCGTCGCGCCGTCCATCGAGGGGCCGGAGGCCGCGATGCGCGCTTGCCTTGCCGACGCCGGGCTGAATGCCGAGGACGTGGATTACCTCAACGCCCACGGCACCGGCACCAAGGCCAACGACCGAACCGAGACGGCCGCGATCAAGCGCGTCTTCGAAGACTATGCCTATTCGATGTCTGTCTCGTCCACCAAGTCCATGCACGCGCATTGCCTCGGCGCGGCGAGCGCACTTGAAATGATCGCCTGCGTAATGGCGATTCAGGAGGGCATCGTGCCGCCGACCGCCAATTATCGCGAGCCAGACCCCGATTGCGATCTCGACGTCACGCCCAATGTGGCGCGCGAGCGCAAGGTGCGCGTGGCACTGAGCAACGCCTTCGCCATGGGCGGCATGAACGCAGTTCTGGCGTTCAAGCAGGTGTAGAAGCCATGCCAGATGCCTCCAGTAACTCTGTCTCTCAAATGCTTGCAACGATTGTGAAGGACGTGGCCTTGGACCGCCTCGGTGAATGCGCCAAGTGGCAGCGGAAGCTGGTCGAGCCGGGGCCCCGTTTTTACAAAATTCTCAACTGTTGAAGCGGCGTGGACGTACCGCTACCCGGAAGGTTAAGCGAGGCCCTTCGGTTCGGCTCGAGGGTTTGTCCAAAGCTTTACCCGACAATGTCTGGAGGCACGCAGGGCCGCCAGTGGCCGCTTCCATGCGAAGCCGGTCCTTAGAAAGGGAAATCGATAACAATGTTCGATCTGACCGGCCGCAAGGCGCTCGTCACCGGAGCAAGCGGTGGAATCGGCGAGGCCGTGGCGCGGGCGCTGCACGCGCAGGGCGCAACCGTCGGCCTGCACGGCACGCGTGTCGAAAAGCTCGAGGCGTTGGCTGCCGAACTTGGCGGGCGCACAAGACTGTTTCCGGCGAACCTCTCGAACCGCGACGAGGTCAAGGCGCTGGGCGCAAAGGCGGAAGCCGATCTCGAAGGCGTCGACATACTGGTCAACAATGCCGGCATCACCAAGGACGGGCTTTTTATCCGCATGTCGGACGCGGACTGGGACGCGGTCCTCGAGGTCAACCTGACCGCCATGTTCCGGCTCACACGCGAACTGACCCATTCGATGATGCGCCGCCGCAACGGCCGCATCATCAACATCACCTCCGTGTCCGGCGTAACCGGCAATCCCGGCCAGGCGAACTATTGCGCCTCAAAGGCTGGCATGATCGGCGTGTCGAAATCGCTGGCGCAGGAGATCGCGACACGCGGCGTGACGGTTAACTGCGTGGCGCCGGGCTTTATCGAATCGGCCATGACCGACAAGCTGAACGACAAGCAAAAAGAAGCGATCATGGCCGCCATTCCGGCCAGGCGCATGGGCACCGGCGTGGAAGTCGCCTCGGCTGTGGTCTACCTGGCCTCGAACGAGGCCGCCTACATCACCGGCCAGACCGTTCATGTGAACGGTGGTATGGCAATGATTTAGCGTGAAAAGTTCAGTACGCCCCGATGACGCGTATCAACAGTGGAGGAAGGTTCCCACCCAGATATTAGTCGGTTGGTTTGGCAACTGACGAGCGGGTCGGTCGGGCAACTGGCGGGGGTCCAAGCCTCGTGATCAAGGCCGCCTTGGGCGGAGGTTTAGATCAAGCTCTTTGACACGCATGTCTTTTCCTATCCATAGCGTGGATGCAATTCATCGAAACAAACGATTTTGCCTTCTGCAGAACGTCGCATAGCAAGATTTCAAAGATGTAAGCCAAAGGGTAATTATCGATGTTTGCATTGGCTCCGAGTAGTATTTTTCTGGTGTACGCCTTCCGGTGTGCTCCGAACACAACGGAGTCCCATGTTCTTTGCGGCTAGTTTCTTCGGTGATCTGCGCAAGCTACATCGACCCGGCCCGATGCGACAAGCGTCCCTATGGTAGGCGCTTCCCCAACAAAACAGCAACAAAGAAGAGGTCTTTCCATGTGCTCTGACGTGCGG
Organism: Mesorhizobium sp. WSM4836; assembly: GCF_055811815.1. NCBI lineage: Bacteria > Pseudomonadati > Pseudomonadota > Alphaproteobacteria > Hyphomicrobiales > Phyllobacteriaceae > Mesorhizobium > Mesorhizobium sp. WSM4836. The sequence goes on from NZ_JBVVQF010000017.1 coordinate 58,300, forward strand.
TGGAGGTTGTGCTGGGAAAATGAGTTGCAACAGTCCGACCATGTCGAACTCTCCGAGTTTTTCCGAAAGACCTACGGATCGACTGGGGCCTTCAACTCAGAGCCATTCGAAGGCGGCCGTAGCTGGGCCGGTGCGAGGCCGGAGCTCCGCGCAATCAGCTACGACGCGCACGGCGTAGCGGCTCATATCGGTATACTACGCCGCTTCATCAAGGTTGACGAGGTCGAGCTCCTAGTGGCCGATCTGGGGTTGTACGGGGTGCGTGCGGATCTTGAGGGACAAGGGATCGGTCATTCAATGCGCGTTTTATATCCAATATTGCGGCAGCTTGGAGTGCCATTCGCTTTCGGCACCTTTCGGCACGCGATGCGGAACCATATGGAGAGGTTTTGCAGAGACGGCCTGGCGGCGATTGTGTCGGGCGTTCGCGTGCAGTCCACTCTTGCAGATGTGTGTCTCGACCTGCCGCCCACGCGCGTCGAGGACGTGCTCGTCGTGGTTGTGCCGATTGGACGCTCGATGAGCGATTGGCCATCCGGCACGCTGATCGTTCGGAACGGTCCGGAGCTATGAAACATCTTGAAGTGCCGGGTGATCGCGCAGAGGGCACCAAAGTCGCGGGTTTTTGCAGAGCTACTCTCGGACTGAATACGCGTTCCCATTCAAGTTTGCTGTGGATGATTAAGGCTGAATTATCATGCAAAATCTGAGCACCTGAATCGATCCGAGCGCGAGTTCCGCGCGCACGGACGTTCCGGACCTGAATCGCCGTCACCCTGAATCGAAAGGCATCGGCTATTCTAAAATCGGTGATTGAGGTTACGTAAGGCCCCGTGTTTTCCGATGTGCGGGAGCGACTCTCAGTCTCACCTTAACGCGACGAAATGAGGGGCAGCAATGGTGGCTGGCGAACTCAATGACGTGCGCGTCAAGCGTTGCGGTGGGGGATGGGTCGTTCATATTGTTGAGGACGGCAAGCTGACAGTTCTTCGGTTCAAGACACAGTCTCCCGCCGAAAATTGCGCCGATGGCCAACGAGGCAGGCTCGGCCTTGCTGCCAAACCCCCGATCGACGAACGCTGATATGTGACCGGATCAGGCGTTCGACGGCTGGTGAGCGCTTGACGCCAGCGCGAAACACTTTGCCGAAGGCCCACTTCAATGCTGCTTGCGCCCGTTCGGCTGGCCATATTCCCGATGATGGTTGGCACTGCTGCCGATGCGGAAGACGAGTATGTGGCCTGCTGATCGACACGGAGGCAAAGATCATGAAAAGCCAATCCGAGATCGAGGATGGGCGCTGTGGGTGAGCCAGCCGACGGAGATGAGATCCACCCCGGTCGGCGCGATCGCCGCGACCGTGCCGGCACCCGCGGGCCCACAGGTATCTCCCGCGCTCCGCTCCGCCGGCCGCGTGGAGGCGCTCCGCTACGCGCGGGTCCCTCCTGTGGACTCCGGGACCGAGCCACACTCCATCAACCAAGGGGGGCAGTTTTAAGTGTCGCCGAGGGGCGGAGGGGTCACTTTCGGATGTCGCTTGATACTGGATTGCGGCAAGCGCCGACAGGAAGGCTGCACCGCCTCACACCGACGCTTGATTTGTCCCAGCTATTCGCTTCGTGCGCTATGTCACGGCCCTGACACATCGGAAGTCCGACAGCCGGTTCAGAGACACTTGATCTCGATACCGTATTTCTTCAGCGCGTAGCCAATCTGGCGCGGCGTCAACCCAAGCAGGCGCGCTGCCTTTGCTTGTACCCAGCCGGATCTTTCCATGGCCGCGGTGAGACGCTCGCGATCGGTCATCTTCGCGTCGCCTACGAGGCCTACTCCAACAGGCACTGATAGTGCCTGCTCGCTGTCAACAGACGGGGCCGCGACGGCGGGCGAAGCAAAACCACCAGACGATTGCATGGCAGGGTTCAGTGGCGATGGTGCCATTGGCTCCGATTTCGGCGCTGTCTCCTTCGATGTATTCTTCCATAGCATCGCGGAAAGACATTGGCCGTGACAGCAGTCAAAGTCCTTTCTGACGATTGACGCTCCCGCTGCCAGGGTCGCTGTCCGCTGCACGCAATTTTCAAGCTCGCGGACATTTCCGGGAAAAGCACAGTTCATCAGAACTTCAGTCGCACTTGCATCGAAAGCCAGCGTACGGCCGTTCTCGTTGTTGAAATTCTTGAGAAACTCAGCGGCAAGAAGCGGAATATCACTGCGCCGTTCGCGCAACGGCGGCACCAGCAAGGGAACAACGCTGATGCGATAATAAAGGTCTGCGCGAAACTCGTTCCTTGCAACAGCGTCTTCCAGGTTCCTGTTCGTGGCGGCAATCACGCGGACGTCGACCTTAATCGTCTGGTTGCTGCCGACGCGCTCGAACTCCTGCTCCTGCAGCACGCGCAGCAGCTTTGCCTGGAACGAGGCCGAAATTTCACCGATCTCATCCAGAAACAACGTTCCCTTGTCGGCGAGCTCAAAGCGCCCCTTGCGCGAGTTGAATGCACTGGTAAAGGCACCCTTTTCGTGACCGAACAGTTCGGATTCCAGGACTGTCTCAGGGAGCGCTGCGCAATTGAGCTTGATGAACGGCCGCTTGACGCGCCCCGACAGCTCGTGAACGGCCTTGGCGACCAGCTCCTTGCCGGTCCCGGATTCGCCGCGCAGCAAAACGGTGCTGTTGGACCTGGCTACTAACGCGACCTTCTCAAGCAGCCCGCGCAGCGCCGGGCTGTCGCCAATGATGCCCTTGACGTGAGCCTTTTTTCGCTCCTGCCCAGGCTGTTTGAGCTCGCCGAATTGCGTTTGCAACCGGATTTTCTCAGCCATCAGTCGCTCGCGGTCGGACGCGAACAGGCGATGCAGCTTCACTGTCTGTCCAACCAGATTGGCGATTGTGGTAAGGAGGCGGAGGTCGTAATCGAGGAGGGAAGCTGATTTGTTGTCCAGGATGCGGTCGATGGTCAGCGTGCCCACGACGTTCGCATCGACGCGAATGGGTACGCCGATGAACGACACTTTGACGTTGTCGGACGCCCCGAGCACGTCCTTGTCGGCGGCGTTGAAGGCCGGATCCACCGCTATGTTCTCGGCGGCGAGCGCCATGCCCGTCGTTATGATCTGGTCGATCGCCGTCCGTGGCAGATGCTTCCGGTAGTGCTCATCGCTGCCTTCGCTCCACCCGGCGCCGACGGTCATGTCCGGTATGCCGGCACCGTCGAAGAGCGAGATGATGCCGTGCCGCACCTGCACCAACGATGGCAGGAGATCGACGACATTGGCCAACGTGGCTTCGAGCCCAGAGGGGGCGGTGAGTGCTTTCGATGTTTCGAAGATGTCTGGCGCCCTCTCGCGCAACGGCACTATATGGACCACGTGATTGGCCTCGCACTTTGAATTAGGCTTCTTCATTTTTGGAAGCGATATGCAGCGTGACGAGACCTGCCTGGCACTTTGCTCGGAGTTGCGGGTATCGTGTTAGATGTGATCATCCATCTCGCGCCATGCATTCGTGGGCGTCTTCGCTCCGAGGGCCGCTGCATAATCGACGAGTTTGCTCGCCTCGGCCTGGCACGCGGGGATTCATTGGAGCACGAAAAGGCGTTGATAAAGATAGTCGTGACGATTGATTCGCCAGCGAGACAGACGTCTGCAGCCGGCTTTTCGCCAGCAATGAGATTGCCGCCGAGATGATCGTTAATGTCGATGCCAGTCACGCCCGGGCCGCGGGCAAGTGCGGCCCTGGCAAGTTGGGGCGCCGTCATGCGGTCGATCGCAAAGCGGAGCGATGCTTGACGCATGGCTTTCCTTTCTTTTCCGTGAAGTGCGGGTCGTCGTTCTCGGCTGACTGGCTTCCGCCGCGCAGCAATCATTCGTTGTTAAACGAGAGCGGAATAGGGGAGGTGAGTCAACCAAACTCCCACTGCTTTTCTTTCATCGATGAAACGAAATTAGACTCTCATGATAGTATTTTATCAGTTCTCAGATGTTTTCCGGCAGATAGGTCTCAAACGGCAGAAAAGTCTGCCCAAGCGTCTCCGAAGTGCCGACAGTGATGGCCTCGGCCATCAGCGTCATCAGTTCCTGGCAAAGCCGGCGCTGGGGCGTGGCGACCGACATCGTGATCATGCCATCTGCGAGTGCTGCCCGTGACTCCGGCGTGATCTCGTTAACGATCGCGACGAGACCCCGGCGTTCGCCTTCTTCACGGAGCGCGGAGATCGCTCCCTCCATACCTCCGCCGGCCACATAGAAGCCGGTGAGTTCGGGTTCCCGTTGCATGAGATCCAGCGTGGCCTCGTAGGTGATCTGCCGTGCCTCAAGGTTCACGAGCGGATCGAGCAGCTCGAATGTCGGTGCATTCTCACGGAAATAGGAGCGAAAGCCGACCTCCCGCAGCTCCTGGCCCTGAAAACGGTGGCTGCCGACAAAAACCGCCACCTTGCCGGGCCGTCTTGCGACCTTTGAAAGCATCCACGCTGTCGTCCGCCCGACCTTGCGATTGTCGAGGCCGATGTAGCCCTCACGAACACCTTCGGCGAAATCGGAGAGCAGCGAGAAAACGGGGATGCCTTTTGCCTTGAGTTCTTGGACGGCTGCCGTGATCGCCGGATGGTCCGGCGCCACCATGGCGATCGCGTGGCAGCGCGCGCCGAATTTCTTGAGCAGTGGAATAAGGTCGCACGGCATGTGGGATGGCGCGAATTCGATGAGCGGAGTGCCATGGAAGCATGTCGCCGCGTTGACCGCTGTTTCGACCTCACGCGCGAAGCCCTGGTAGAAGTGGTGAGTCGGTTTTCTCAGGATGAAGCCAAGCCGATAGTGCGGTAGGTCCCGCTGCAGGCGCTGCTTGATAAGACCTGCGGCGTGATATCCGATGGCCTGTGCCGCCGCTAAGACCCGATGCGCAGTCTCCTCCCGCACCGGATGACGAGCATTCAGAACTCGGTCAACGGTGGCAACACCGACCCCGGCTTCCCGGGCGATATCAGCAATTGTGGGTCGCTTCGCCATTGTCGGAGTCTGATTAAAACGACATCAGGAAGAAACCCGGTAATGATAAGTTTCAGTAAAATCTATCATTCCTGCATCAATCCTGTTCGCTATCGGAATTCTTGTCGTGGCGCGGTGCGAGGTAGAAGCCGAAACGTGGACCACGCGCCTTCCGACCGTTTTCGACATCATCGATGCCCATAGATCATTGATTCCACTACGCCAACATCGCTTGGTTGCGTAGAACGTGGGCGAATTGTTCAGCCGGGCCGACGAGAGCTGATCGTGGTGGGGTCCGATCGTGCTCCGCGGTCGGTTCCACCAACCGTCGCAATCTTCGTAAGCATTAAGCGCATCATCGATGACTTGTGTGTCGTGACTGGTGCGAGACCTTCGCAAGGCGCACATGATTCTGTACTCACTACATTTCGGGATTTTATCTGCCCGCGAGAGGCCGTTTGGAGCCCGCGGCTCGATTGTCCGACGTCTGCGAGCAGCCGGGCGATTCAACCGGTAACGATGCTGCCGACTTGCTCGGCGCGGGCGCTATTGATGGCTGGCCGGTTGATGTCTCGGCAGGCTGGTGGCCGCAGAAGGCAGCTTCCAATTGCGCCTGATCCAATTCGCCTTCCCAGCGGGCGACGACGAGCGATGCCACCGCGTTACCGACTAAATTCGTCAGTGCCCTGCATTCCGACATGAAGCGATCGACGCCAAGGATCAGCGCCATTCCAGCAACCGGAACGGCCGGCACTACGGAGAGCGTAGCGGCCAACGTGATGAAGCCGGCACCTGTGACACCTGCTGCACCCTTTGAGGAAAGCATCGCGACGAGCAGCAGAAGGACCTGATCGCTAACTGACAAATCGGTATTCGTCGCCTGCGCGATGAAAAGGGCCGCGAGGGTCATGTAGATATTGGTGCCATCCAGATTGAAGGAATACCCGGTCGGGACGACGAGGCCCACGACCGAGCGCTTGGCGCCTGCCTTTTCCATTTTCTCCATCAGAGAGGGCAACGCGGCCTCGGAGGAGGACGTTCCGAGGACCAGCAGCAGCTCTTCCTTGATGTAGCGGATCAGAGAAAAGATCGAGAAGCCGTTGTAGCGACAGACTGCACCGAGAACCCCGAACACGAAGAGCAGGGCGGTGACATAGAAGGTCCCGACCAGCATCGCAAGGTTGGCCACCGAGCCGATGCCATATTTGCCAATCGTGAAGGCCATTGCTCCGAAAGCGCCTAACGGCGCGGCTTTCATCAGGATGCTGACCAATTTGAAAACGGGTGCAGTGAGGTCCTGAAGGAAGGAAACAACCGACTTGCCCCTTTCTCCTACCATCCCCAGCGCGATGCCGAAGAGGACGGAGAAGAACAACACCTGTAGAATGTCGCCTTCCACAAAGGCGCCGACGATCGTGGTCGGGATCATGTTCATCAGGAAGCCGGTCACGGACTGCTCGTGGGCCTTTGAGGCATAGCCATTGACGGCCTGGACGTCGAGCGAGGTCGGATCGATGTTGAGGCCGGCGCCAGGCTGAATAACATTACCGACGATGAGCCCGACGATAAGCGCGAGCGTCGAGAAGGTGAAGAAATAGACCATCGCCTTGCCGGCAACACGGCCGACCTTCTGAAGATCGCTCATGCCGGCAATCCCAGTCGCCACGGTCAGAAAAATAACGGGCGCGATGATCATCTTGACGAGCTTGATGAAGGCATCGCCGAGCGGCTTCAGGTTTTCTCCGATTTGCGGATAAAAATGGCCAACTGCAACTCCGAGAATGATTGCGACAAGCACCTGTACGTAAGGCTTGGCACAAAAGGTCTTGCGGCGTGCGCGGTTTGCGCTGGGGGCCAGCGGGGTCAACATGTAAGTTTCCTCTCCCTGACCGGTTTGGGGCGGGCTCTTCCTCTCTTCCCGCGGCTTCTCCCATCGCGGCGCTCCGGTCGAACGCTGCTGCGTTCTTGGCGCAAGAGCCGTGCCAAGCCAAGAAAACCTCGAAATCGCCGGGATCTCAGGTACTTTCTACAATTGCGCAGCAAGATTGTGTGGTTTTCCGCACGGATCGCTTTCCCTTCTGGCGGAATTCCGCACTATGGTTCGTTAATGGTCGGTCTGAAGAATGCGATGGCAGAAGAAGACATTGGCAAGGGCGCCTTCCAGCGCGCCCTCTCTGGCTTGCAATTCTTTGTGCGGTCGCTCTGCTCGTCGTCTTTGCAACGGGCCGCATCGCCGGCACCAGAGCGGATGCCCTGCGCGACCGTGCTCTTGCCGGGTTCCCGCTTGCAGCCGACCAGTTTGAAAGGGAAGGTCGAGAAGCAGGGAGTGATTCCGCTGGTCCTCCCACGCGACGATGCGGTTCAGGAGATGCTTCGCAGTCCGAGCACCTGCCAACGAAGCCGCGCTTGATGACAAGCTTCGCGCCATCGCGCGCCATGCCGGTTTCTTAAACGTTAGGGCATAGCGGCTGCTGCGAGCAATGCCGGCGAGCCGACCAGTTTCGTCGGCAGTGTTTACCGGTTTCGCCACCACTTCACCGAGGCGGTGGCGGATAGCGCGGCGATGCAACATACGCTCGGCACCGGTTAGCGCGGCCTGGGCCCTATCTGTCGAGCCGGTTCGATGGGCCGGAGGGGCCGCTCGGTGTGATTGTGGTGAAGGTGTAGCTCGACCGGGTCGAGTCGCGTTGGCTGGAGTGCGGCTCCGTGGTGTTCACGAGCGATGAGCGCGGCGTGGTTCTGGCCATGAGCGTGTCCCAATGGCGTTTTGGCGCTCTCTCACCGCTTTCCAAAAAAGGGGGACTCAAACCGCTCGCGATCATCTACAGTTACCGGGCGCAACTTTCCGAGGCGGTGCCACTTTTCCCGCCGCGGCGGCAACCTGGTGACCGCAAGTCCTGAGAGTCGATCAGCCGGTTTCGTTGCGGTTTCGGAGAACTCGGCAAAGCAGTTCCGGGCTGGCGCATGTCGTTCACGCCAACACCGAAATCTCCTCGACGGTCATGACAGCCCGCTGACTACGCTGCTTGCCCTCGTTCTCGTGGGATTCTTCGCTTTCATCATTGTCCGACGGCGGGCGATCCGGCAGCGGCGAAGTGCTTGTGCTCCTGAATGCGGAACTGGAGCATCGCCTTGAACTGCGCACGGCGGAGTTCCAGCGCTCGAACGAAGCGCTCGCCGGTGAGATCGGCGAGCGAGAGAACGCCGACGCAAGAGTGCGCCGCTTGCGCGATAAACTCTGCCGGGCGAACCGCTTGTCAATCCTGGGACGGATAACGGCGCGGTCGGCCGGCCTGCCGCCGAGCGCCAGCCCAAGTGGTGAACGGTCCGGCGAGTCTCTCCGCGACAGCCCCGTCCTTAAACCGTTCGGCAAATATCCGTTTTCGGCGGAGGGGTGTACTACAGACGAAGCGTCTTGGGACAAGCTCAATCTTCTTGGCCGCACACGGAGGACATCATCGGGATCGTCGTCGCGGCCGCGCTCATGGCCGGCTGACTTGGGTCATGCTGCGTGCTGCCGCCGTAAGGTTCCCCTGGGATTAGCAGTGACGCGCAACGTTCAGGTCAACGCGCTGGAACCCATGTCATTAACCATCCATGGCGTGGATGCGTTTCATCGAAACAGACGATTTTACGGATGTTGCGGCACGTTGCATAGAATGAATTCAAAGGATGTAAGCCGTTAGGGAAAGTCGTTGATGTTTGCGTTGGCTCCGAAGAGCATTTTCTGGTGTGCGCCGAATTCCAGCCTAGGCGCGCGTCCATCGCGGCCAGGCACTTCCTCGATCGACGCAAGCTACATCGCATCGGCGCAGCACGACAAGCTCCCCCGAATGCGCAGGCGCTTGCCTCAAAGGCAGCAGCAAAGCTGAGGTTTGTGGTGTTTTGGAAAAAGGCAATTTAGATGCTTGTTGATGGCTCAAGGATGGATCGGTTCGTTGTTTCTCGACGGCGCGAGGGTCTCGGTGATTGCCTGTGGTCTCTCGCGTCGGCATGGGAATACGCACATCGGACGGGACGGGCTTTAGCAATAGATTGGCGCGGCTCTTGTTACCTCGACAATCCGTTTGCGAATGCCTTTCCGGCTTTCTTCAAGCCAATTGAAGAGATCGGTGGTGTACGGGTCATTTGCGGTGACGAGATCAACCACGTCTCATTCCCCGGTCCCTTCTTCCCGTCGTGGTGGAACAAGCCATCCATCGACTGCGTGTACCGTCCGGATGAACAGATTTTCCAAGAACGCGACGAGCTTAAGGATCTTTTTCAGGGCCAAGATGATTGTGAAGCCAACACGGTAGTGTGTGATGCTTGCTTGATGTGGCGCTGCGATGAGCAAGCCGAGCGAATGATATTTCGGAGCATCAGACCGAGGGCCGAAATTGAGGATCGGATTGAAGCGCTCTACCAGGAACACTTTGCCGGGCACAGCATAATTGGGGTCCATGTCCGCCACGGCAACGGCGGAGAGATTATGGATCACGCACCTTACTGGGCTGATCCAAAGGTTGCCTTAGAGCAGGTATGCACTGCCATTCGCATGGCCAAAGCGCAACCGCATCCAAGGCCTGTAAGGGTGTTCTTGTGTACAGACAGCGCCCAGGTTGTTGATCACTTGTCGGGCGTATTTCCCGAACTTTTCACCGTCCCAAAACGCTTCAAAGCGGATCAGGCCGGCCCCTTAAACAGTGCAGCACTGGGCACTGACGGGGGTGTTTCCGCTCTCGTTGATATGTACCTCCTCGGTAGATGCGACACTGTAATTCGCTTTCCTCCGACTAGCGCCTTCTCCCGCTATGCCCGCCTCTTCGCGCCACGAATTATCGAATTCGATTTGAATGACCCGCGTCGTTTGATCTTGATTGATAACTCTTTCGACCGTTCCCCGACCCCATGAAGGGGTTGGCATCCGGCTCGAACTCTCCCTTGCCTTCGCGCAGAGGCCCCGTTCGCCCTGCCCAATGCGCCCCTTTCTCGCCACGCAATCCCGCCGCAGGCGAGCATTTTCTTCGGCGCGTCAAAATCAAAAGGATTCAAGCTTGTCAAAGAGAAAAGTCGCTTTAATCACCGGGGTCACGGGGCAAGATGGTTCCTACCTCGCAGAATTGCTTTTGGAAAAGGGCTATTCTGTGCATGGGATAAAAAGACGATCGTCTCTTTTCAATACGGGCCGTATAGACCATCTCTATCATGATCCTCATGAAAGTGGCGTTGATCTTACACTTCACCACGGGGACTTGACAGACTCGTCCAGCCTTACGCGCGTCATCCAACTGGTTCAGCCGGACGAAATTTACAATCTGGCAGCTCAGAGCCACGTTGCAGTTTCCTTTGAACAACCAGAATACACCGCGAACTCGGTCGCGTTGGGTGCGCTGCGTATCCTCGAGGCAATTCGGATCCTGGGGCTCGTCGAGCATACGCGCTACTACCAAGCCTCGACGTCTGAGCTCTACGGGCTGGTGCGGGAAACGCCACAGACCGAGACGACACCGTTCTACCCCCGATCACCCTACGCTGTTGCCAAATTGTATGCTCACTGGATCACCGTAAATTATCGAGAAGCTTACAATTTGTACGCATGTAACGGCATTTTATTTAATCATGAGTCACCCGTGCGCGGAGAAACATTTATAACGCGAAAAATCACGCGCGCCCTGGCTCGGATTAAGCTTGGAATGCAGCCGACTCTATTCTTGGGAAACCTTAATGCTCGGCGCGATTGGGGGCACGCTCGAGACTACGTCCAGATGCAGTGGTTGATGCTTCAGCAGGAGCAAGCTGAAGACTTTGTGATCGCTAGCGGTGAGCAACATTCGGTGCGCGAATTTGTCACCGTCGCGGCCGCTGAACTCGGCATTGGTGTTCGTTGGGTTGGGGAAGGGGTCGACGAAGAGGGGTACGATGCAAAGACGGGAGCTTTGATCGTAAAAGTAGATCCCCGTTATTTTCGTCCTGCAGAAGTCGAGACACTTCTCGGCGATGCCCGGAAGGCCAAAGAAAAACTTGGGTGGGAGCCAAAAATCTCCTTCATTGAATTGGTTAGGGAGATGGTTCGGGAAGATTTGCGCATGGCAGAGCGCGACGCATTGCTGATGGCGCAGGGTTATTATTCATACAGTCCACGAGAGTTATGATGACAACGGCGGCGCCATGCTGGCTTGTTGTCAGCGTTACGGTTGCGTTCTTAAGGAGCGTCCATAGCGTTATCACATGGGAAACAAAAAGATGAAGAAAGTCTATGTAGCAGGCCATCGCGGCCTTGTTGGATCCGCCACAATGAGTGCCCTCGAGGCGTTAGGATCCTATGAGATAATAACACGTACTCACGACCAACTGGATTTATTTGACCGGAGCGAGACGCGCAGGTTCTTCATGTCGCAGCGGCCTGATTACGTCGTTATGTGCGCCGCAAAGGTTGGTGGTATAGTGGCGAACGCTAGCTCCCCCGTCGATTTCCTTCATAACAACCTGGCGATTCAACTCAGTGTTTTTGATGCCGCTTACGCTTCCGGCGTCGAACGGATGATTTTTCTTGGCTCCTCGTGTATCTATCCACGCGACTGCCCGCAGCCGATACGGGAGGAATACCTTCTAACCGGTCCGCTTGAAGCGACGAATCGTCCCTACGCTTTGGCAAAAATCGCCGGAGTCGAAGCATGTTGGTCTTTTAACCGGCAGTACCAGACGCGCTATCTCGCGTTGATGTCGACCAGCTTATATGGTCCCGGCGATAATTATCAGCCCGAAAATTCCCACGTTCTGCCTGCTCTAATACGCCGTTTTCATCAAGCTAAAATAAACGGCGACTCCTCGGTTGAGGTCTGGGGATCCGGAAAGCCTCGGCGAGAGTTTATGTATTCGTCGGATGTAGGCGATGCCATTGCGTTCCTACTTGGCCTGCCAGATTCGGCTTTTGACGCCTTGACAGCCCCCGACACCGCGCCCCTGATTAATGTTGGCGTTGGCGAGGATGTCACAATTCGCGAGGTGGCGGAACTCGTCAAGGCGGCGGTCGGCTGGGAGGGCAATCTGGTATTCGACACGACGAAGCCAGACGGTACTCCGCGCAAGTTACTGGACGTAACGCGTTTGCATAAGCTTGGCTGGAAAGCCAAAACGTCTCTTGGTGCCGGGTTGCAAGCGATGTATGAGGATTTTCTTCGCCTTCATGGGGCTTGATGTGGATGCGCGCATCCTGGTTGGACTGCGTGTCCGACCGGATGCAAGTTTGTTCAGTCAGCCCAAACAGAAGAGAGGGACGCATACATGCGGCGTGCTGTGCCCCGAAGATGGAATTCGAGACGAGCTTGCCCTGATCCTCAATGCAAAGCAGGTCGTAGCCATAGGAACAGTGCGCGGCGGCGATGTCGAAATCCGCCCAATTTGGCCATAAGCTTGGGCAGGACGCTCAGAAAGGCCGCTTGCGTCGCGTGATTGCGTGGGCTGGCAGGCCGATGGAGGCAACCTCAGCCGCGATCAGTCGGCTGACCAGTTTCCCCAATGCGTAAATCTTGACCCGGCCGGAACGATCGGCGGGGGTGATCGGAAAAGCAGACAGGCCGTTTGCGAAAAATCATGGTTCAATTCCTCGATCGGTGGGGGCGAAACCCGGCCAGTAGTGGCCGTCAGGCGTCGGCCGCTTGCCGAAGATGGCCTGACCGACGCGCACGACAGTGGCGCCTTCCTCGATGGCTTCCTCGAAGTCTCCGGTCATGCCCATGGAGAGCCCGGTCAGCGCGGCGTTGTGCTTCACGGCTTTGTCCCGCAGCCGGCGCAGCAGAATGAAGCAAGGCCGCACCTTGGCCATGTCGGAGGAAAACAGCGCAAGCGTCATCAACCCGCATGGCCGGAGGCGGGGAAGCTGATCGAGCGTCTCCACGAAGGGCAGCAGTGCGTTCGGATGGAGGCCGAACTTGCTGTCTTCGCCAGACGTGTTGACCTGCACATAGACGTCGAGGAAGCGATCTTCGCGCTCCAGCCGCGTGTTCTGAAGGTCGGCGAGCCGCAGGCTGTCGAGCGCATGAAACTCACGCGCGAAGCGGGTCAGATATTTGGCGTTGTTGGTCTGCAGATGTCCGACGATGCTCCAGTCGATGGCGAGATCGTGAAGCGCCTCGCACTTTGACATTGCCTCCTGGATCTTGTTCTCGCCGAAGGTGCTGATGCCGACGTCGAAGGCATATCGCAGGATATGGGCCGGCACCGTCTTGGTGATCGGCAGCAACCGCACGGAGGCTCGGTGGCGCCCGGCCCGTGCGCAAGCAAGCGTGATGCGCTCTTCAACCGACGCCAGATTGGTGCGGAAGCGGGTAAGGGGATCAGGTCCGAAGCGTTCGACGTCCTCCGGCGAAAGCGGCGCATTGTTCGTGCCCATTGTGATCTGCCCCTTCACCGCACGGTGACCAGATAGCCGCCGGCTTGCGTGTCCGCTCGCGCGCTAAGGCCTAGGATTCGAAGGCGATCATAATGCGCTGCCGTCCGTAGGCGACCGACCAGTGTCATCATTGGTCAGTATCAAGCCACATTGAAAGACTGAGCACTCCTGCTGACTTTGTCATTTGGCGTTCTCAGCAGATGCGACAGGTTCCGACCAATTTATGTTTGCTTACCATTCCCAGCGTTTTGGGGGTGCTAAGAGCCTATGAATTTCTTTGAAGAATCTGTTGCAACGCCTGGACGCGGATAGGCGGAGTGCTGATCAGGCAGCGAGACTTGCGAACTGCTTGGGCCAGGAGGTATTCGGACTGGAAGCGTATCTCGCTTGTCGTTTGTCAAACCCCAGGATGCAGGGCTGCTGCCGCTCGTTCGCCCTTTGGTCGACGAGCACCACCTATGGCTATCGCCGCATCACCGCATTACCGCGCCAGCGCTCAGAATGCGCTTCCCGAGGGAGTTCATTCGGGCACAAACCCACTAGGAGCGTGTGGGCTGGTAGTCGGCAAGTGGTTTGTCGCCGCCAAGCTCTTCAGGTGCGCTCAATCCCGCCTCGGCACCCGCCGCCTCGGCAATGGACGCGGCGCGGTTGATTGACACCAGCCGCCCGTGGGGCAGGCGAGCGTCAGACGCTCCTCCAGACGCTGCCGACGCTCCCCGTTCGTGCATTTTAGGCGCTCTTCCACATCCGTGAAAAGCGATCAACCGTCGTAGCCTTGCGTCTGCAAAGCCCCAAGCTGTTGCGCAGCGCGTCATCCCTGACGCTCTGGAATGGCAGTGGCACGACCGCTTAATGCGGTGAGCACGCTTGGCCTAAGCTCAATTGGCATCGACCGCAACCCGGTCCTGATCATCGTGCCGCGCGCACGGCTTTTGCCCCCAAGTGAACCGATCAGCTGCGACCGCTCGCCGCGACAATACTTCAGTATGCGCGTTCCGCACCGCCGACCTTGGCGCCAGACGATGCTCTGCTCGGCTGGTTCGAGCTCGTCGCCGCCGTGTTTAGCCGCAGCATCGAACAGCATATCCGCTGCAGCTGGAATGAAACCGTCGCAGCTTTTTCAGCGCTGGCTCGAAACAGTAGCGCCTCTCGGAGTTCTTGAAAAACCCGGAAGTCAATTGCCCGTTTTACCTTTTCGGCAATTGCTGTTGAGACCCTGGGAATGGCTCAAACGATCGCCCTTTTGGCTTCATGCAATGTCTCGCCCAGTCCGACGAGACGGGCAACGGCTTGACCCGTCGGCATGTCAATGACCGTGATTGCGCTTTCCGCAAGGAAGCGACGCTCGTTCCTGGTCAGCGTTGCTGTATCGATTGCCGCAAAATGTGGGCCATTGGAGCGCTTCATGATCTGTCGGGCATAGGTGCGCAGCATCTGATCGTTGAAGCGGCAGCCGAGGAAGAAAAGACCACGGCTGGCTCGCCGTTCCTTCACCAGGTCAGGGATCGGCGTCTGGATGTCGATTTCGCTCAGCACTTCAACGTAGTCGGAATCTGCGACGAGGAAGTTTGCGGCCGGCCTGGCACCGCCGTGGGGGGCGTAAAGAACCGTCTTCGCCGCTGGTGCGGATTCGAGTAATATCCCGGACAAATCGTAGGCTTTCGTCCAAATTTCGCCGATCTCGAGCGCTCGAGAGACGCCCTGTATTTCGACGACGTCCGTTCGGCGGGTCTGTATTAAGGCCGCGCGCATGGCACCGTCGTACCAACTGTCGACGATCACCGAGAGCGGCAGCGTTGCTAGCCAGGCATGCAAGATGGTCGGCACCACCGGGGCCGCGAATATTTCGGCCATCCAAACTTGAAGCGTCCGGCGGTGCCGGCGCTGTTCGATATACTGCGCAACCGACCACATGTTGGTGCGAATTTTCGAAGGGGCCGGCGTCCGCTTGTTGAGCGCTGCGGCAACGGCTTCGGGGGTATGCGGTACAAGCGGTTCCGCGGAGCTGATCTCAAGCAGACCCGGGCCGAGATAGGGGATGACCTCATCGGCCGCGAGCGCTTTCTTCAAAAGGTCAAGCTGCCTTTCGGCAAAACTGTCCCGAATGACGACGAGATGGCCCGAGGTCATTGTGTTCATGCTCGTATCCCTTTGCCGCTCTCTTTGTGTCAACCCGAAGGTCAGCCCTCGTCGGAAATCTTCCTTGCGTCCACGGTAATCGGCAAAGGCGTATCCCGCGGAAGGTCGGGCAGGACTAACCGCCAGCCGTTCTTCAGCGTCACAGCTCCACCCCATAAGTGTTCGTTGTCGACCTTGATGATCGGCTCTTCGATATCCTTTTTGGGAATATATGCCGACAAGCCAGCACCGGTCCTGCGGATCATTACCTTCATCCGGCCGTTCCTTCGTCAAACCCAGCGCCGATTTCGGCAGTGCAAGCAATCCCAGCCGTCTCAAGGCTCATGAGTTCACGCGCACGCATGCCGACGACGGTGCCGCGATCGACCCATTCCACCGCGTAGATGTAGAACTGCTGGAGAAAGGTGCCGATGTCGCGCACATAGCCCTCGTCGCCCTTGCGCACCAGGTTTTCGCCGATCTCCTTGCCAGGATAGGTGCCGTCATTTTTTATGTGGCGTGTGGCACGGACCCGCTCACCCGGCATGAATCGCGGGGGTGAACGGATTTCGATCTCCTGTTCGCGTCCGAGGCTCATGGCCGTTCCTTTCTCGCGGCTGCAGCTTTTCAACAGCGGATCAATGGTCCGGGCGCAGGCGCCTCGACCGTGTCGGTGGCCGAAATGGAGGTTCAGGCGGGGACGCAAGTCTTCGACACCGGACATACCGAGGCGCATTGCTGCGTTTCGAAGGCCCCCTCGCATTCGGTGCACTTTTTCGGATCGATCACGTAGGCCTCGCCCTTGAACTTGATCGCTCCGGAAGGGCATTCAAACTCGCAAGCGCCGCACTGGGTACATTGGGAAGCGATGATCTTAAAGGCCATTTTCAACTCCGGTTCGGTTGGAATGAGACGGCTCAGGCCGTCGCCGCCAGTGGCTCGCCCCCAAATTCGGCGGCGTAAAGCGCGCCGATGGCGGTCTCGATGTAGTCATACCCGTAAGCATCCGTTGCTCGGATGCCGCCTTCCTTGAGTCGATCCTCTGGGCAATTTCCAATTCTCGCGCACAGCAAGACGTCTACGCCTTCGAGCGTAGAGATGAGGCCGTCGAGACTCTTGTCCTCGGCCCAGCCGCCGAGGCAATACTGCTCGACCTTGCGATGACCGACGAAGCTGATCCCTTTCGGCGAGGCCTCATAAACCTGGAATTCCTTCGCATGGCCGAAATGCACGTTGATGCGGCCGCCACCCTTGGTCGCTACCGCGACAAGAAGCGACTTGCCGGAGCTCGCGGTCTTCACCATCCCGAGCGCCTCGCTCTTGGCCGCCATGCGATCGCCCCGCTCGCGCGCGACCACCGCCCGATAGGTCTCGCGCTTGCTGGCGTTGTAGGTGACCTTGTCGGGAAGCCGGTCGAGCGTGAATTCCTGGCCGCGATCCTCGCCGAGCAGGCCGACAGCATCGGCCCGGCACTGCCGGCAGTGGCGCATCAGCTTGGCGCCGCCTTCGAGACGATCCTGAAGGGCCTTCAGCTCCATTGCCTTGGGCCCGCGCTGCCCGCTCAGGCCGTAATGCGTACCGTGTGCCGGGTCGGAAATCAGCGGCATGACATTGTGCAGGAACGCGCCGCGCTCCTTGACCCATTTATTCACCTCGATCAGGTTCTCGTCGTTTACCCCGGGGATCATTACCGAATTGATCTTGGTGAGGATGCCGCGCGCCGTCAGCATCTCCAGCCCCGACATCTGTCGTTCGTGCAGGATCGTGGCTGCCTCGACGCCGGTATAACGGCGGTGATCATAGAAGATCCACGGGTAGATCTTGGCACCGATCTGCGGGTCGACCATGTTGATGGTGATCGTCACGTGATCGACATTCATTTCGGCAAGCTCGGCGACGTGGTCTGGCAGCGCGAGCCCGTTGGTGGAGATGCACAGCTTGATATCGGGGATTTCCTTGGCGACCCGTTCAAATGTCGCCCTTGTGTTCTTCCAGTCGTAACAGGCATCGCCCGGTCCGGCGATGCCAAGTACGGAAAGCTGCGGCACTTCGTTGGCGACCTCGATCACCTTGCGCAGCGCCTGGTCGGGCGTCAGTCTTTCCGAGACGACCCCGGGCCGGCTTTCGTTGGCGCAGTCATATTTGCGATTGCAGTAGTTGCACTGGATATTGCACGCCGGGGCGACCGCCACATGCATTCGCGCGAAATAGTGGTGCGCTTCCTCTGAAAAGCAGGGATGATCCTTGATCTTCTCCCAGACAGCTGTGTCCATCTCGTGCGGTTTTGCGGAGGAGCCGCAGGATGAAGATGCGCAACCAGTGGATTTCGCTCTCGCCGGCGACTGATCGAAGAATGTCGTGCCGGAAAGGTCCTGTGGCGAAATCATCGGTGCGGACATCGACCGGCTCCGTGCGTGGTGTGAACATCGCACTTCAGAGCGCAAGAGATATGCCAACTCGAAAAGCGGTCTTTATCCGTTATGTTGGCTCTTACGTCGGCCTTTTGTGCCCAATTGTGTCAGTTTCCTGCGACACGGGTTTGTCAGGTCCCCGACAACAACAAAACGTGGTCGCGAAACGTACCGTGTTGTCTCAGTTACGTCCGTTGCGGGGAGCAACCGTACCCCAAATGTGATGTCATCAATGACGTTTAGAACTTCTTCACTGCGATACGATGCCGGCGCAAAGCATAGCCGACCTGGCGCGGCGTGAGACCGAGGACACGAGCCGCCCTGGCCTGAACCCAGCCGGCCTTCTCCATCGCATCGATCAGCCGGTCGCGTTCCGTCAGACGCGGGTTCATTGCAGGGCAGGCGGGATGGTTGGGGTCGCAGGTCTTGCCGGGCGATGCCTCATCCTGTGAGGCGCCGACTCGCGGGGCAGGCAGCGGCGATGCAACCGGCATCATATTGCCACGTGCGGACTCGTCGACGGCATAGCCGCCATGTGAACGGGCGACTCCTTTCCACAGAAGCGAAGAAAGGCACCGGCTGTTCTGGCAGGCGAAATCCGACGGAGTTATTGTCGTTGAACGCGCAAGTGTAGCCGTCCGTCGCACACAATTCTCCAACTCACGCACGTTGCCAGGGAAATAGCATTGCGAGATCAGGTCAAGCGCCGACGGCGTGAAGGCAAGATCGCGATGGTTCTCCTTGTTGAATCGGTCGAGGAGAGCTTTCGCAAGGCGTGGAATATCGCCCGGCCGTTCTCTGAGGGGAGGCAGGACTATTGGCACCACATTGATGCGGTAATAAAGGTCGGCCCTGAACTCTCCATTCCGGACAGCCGCCTCGAGGTCCTTATTGGTGGCGCATATGAGCCGCACATCAACCTTTAGGGTC
Organism: Mesorhizobium sp. WSM4836; assembly: GCF_055811815.1. NCBI lineage: Bacteria > Pseudomonadati > Pseudomonadota > Alphaproteobacteria > Hyphomicrobiales > Phyllobacteriaceae > Mesorhizobium > Mesorhizobium sp. WSM4836. The sequence goes on from NZ_JBVVQF010000017.1 coordinate 77,122, forward strand.
CTGGTGCCGCCCACTCGCTCCAGTTCTCCTTCCTGCAAGACGCGCAACAGCTTGGCTTGAAAGGCAGGCGAAATCTCGCCGATTTCATCAAGCAGCAGGGTTCCGCCATTCGCCAATTCGAACCGGCCGGCGCGCTGCAGGATAGCCCCGGTGAAGGCGCCCTTCTCGTGCCCGAAGAGCTCCGATTCCAAAACACTTTCGGGCAGTGCGGCGCAGTTCAATTTGACGAAGGATTTCTCACTTCGATGTGAAAGCTTATGGATGGCCTGTGCAAAGAACTCCTTGCCGGTACCGCTTTCGCCTCGCAGAAGCACGGTGGAATTGGTCCTGGCCACGACCGAGACGATCTCGAGCACCTGCTTGAGTGCGGGACTTTCTCCAATGATTCCGTCGATCTTGACATGCGGACGCGGGGCCGAACGGGTCCTATCCTCGTCGAGCGACTCCTCTGGTCTCGGTTGCTCGATAAGTGGCTGACGAGCTGTGCTTAAAGTGCGATGGAGGCGGATGGTCCGGCCGACCAGATTGGCGACCATGGCCAGGAAGCGTAAGTCCTCCTCGTAGCAGAACCTGGTGGTACCGTTCCTGACGCGGTCAATCGACAGTGCCCCGAAGATCTTTTCCTCTGCCTTTAGCGGGACACCGATAAAGGCAGTTGCGGTCGTATCGCTGCTCGATTGAGGATCAGCCTGAAATAGCTCAGACGTGCGTGTGTCTTGTATGACGATCGGCACTCCGGTAGCGACGATCTTGTCTATTACGGCCTGGGGTACGACGCTGCCGGCGCCTGATTGAGGCACAGTGCCGCCGCTAGTTGCGCTAATCTGCGGCTGACCTTCAGCGTCCAGGACGACGATTGCACCACGACGCATTTGCACAAACGAGGAGAGGACATTCGCGACATTGGCAAGCGTAATCTCCAGCCGGGCCGGGGCAGTCAGAACCTTGGATATCTCGTAGATTCCCCTGAGCAAGCTGTCCGCATTGCGCACTGCTTCGACCGCAGGTTCAGGCGGGGTGTTCCGAGATGCAATTTCACCGACCTGATCTCGAAGCATGTGAGCCATGCAAACACCTCAAGGGTTGTCCAAGGTGCTCCTCCCGAGCCCTTTCTTGTATTTTGAGTAAAGAAACATAGTATTTTCAGCTTTTCGGTAATTGCGAACGATGTTGACGGATGTTGACCGCAATTGCGAACCTCTCATTCTCGCTCTTTGTGCCAGTCATCCGAACTTGAAGAGGACCCCGAAGCCGCCGCGCGGGTAATTCCACACGATCTCACCGCTGGCCTCGCACAGCACGCGACAGGTGCCGCATTCCATGCAGCCGTCGGGAGTGGTTTCCACCTGGCCCTTGTCGTTCAGCTCATAGCACTTAGCGGGGCAGATGTGTGTCAGCGCGAGCAGGTTCGCGCTCGGCCTCTCGTGGGGTTGCACTTTGATATGCGGGCGGCCCGGATCGACCAGATAGCGATTCTGGTAAAGCTTCTCTTCGACGCGTAGCTTCGTCACGGCGATGGTCATCCTGTTTCTCCTTCAGCGCCACGCAAGTGCCAGGCGGACCACATCGCTGATCAGCCCCCAGCGCGAACGCGCCTTGATGAAGGCAGCAGTGGTCGCCTTTTCCTTCTCGATCTTAGGGGTGCCGTCGACTCGCATGAAGTTCTGCGCGGCCTGCGACATCAACTGCGGGTAAGTCATGAAGAAATTGCGGGAATTGGTGTGTATCAGGGCCGGCATGTCCTTATATTTCATCAGGTCTTTGAGTACGAAGGACTTGTCCAGCATAGTCTTGTAGAGGGCAAGGTTCCTCCTGGTCATCGGCTGGTTGCGGCCCTTGATCTCGATGATTGCCTCGCCCGCGATGCGACCGGAAGTCATGGCAAGGTTCGAACCCTCGCGGTGAATAGCGTTGTTCAGTTGGGCGGCATCGCCGACCGCGACCCAACCGTCGCCGAAGAGCTGCGGAATTGCCTTGTAGCCACCTTCGGGAATGAGATGCGCGGAATACTCCTTGACTTCCGAGCCCGCGATCAGCGGCCGGATCGAAGGATGGTTTTTGAAGGCGTCGAGGAGGACGTAAGGGCTCTCCATAGTCTGGGCGAAATCGGAGACGAGGCAGCCGATGCCGAGAGAGATTGACTCCTTGTTGGTGTAGAGGAAGGCAAGTCCGGCCATGCTGCGGGAGATCGTACCTGCCGCTTCGATCACGCAGCCTTCGTCGCCCTGGAGGCCGAACCGCTGCTCAATGACCTCATCGGGTAGGAAGTGCATTTCCTTGACAGCGAGCGCCACGCTTTCTGGCTTCGGCATCTTGCGCAGGCCGGCCCGTGTACCGAGCAGTCCGTTGACACCTTCCGCGAGCACGACGACGTCCGCGTAGATCGGCCCGCCAGCCCGGTCGGTGCGCACGCCGATCACCTTACCTTGGGCATTGCGGACGAGTTCGGTCACCGTCGTCTCACACAGAACCGTCGCGCCGGCCGCGCGCACCTTGCGCGAAAACCACTTGTCGAATTGGGCGCGGATGATCGTGTAGCGATTGGGCTTCGCCTCGTTGAAATCATCCGACCGATACTGCATCCCGGTGTGGGAGGTGTCGTCCATCACCCAGAATCGCTGCTCGACCAGATGCCGCTCCAGAGGCGCATCATTCCGGAAATCCGGGATGATTTGCTCCAACATGTCGGCGTACATGATGGCGCCCTGCACATTCTTGGAGCCCGGATACTCGCCGCGCTCCAACTGCAGCACCGTCAGGCCCTGGCTTGCCATAGTGTAGGCAGCCGCGTTTCCCGACATACCGGCCCCGACGACGATCGCGTCGAATTCTTCCTCGATCATGGCCGTCTCCCTTAGCTCGCAAGCTTGTCGTGGCTGTGCGGCGACAGCCGCCGGGTGAAGGCTTCCGTCAATGCCGGCAGGAAACGGATCGCATCGGTGACGATGCCGAGGTGGGCAAAGTCGAAGATCGGGGCGTTCGGGTCGGTGTTGATGGCTACGATCAGATCAGCCCCCTCCACGCCAACCCGATGCTGAATGGCGCCGGAAATCCCGGCCGCTATGTAAAGCTTTGGCCGAATGGTCTTGCCCGTTTGGCCAACCTGCCGATCGGCCGGCATCCAGCCCTTCTGGACCAGCGGGCGCGAACAGCCATATTCGGCGCCGATTGCCCGCGCTAGATTCTTCACAAGCTGCAAATTCTCCGCTGAGCCGAGGCCGAGGCCTCCGGCAATCACGATGTCGGCGTAAGCGAGATTTGCCTTTGCCGATTGGCGATCGAGGTTGAAGCCAAGGACCTTGGTGATGATCTCTTCCTCGGTCATCGACAGCTTGTGCCGGATGACTCGTCCGACCGGCTTATCCGTCCGCGGTGGCATGGCCATAACCCGCGGTCGTACCGTAGCCATCTGCGGCCGGTAGTTGAGCGTATAGATCGTGCATAGCAAGGAACCGCCGAAAGTCGGACGGGTCGCGGCGAGCGAACCGTCGACATCCACATCGAGTTCGGTACAGTCGGCAGTGAGCCCTGTCAGCAAGGTCGTCGCTACTGAGCCAGCGAGATCCCTGCCGAGCGTGGTCGCACCGAGAAGCAGGATCTCCGGTTTGTGGGTATTGACCAGATCCGACATCGCCTTGGTGAAAGGCTCGTTGCGATAGTCGGCAAGCAGCGGTGCCTCGACGAGGTAGACAAGGTCGGCGCCGTAAGCGAAGGCCTCGGCAACGGCATGCTGGGTGGCCTCACCCGGCGGTCCGAGCACGATTCCCGCAAGCTGGATGCCAAGCTTGTCGGCGAGCTTGCGGCCTTCGCCAATCAGTTCAAAGGAGACGGGATGGACCTCGCCGCGTTCCAGTTCGATGAAAACCCAGACATGCCGATAGTCCCTAAAGTGCTCAGGCAATTCCTTCTTGATGCCGGCACGTCCGGCGGAAGGAGGGGCTTCGCGGTTCGCGTTCAACATCTCTCTCCTTGCCGTCACTGGCCGCCGTCGAAGGCGAGTTCGTGTTCCAGCGGTGGCTGGCGGGTGAAGATTGCGGCGATCAGTTCGTCAGCGAGGTCATGCTGCGACTTGTCGGTCATGTCGATCTGCGTCGCCTTTTCCGCCCGCGTGGTAGGGGCGAAAACGCGCTTGACGACCGTCGGCGAGCCGCGCAGGCCGCATTTGTTGAGGTCCTCAATGCCAGCTTCGGCCGCGCTCCACTTCACGATGTGGCTGCGCGCGGCGCGCATGGCATCGTCGAGCGAGCCCCTGCGGATTTCGTTGGTGCCTTCCAGCATTGTGATAAGGCAAGGCAGCCTGCTTCTCAGCATCTGTGTACCGCCTTCCGAACGGCGCTTGACAGTGATCTCGCGCGCATCAAGATCGATAGAGGCGATCTTGGCCACATAGGTGAACTGCACGAGGCCGAGGCGCTTGGCGATGCCGGGCCCGACTTGGGCGGTATCGCCGTCAATCGTCTGCTTGCCGGCGAAGACGATGTCCGGCGCGCCGAAGGTCTCGCTTATTCTCACGATTGCCCGAGAAAGCGCGAAGGAGGTCGCCAGCGTGTCGGAGCCGGCAAAACAGCGGTCGGTCAAGAGTACCGCGCGGTCGGCGCCATAGGTGAGCGCCTTGCGCAGCGAATCTTCTGCCATCGGCGGACCCATCGTAAGCACGGTGATCTCGCCGCCATGGGCGCCGCGCAATCTAAGTGCCTCTTCGAGGGCGAAAAGGTCGTAAGGGTTGATGATGGTCGGCACGCCCTGGCGCATGATCGTGTTCGTCACCGGGTGGACACGGATCTGCGCGGAGTCCGGCACCTGCTTGATACAGATTACAATGTGCATTGCGTCCTTCTCGGCTCCAACCCGCAAGCGGCCCTGGCGTTCATCTCCTTCGCAGCATCATTCGTGCCAACCGTTTTGCGTTGCTCTGTTCCCTTTGACATGTTGTTTTCTTCCGAAAAGTGCCGTCGTGATGACCGGATTTGTCGGCTTTTCGACATTGTCGCGTCGCAACCGTGTCGCGCTCATTCTGTCCCGAACCGCCTCAAGATCGAATCGAACGGGACAAAGGTGTGGTCCCGAGTGGCCGGTTTGTCCGGATCGTGCTCTTCGAGCACCTTGAAGACCCGGTGCGTGAGTGGCGAGGATGTCGCGAAATCCTCATAGGCGCGTTCCAACGTCGCACGCGCCCGCGCGGCGACCACCCCGTCGGGAAGACCGGCTAAATCCTCTTCAGCGAGGTATTGGCCCATGCGCTTCATGATATGGAGCCGTGAGACATTGAGCACCTTCGGATCATAAGAGATGCCAAGGACTGCGAAGAACTCCTCCGCAGCCGACAGACTCTTCAGCCGGGCGAGGATGTCGGTGACATCGATGGCACAGCTTTCAGCGAAACAACTGCGCATTGCATTTTCCTTGACCGGAAACGGCGGTCGGGGTTGCGTGGTCGCCCAGACCTGGAACCGATTGAAGTCCTCTGACCTAGCTCGCGAAGACGGGGAAAGGTCTCGCAGCTTCTTAACGATCCCGGGCATGACCTCGAGCACCCGGTCGACGTCCTCCTCGCCATTGTTGCGCGAAAAGGAGAAACGGATTGCGCCGTGTGCGGCGCTATTGGGGATATTCATCGCCACCAAGACGTGGCTCGGCTCCAGCGAGCCGGACGCGCAAGCAGAGCCGGAGGAGCAGGCGATGCCCTCGCGATTGAGGAAATGCAGTATGCCCTCACCTTCGATATGTTCAAAGGCGATGTTTGCGGTGTTCGGTAACCGCTTTAGTAAATCGCCGGCGACGAAGGTGTGTGGGATGCGCTGGAGAAGTTCTTTCTCCAGGCGGTCGCGCAACGCCTTTACCCGTGTGTTCGCGTCGTCCATGAATTTCAAGGCAAGATCGGCTGCCACGCCGAGGCCGACGATGCCTGGCGTATTCTCCGTGCCCGCGCGGCGGTTGCCCTCCTGGCGCCCCCCCTTGATCAGCGGAGAAAAGCGCACGCCGCGCTTTACATAAAGTGCGCCGACCCCTTTCGGTCCGTGTAATTTGTGACCGGAGAGAGACAGCATATCGATTGCCGCCGATTTCAAGTCGATCGCAAGCTTGCCGACCGCTTGCACCGCGTCGGTATGGAAAAGGGCGCCGACTTCCTTGGCCAACTCAGCAAGCTCGACCACCGGGAAGATCGTTCCGGTCTCGTTGTTCGCCGACATGATCGAGACGACCGCCACGCGCGAGGTGAGGGCGGCCTTATAGCTGTCGAGGTCGAGCCGGCCGTGGCGATCCACCGGGATCCTATGCACCTTGATGCCGCGCGTCTTCTCAAGGTGGGCGCAAAGCGTCAGCACGGCCGAATGCTCGACGGCGGAAGTCAGGATCTCAGTACGCTCAGGCATCACCTCGAGCGCCGAAAGTATCGCCGCGTTGTCGCTTTCCGTCCCGCCCGAGGTGAACGTGATCTCGTCGTCGAACTCCGCGCCGATCAGCGTTTGCACCTGCAGGCGCGTCTTTCTCACCGCCGCCCCGGCGGAAGCACCAAAATCGTGGCTCGACGAAGGGTTGCCGAATTGGTCCGTAAAAAACGGCAGCATTGCTTGAACGACTTCAGGATCGACCCGTGTCGTTGCGTTGTTGTCCAGATAAACGGGCCTCATGGATGTGATCCTTCTCCTGAGCGCAATCACGCAAAGCGCACGCGCGGTCTGTCATGATGATGGCTAGCCGAAGGAGTTGCCGCCGCCACACTCGGCCCGCTCGCTTCTTGGAGCCGGCGCGGCCGCCCGCCCCGACTTGATGCGCCAGCCTTGAGCCGGCCCGGGAAAGCGCGGTCTTTTGGCCACGGCGTTTTCGGTGTGCTGGATCATGGACTGTTTCTCCTTCAGGCCGGGACGCGTTCGCGAACAGCTACGCATGGACTGTGCCAAAGAAGGAAATCATTTCAAAACAGCATGATGGTCCAACACTGCTATGTCGCATGTCCGACATCCGCGGGAATTGTTCAACGCGCAACGCCATTGAATCGGGCGTGAATTCCGCTTCGCGTGAGGAGCAATTCTGTCGGCCGTTCGCCACGGATGCCCGCGCGACCAATGCGTCCTGTCGGGTTTGTCGGGTGCGCGACACGGCGCTGTTCCGCCCCGCTCCCTGCTGAGATCTCGTTTGTCATTGAAGAATATGCAGAAAATTCTTCTGAGCTTCTTTCCGAGCCTTTGGCACGGCTATTGCGGTTCTCGGCAGCGCGTGCCCGCGGCCGATATTCATCTCGCGGATGACATCGCGATCGATGGAACGAAGGAAAGAAAGCAGCATGTCAGGTCCAGATCAGCTACCCTCGTTCCGAGCGAAGTTTTCGTCCTCACACAAACCTTCCATTCCAGGTTTCTTGAGGCCGAGCGTCCTGGTGCGCTCGTATAAAGCCAGGCGTCGTTTTCACATCGATCTGCGCGGCGCCGCCTTTCGCGACGTTTTCGCCTTCACCATACGCCACTGGAGCAGGCAGCCGGTCCGGCTCGCGATCATTATGATCGCGGTGCTTGTCGCAACGCTCCTCGACGTCCTGACGCCGCTCTATTCCGGACGGCTCGTAGACGCGGTCGCCCAAGGAGCGGCAGCCGACGCCGTCGTGTGGGATGCGGCTCTTGCGGCCTTTTCAATGTTGATTGCGCTCACACTCGGCGCCGTCGTCATGCGCAACGTCGCATTCATTGCCATCAATGACTTCATTCTGAACATGATGTCCGACATCGCCAGCGACGCGTTCCATCGCGTCCAGCGCTTTTCAACCGATTGGCATGCGAAAACCTTCGCCGGCTCGACGGTGCGTAAGATCACGCGCGGCATGTGGGCGCTCTGCCTCTTCAATGACACGATCCTTCTCGCGTTGTTACCCTCGCTCATCATGCTCGTGGGCTCGAGCGTTCTGCTCGGCTGGTACTGGCCGATGATGGGGCTGATCATCGCCTGCGGCTCGGTTGGCTATGTGGCGCTGATTATTATCCTGTCGCTCGGCTATGTGGCGCCAGCGGCAAGCCTTGCCAACAACTGGGATACGAGGTTTGGCGGCTCCCTCGCGGACGCGATAAGCTGTAACGCGGTGGTCAAAGGCTTCGGCGCCGAGGTGCGGGAAGATTATCGGCTCGAGAAAGTCATCTCCAAGTGGCGGCACCGCACCCGCCGGACCTGGGTGCGCGGGACGGTCAGTGGTGCATTCCAGGGAATCATGCTTCTTGCGATGAGAGCGGCTTTGATCGGCTATGCTTTATTTGTGTGGTCACGCGGCCAAGCTACTCCAGGTGACATCGCCTTGGTGCTCGCGTCTTTCACGGTCCTGTATGGCTACTTGCGTGATGTTTCCAAACACGTGCGCAACATCCAGCACTCTGTAAATGAGATGGAGGAATTGGTCCAAACCTACAGCCAGCCGCCCGACGTGGCGGATGTTCCGGGCGCCAAGCCGATCCGGATCACGAAGGGTCACATCGATTTTGAGAGCGTCCATTTCCACTACGGCAATCATTGGTCGCCATTCTACAGCGACTTGTCGATTTCGATTGAGGCCGGCGCACGGGTCGGTCTGGTCGGCCCCTCTGGCTCCGGCAAGACCACCTTCGTCAAGCTCATCCAGCGGCTTTACGACCTGGATGCTGGACGAATCTTGATCGATGGGCAGGACATCTCGCGGGTGACGCAGGCCTCGCTGCGATCGCAGATCGCGATCGTACAGCAGGAGCCCCTTCTGTTCCACCGCTCGCTGGCCGAGAACATAGCCTATGGGCGGCCGGGTGCTTCTCGGTCCGACATTGAGCAGGCGGCGCGGCTCGCCAGCGCGCATGACTTCATTGCGCGCCTGCCGAACGGCTACGCTACGCTGGTCGGCGAACGCGGCGTGAAGCTTTCAGGCGGCGAGCGCCAGCGTGTGGCTATAGCCCGCGCCTTCCTCGCCGATGCCCCGATCCTGATTCTGGACGAGGCGACATCGAGCCTCGACTCGGAATCGGAAGTGCTGATCCAGAAGGCGATGGAGCGGCTCATGGTCGGGCGCACCACGCTCGTCATTGCGCACCGGCTCTCGACTGTGCGCGAACTCGACCGGCTGCTTGTCTTCGACCGTGGTTGCATCACCGAGCAGGGCGACCATGCCGCGCTGATCCGTCGCGACGGCATCTACCGCCGCCTCTTCGAGCGGCAGGCCTTGGAGCTGACAAAGGGGTGGGATGAGACCAATGTGCAACGCGGTTGAAGGCGGGGTGAATTCAGCTTGCCTCCCCAGCAATCCTGTCGGGCCGTTCCTGACGCGGCCGCAACCTTTCGTCGGATCTTTCGAATCCACGACACGCCTGGTGCCGACCTGTCTTCCTGCCGCGCTCTCGAGTAAACCGATGAACGGGATGGAGACAATTTTTTATGAGCTTCGTCCTGCGTTCCCGGCACGGCGCTTGAGGCTTCCTCCTGAGGCCACAGCCGCGCGATCATTTACATTCTGGTTGATGCGACCAATGGAGCGAAGGAAAGCAACGCGCCGGGTCCGCGGCAGATACGCGATCTCCGGCATAAAGGTGTCGCCAAAATCGACTCCCGCCCAGCATGCGCTAACCCCCCGGGTCGACGTCGGGCACAAGATCTTGATTGTCGCTGCGACCCACCGCTCTTATGCCGAACTCGAAGCTGCAACATACGGACCTTCGTCCCGCCGCGCGGGACTGCATAAGCTGGCTGTAGCGTCTCCCATGCACCATCGGCATCAACGGTTCGGCTCGAGACGTTTCGAAAACTCGCCGAGGTCAGTACGAAACCGGCGATGCGGTCGCGGTCTTCTAAGTGCGTCCCGACATGGCGCGAGCGTAAGAAAACCGGCTTGCGAGGAAGGGATCATGTCAGACCTTGAAATGTTGCAGAAGAAGGTCCGCAAGCTGCAGTCGCGCGCGGGAGCCGCCAAGATGGAATTGCACGGCCTTGCCGAGGACCTGCCGGTCAACTGGACCAAGATCAAGACGGTCGCCAGGAACGTCTTCGGGATTTTCGCCGAATTGAATGCGGCAAAGGAAGAGCTCGCGGCGTTGGATAATTCACAATGACGGGCGCTTTTGTCACCCGCGACGGCTCTCCATGGACGCCGCACTATCTGACGGCGATCGATCGCGCGACCTGCATCGGCTGCGGCCGCTGCTTCAAGGTCTGCTCGCGCGAGGTCATGCACCTTCATGGCGTCGATGGCGCAGGCGAAATCCTGGGCATCTGCGCGGGCGAGGACGACGACTTCGACGGCGAACTCAACCGCATGGTCATGATCGTCGACCATGCCGGCCGCTGCATCGGCTGCGGTGCCTGCGGCCGCGTCTGCCCGAAGAACTGCCAGACCCACCTTGCGGCCGACACGCTAGCTGCATGAGCCGGGGACAAGACCAGGAGAACGGCGCCACGTTCGCACATCACTATGGCTGTTTAAGCACCAGCCAATGGCCGCCGACCGACCAGGCGACGGCGTTCGACCAGCATGTGCTTGCATGTGTTATCTACCTCGCGCTGGAGGAGGTTGAGGCCGGCAAGGCGACCGTGACCGAAGCAACCGGCCTTTCGCGCGCCGACCTGCGAGATCTCGTTACACGCTGTTTCCCCGCTATGCCCGTCAACGCCTTCGCGCTGGAAAAGCTCACTGATCCCGAGCCGGATATGGAGGAAGGGCTTCTGCGCTGCCTGCTCATTGGGCATGCCAGGCCAGGCGATCCGGCGAGCACCCTCTTCGCCAAGATCATCGCCAGGCGTAGTTTGCGCAATGACCATCTGTGGCAGGACCTTGGCCTTTTGAATCGCGCCGAGCTCAGCCGCTTGATCGCCAGGCATTTCCCGGCGCTGGCGGCCGGCAACACCAACAACATGAAATGGAAGAAGTACTTCTATCGTAAGCTCTGCGAGGCTGAAGGCTTTTCGCTATGCACCGCGCCCAGTTGTCAGGAGTGCCGAGATTTCGAAAGCTGTTTTGGCCCGGAGGAAGGCCAAAGCCACTTGGCACGGGTCAAGAACGGGTTCGCATTGGATTAAGAGCCACTTTCGTGGGCGCCGCCGCCCGGGCTTGATTGGCATCGAAGCCACACGCGCTTTTCCCGGCGACGTCGCGAGGAGGACGGGATGTTCAGCGCCTCACGATATTTCGCAACCGTACGGCGAGCAATGTCAATCCCCGTTTCCTTGAGCCGGGTGGCGATGTCGTCGTCGGAAAGCACTTCGTCGGGCGATTCCAAGGTAACCATCGCCTTGATACGATGGCGGACAGCTTCGGCGGAGTGCGCATCGCCGCCTTCGAAGGAGGCGATCGCGACGGTGAAAAAATACTTCAGTTCGAACACGCCACGCGGGGTCAGCATGTATTTGTTCGACGTCACCCGGCTTACCGTCGACTGGTGTACGTTGACCGCATCCGCGACAGTCCTGAGACTGAGAGGCCGCAGGTGGTCCACGCCGTGTTCCAAAAAGGCGTCCTGCTGGCGGATGATTTCAGCCGCGACCTTGAGGATTGTCTTGGCGCGCTGATCAAGGCTGCGGATTAGCCAGTTCGCGTTTTGGAGGCATTCGTTGAGAAATGCCTGATCTTTCGAATTGTGCGTGCTTAGGCGCGAGACCTCGGCAAAATAGGTTTGGTTCATCAGCACTTTGGGCAGCGTGTCTGGATTGAGTTCGATTTGCCATCCGCCTGCGGGCGAGGGCAGGACCAAGACGTCGGGTATGATCGCTTCAGGCCCTCCGGATTGGAATCGGTTTCCAGGCTTGGGATCGAGCGCGCGGATTTCGTGCAACATATCGAGAAGGTCGTCTTCATCGACACCGCAGTGGCGCTTCAATGCCTGAAAATCGCGTCGCGCTAGCGCTTCAAGATTGGCGACCATCGCTGCCATCGCCGGGTCGAACCTGTCTAGCTGCCGCAATTGTATCTCAAGGCATTCGCTGAGAGTTCGCGCAAAAATCCCCGGTGGATCGAACTGCTGCAAGGTTCCGAGAACCCGTTCCACGTCAGCCTCCCGGACATTTAGGCTGCCGGCTAGTTCCGAAAGGTTCACCTGAATGTATCCGTTGTCTTCCAGATAACCGGCAAGCTCGCCAGCTATTCGCCGCTCCAGCGGCGCGAACGCGCTGAGAGCGATCTGACGAGCGACATGGTCGTGCAGTGTTTCGGTGGACGTGCAGGTATCTTCGAGAGCATTGTTTCCCCCCGTTGCGACATTGTTTTTGCCGCGGATTGATTTCCACTCCGAGGCCCGTTCCGATATTCCGCCCGTCGTCGGCCCGATGTGGGGGTTTTCGGCCGAAATGGACGGAGTATCCTTCGGCGCCCGGCCATCGTTTGATGCATGTTCCAGAAAGGGGTTCTTCTCGATTTCCTGCTCGACGAACTGATGCAGTTCGGGATGCGCCAGTTGCAGCAGCCGAATTGACTCCATCATTTGCGGCGTCAAAACGAACGATTGCTTCTGACGCTGAAGCAGGCTTGCTGAGGATTGCATGGTTAGCGTGAAACTCCTACCGAGCGACTCTTGGCCTTGTGCAGTGGGACCTTTCGAGACGTTGACTCTTCTGGATCATGCAGCCGTCACGGATTTGCCGGCCTTCAGCGTTTCAAGGACGTTCTGCGGCGACGAGACGCCATAGGGGTCGGTCTCGCAGTTGTCGGAAAAACCTTCCTCCTCGAACCACCGCTCCACCAAGCCATTGTTGATCAGAGCGGCGTAGCGCCAGGAGCGCATACCGAAGCCGAGATTATCCTTGGCGACCAGCATGCCCATCTTGCGCGTGAACTCGCCTGAGCCGTCCGGAAGGAGCTCGACCTTCTGCAGCCCCAAGGCCTTCCCCCACGCATTCATGACGAAGGCATCGTTGACGGAGACGCAGTAGATCGCTTCAATTCCCAGCTTCTCAAATTCGTCATAGAGCTCTTCGAAGTTGGGCAGTTGGTAGGTCGAGCAGGTCGGGGTGAAGGCGCCTGGCAGCGAGAACAGTATGACGCGCTTGCCGACAAAGTAGTCGTCGGATGTCTTTTCTTCCCAACGGTATGGATTTGGCCCTTGGACTGAATCATCGCGAACACGCGTTAGAAAGGTGACGAAAGGAACCTTTTTTTTGACGGTCATCGATGTTGCTCCTGGAGTAAAAAATGATGCGCTGCTTTTTCGGTTGAAACTGACACGGCATCGACCTCGGCCGGCAATTCGGCCGAGCGCCGCGCGTTTGCGTGTCGGCCTTGGATCAGCCATGGCAAAACCGCTCGCGACCACGGGCGTTTGAAGAAAACGAGGTCTCGATTTGCGGCGGCAACGAGAACGGTTTCACTACGCGCTTGTATGGGGCGTCGCGATGTCGGCAATGGTCTTGCTCCTGTCCACCTTGTGATGGGTTCTGCTGAGTACGACGCAAGCGCCATGCCATTCGATTCTAGGCAGGGGTTCACAGTGATTTTTGCAGCGACACACTTTGCCTTGAGCGGCCAGAAACCATGCCTTCGCCGAGACCGAGCGCGCCCATAATCACCTGATCGTGAGCTCTGGGCAGAGGGGATCCCTTTATGCGTATCAAGCCGCGAGCCTCTTTTGTCCGAAGCTGGACAACAATGTTGGAAATCGGACCAGACGGTCGCCGGATCGCCGGCGCGGAGAATAGGTGGCGCGTATTCGGAGCGCGAATCTGTGGCCCATACTCGGAACGAGTGACAGGAGTCGGAGGGTTAACCTGACGAAGGTCCCTATTGGCCTCAGTTCTCAGGATTGAGACGGCTGACTACGCGCTTCGCCCTATCGACGTTCGCCAGACAGCTTCGAAATCGGCAACGGGTACAAAAAGCCAGCACGTCCATTAGCAAGCTGGCCATGTGCATCTTCCTGAACTGCGCTTGCGTGAGGCGGTCACGGTCCCGAGGTGACGGGTAAACCGCCTTGCACTCGCGGAGCATTTTGAAGCTGCCGCGACTTTGCCGTCGGGTTTGTCAGGTCCGCGACACGGCTGTACTCCGCCAAGCTTGCGGCTGCGCATTCGTGCAAGCTCTTGAAGGCTATATATAAAATCTCCTGCAGGGCTTTTCCGCGCCGCTGGCACGACTTTTGAAGCTCTCTCGCCAGGCGGCAGGTACCGCCTAGCGTTCATGTGTGGGTGACACCGTGATCAATGCAACCAAGGAAGACAACATGTCGGGTACGCGTCGAGCCGATCTGTCCAAAGGCATCGCCTGTGAAAGCCCGACCGGCGTGACTGGCGTGGACACCCGCAGTTCGCCTGGCACCGGCCAAAGGCATCGATCGAGGAGCAGATGAGATTCGACCAGCATGTTTGCTCATGCCCTCATCGCCTGCGCTCGCGGAAATCGGCGAAGCGATGTCGACGGGTACCGCCTCTCGCGTGCCGCGCTACCGATGTCCTGGAAGAGATGACCGGCCTGAACCCGTTGTGGGAAAGAGCTTCATTTCCGACTCTCCATTCGAAGCTGGAAAACGCCGCGTCTCCGACGATTTCGCTCGTTGCTCTTTGGGGGGCAGGCAGCGGTCCGGCCAAGATGGCAACAAGCTTGCCGGATGGCCAAGATGCCATGCCGCGCGGCCTGGTTAATGGTTAGACGGCAGGAGAAATCCAATGGCGATCAACCCGGTTCCAGATCATGTCCCGCCCGAAATGGTGAGAGACTTCAGCCTGTTCACATCGCCAGGCATGCCACCAACGCCCAACGGGGATCCACACGCAGCCGTCGCCTGCGCCCATGACGGGCCTCCAATCTTCTATTCCCCCTACAACACGCAAGATGGCCGGGGCACCTGGGTCATCACCCGCGCCGCAGACCAGCGTAAGGTGTTGCAGGACGCTGAAACTTTTTCCAGCCATCGCAGCATCTTCTCCTCCATACTGGGCGAAACCTGGCCGACGATCCCGCTTGAGCTCGATCCACCGGCCCATGGCGTCTTTCGCTCGCTACTCAGTCCGCTGCTTTCGCCCAAGCGGGTGACGGCACTGGAACCGGCTGTCCGTGAGCGAGCGATAGCCCTGATCGACGGGATCACCGCATCGGGCACGAGCTGCGACGTCATGAAGGATTTTGCCTTTCCGTTCACTGTCAGCATCTTCCTTCGCTTTCTGGGGTTGCCGGATCAGGGACTCGATACATTTGTCGGCTGGGCGAAAGATCTGCTCCACGGCAACGATGTGGAACGACCTGTGGCTGCCCGCAAGATTGTGGCTTTCATCGACGAACTTGCAACCAATCGCCGCAAGGATCCGGTCGACGATCTCATGACCTTCATCGTGCAGGCACAGGTCGAGGGCCGCCGGCTAACCGACGAGGAGATCCGTGGCATCGGCGTGCTTGTCTTCGTCGCGGGACTTGACACCGTCGCAGCAGCTATAGGCTTTGACCTGGCTTATCTAGCGCGCAACCTCAAGGATCAGGAACTGCTGCGCAGCGAACCGGACCGCATCCTGCTCGCAACCGAAGAATTGCTGCGGGCCTATCCGCCCATTCAGTTGATCCGCGTGGCTACGAAAGATATCGACTTCGAAGGCGCGCCGATCCGAAAGGGGGACTATGTGTCCTGCGCCACGATGATTGCAAATCGCGACCCGGAGGAATTCGACTCCCCCAACACGGTCGATCTGGCGCGAGAGCACAACCGCCACGCCGCCTTTGGCTATGGTCCCCACCGTTGCCTTGGCTCACACCTTGCCCGGCGCGAGATTGTCATTGGCCTGGAGGAGTGGCTGGCGCGCATACCGACCTTCCGGATCAAGGAGGGTACAGCGCCCATCACCTCTGGCGGCCATGTGTTCGGGATCGAAAATCTGATCCTGGACTGGTCATGACCATTGCCGTCCCGAGCCATGCCAAGACAATGGAGGCAGCGCGATGCGCATTATCGTCCACAATGCCAAATGCCAGGGTCACGCGCGATGCTCGGCGCAAGCGCCGGACATATTCAAGCTTGATGACGAGGGCTACATCCTGCCGGGTGACATTGAGGTTGCGGAGGGGGAGCAACTGCGTGCGTCACAAGGCGCGCGATCCTGCCCCGAATGTGCGCTGGAAGTCGATCGCACATCGGCCGCGCGGTTCGAACCAGCCGCCATTCAACCAAGAGCTGGGGAAGATTAGGTGGAATCGACGAGACCTAGCCCCACACCGCAAAGCAAGGCGTCCGGCCCCTTCCCTGCCTACCTCCTCTCCCGCATCGAGACCTCCATGACACGCACGCGACACGTGAAGTTCGCCTCCGTTCTGGCTTCTTCAATTGCCGATGGGTTCGTCCTTGCACGCACCTAGAGGCGCGAAACGCCTTCCAATCTCAGAATTTGCGACAGAGCGATGGGCCAGGAAAAAATCACCGAATTACTCGACCGCGAGGCGATCCGCGACTGCCTTTATCGGTACTGCCGCGGCATAGACCGCGCGGATGAGGTTGCGCTGCGCAGTGCGTATTGGCCCGATGCGCATGACAATCACGGCGCCTATGGTGGCTCAGCCGAGGGCTTCATTGAGTTTGCGCTTGGTGTCTTCAAGACCGGACCGCGCTTAATCCACCAGATCACGAACGTATTGATTGAATTCATCGATCCGGCGGAGGCCGTGGTCGAGAGCTATTTCACCGCGCTGCAACGCGGACCAGACAACGACGGAGAAGCACGCCAGGTGCTCCTCTGCGGCCGTTACTGCGATCTGCTTCAGAAGAGGGAAGGGGCGTGGCGCATTGCCGAACGGACCGTGGTTTACGATTGGTTCGAAGAGCAGACCCCACCAGCGGTCCCCGAGGAAGAGCGGTTCGGCTTGCGGCAACCTATCGGAGCAGCGCATCCCAATGACCCGGTTTACGCGCTCAGGAAGCGCCGCAGCTCGTCATCAAAATGAAAATGCGATGCTTGCCACCCCAATGCTTTCCAACGTCCCAACTGGAGAGCCGCATCGCGGGAGCGGTCCCGGAACGCTACGCGATTATCGCGAGCACATCGATGTGCTGTGGCCCGGCGATGTCGTCTCCTACAAGGCGCATGTTCGCGGCAAAGGCTTGGGCAGCGCACGGATTGTCTATTTTCACGGCGTTCCGAAGCCGCCGGCAGTCGATGAATCTTGGGTGAGGGAGTATTGGAATTGACCTGCATTGTAGGCTTGGTTTCCGGCAAGGAAGTATTGATTGGCGGCGACAGTGCCGGAGTTTCGGGGCTTGACCTTATAGTAAGGTCTGACTCCAAGGTGTTCCGAAATGGCCCGTTTGTAATCGGCTTCACAACATCATTTCGGATGGGACAACTACTCGCCCACTCTTTCACTCCGCCAGTTCGCCGGACGGATCAGGATGTATATGCATTCATGGTAACTGACTTTGTAAATGAAGTCAGAGCCTGCCTAAAAAACGGCGGATATGCTGAGCGTGTAAACGAAGCAGAAAAGGGTGGGGATTTTCTGGTAGCTTACGAGGGACGTCTTTTTGTAATTAGTAGCGACTATCAGGTAGGAGAAAATATGGATGGAATCGCGGCTTGCGGTTGCGGCGCACGAATAGCCCTTGGCGCGATGTTCGCCACGCCGAAAGTAAACCCCAAAGAGAGAGTTATTTTGGCGCTTCAGGCGGCAGAAAACTTTAGCGGGGGCGTCAGGGGTCCATTTCTGATCGTCTCCAGCAAAGAATGATCGATCCGGGGAAGGTTTGCCTGTTCATTCCGGGCCACCTGAAAAAGTTCAAGCTCGATCTGTTTAATCGCATAGGCGACAGGATCAAAGCCGCCGGCGGGCAAATCGTCAGGGCGGAATTCGCGGCGCTCGATCGCTTGCCTGACGCGATCATTCCGATCGTCGGATGCACGCCCGAGCTCAAGCGGTTCATCGACAAATGGCGCAGGACGGGGCGCCGATGGATACTGGGATCGCGGCTATGCCCGACGCGTCTTCGCCACCGATCTGCCGACCGGCGACAATGGCGGCTACTATCGCTGGCATGTCGGCTCGTTCCAGATGCAGTCCATCCGGGATGTTCCCGGCGACCGCTGGAAGGCGCTGAAAACCGAAGTCTGGCCATGGGCAAGGACCGGCCGCCACATTGTCGTAGCCGAGCCGTCCGAGACCTATGAGCACTTTCACGGCATCGAAGGCTGGACGCGGCAGACGGTGGCGAGGCTGAACAAGCTGACCGACCGGCCGCTGCTGATCCGCAACAACGGAATGCAGCGCTTCGGCCGCAAACTGCATGAGGATCTGAAGGGCGCGCACTGCCTGGTCACGCAAGGCTCGAACGCCGCGGTCGAGGCGGTCATCATGGGCTGCCCGGTGTTCGTGCACCAGGACAGCGCCGCTGCGCTGGTCGGCCGCTGCGGCCTCAGCCGGATCGAAGAACCTTACTATCCCGACCGCCAGCCCTGGCTCAATTCGCTGGCCTGCTGCCAGTTTTCGGAACGGGAACTGGTCGATGGAACCCTGTGGAAGATGATCGAATGAGCTATCTGACACAGTCCGAGGCTTCACTGCTGGCCGACATCATCGCCGGCCTTGAAGATCGTGGCTTCGACTACAATCCGCTGACGACATCGCTGCCTCAATATCTGGCGACGTGCCTGGGTGACGCAACCGCCTATAAGCGAAAATCCGTCGCGCAGATGCTGGCCGAGCTGAACAGCATTTCGGCGGCAGCGTCCTTTCGCACCTCACGTCTTCAGTGGCGCAGCTGCGGGAGCGCTTGACGCATTGGTGGGGAGCGAGGGAGGGGCGCAGTCCTCGTTCAGCGCCATCGCCAATCTCATTGCGGCCGACAACCGCGACGTCAATATTTTGGTTATTGGGGATAGCACCAGTAACGAAACGTCTGAGTGGGTTTATCTCTTCTTTTCCGGTCTATCATCTGTGGGACGATGTTGCTGTAGCCTATGGCTCACCCGTCACACTGTCGACCGGATCCGGCGCTCATACGATCCATGTTTGGAATGCCTCCGTTTCTGGCGCGCGCGCCATGTTTCTTTTTGGGGGTAAATTTCAGCTTGCCATCGTAGATACCGACCCCGACCTGGTGATCTGGAACGTTGGGATCAACAATAGGACGGCCGGCAGCGATCCTTGTCCCTAGCGAAATCGTCTCGCCGCTCGAAGATGTTCGCCGCGCGTTTCCGACGATCCCCCACATTGCCATTTCGCCAGCAGCCGAATCGCGACGACAACTCCATGGAGGTCGTTAACGACGCTTGGCACTAGATAAAAGACAGATGGGAACGGCCTCGAATTGATCGAGCTCTACGCGGAGATGGTCGCGATAGGGAAGCCGGCAGATTACTACGCAGACGCCACGCACCTCAACAGCACTGGGCAAAACTTCGAAGTCGCGCTTATTCAGGCCGCTTGGAACGCCAGGCTTCCCACAACTGTAGCAGTCGATGCGCCATGGACTGCCACTGTCGCCGAAAGCATCGTGCTAAACGCAGATTTTGCCGCATTTTCGGGCGCGCTCCCCGATAATTGGGCATCGGTGGGCACCATAACGGCAGCCAAGGAACTCACCATCGTCGACGCTGGTGACCCATACTCAGTCAGGATCACCGGCGTTGGGTCCCAGCCCCGTTTGCGACAGGCTATGGCCGGTACAGAGCGAAACAAGGCGCGGGGCAACTCCGTGACCTTGTGGGTTCGGCAGTACCTGCCGGCCGCCCTCGCATCGACCGGGGGTCGCATTTCTTTTTCCTACAGCAGCGTGCTGGGAGGTGACCTTACCGTGACCTCAAGAGCGGCTGTTGATGCGCGGGATGGTTGGCATTCCTTGATGCTGGTTGGGATACCGGTCCCGGCCGATGCTCTTAGCCCGACCATACAACTGTATCACGATAGCGCGGCTTCGCCCGACACTGACCCTGCATATTTCGCTCACGCGGGCATGGCGGTCAGCGAAGTACCGCGCGGCATCTAGGGCAAACACCTGATGAACATACTCGGCTTCAACATTTCGCGCACCAAGGCCGCGCCGCCCGTTCCGGTGTCTGAGAATCGCGGGGGTGGTACAGCATACTGGAAAGTTTCACGGGTGCTTGGCAGACCAACACCGTCGTGGAGTTCAACAGCGTGCTGGCCAATCACGCCGTCTTCGCCTGCATGACGCTGATCGCCTCGGATATTCCAAGCTCCGCGTCAAGCTGGTCGAGCAAGACGCCAACGGCGTCTGGAAGGAGACCAAGAGCCCGGCGTTTTCGCCTGTGCTGAAAAAGCCGAACGGCTTCCAGAACCGCATCCAGTACTGGGAGAATTACTTTCTCTCCAAGCTGATGCGCGGCAACGTCTACGTCCTGAAAATCCGCGACGGCAGCAGGGTGGTTCGCTCGCAGATCGTGCTGGCGCCGGATCGCGTGACGCCGCTGGTCGCCGATGACGGCTCAGTGTTCTACCAGCTGCGCACCGACAATGTCAGCGGGATCAAAGAGGACATCATGGTCCCCGCCAGCGAGATCATCCACGACCGCTTCAACTGCCTGTTTCATCCGCTGGTCGGGCTGTCGCCGATCTACGCCGCCGGCGTGGCGGCAACGCAAGGTTTGAACATCCTCGACAGCTCGACGCAGTTTTTTGGCAACAGGAGCCGGCCCGGCGGCGTTCTGACCGCACCCGGGTCGATCAGCCAGGAAACCGCCGATCGTCTCAAGGCCGCGTTCGATACCAACTACAGCGGCGAGAACGCCGGCAAAATTGCCGTGCTTGGCGACGATTTGAAATTCGAGCCGATCGCGATGAACGCCACCGATCCGCAGCTGATCGAGCAACTGAAATGGACGGCCGAAGTGGTCTGCTCGACCTTCCACGTTCCGCCAAGGAACCCTCTTTAGCCCCTATGAGACCCGACTTTATGTGGCGGATACCGGATGAATGCGTGGATCCGACCCAAAACATTCTTTGTGTCTTTGACGTCGGCAAATTGTCTGAAGGAGAGGTATTTCACGCCGTCAGCCGGTATGACAGATTAAGACATGCCGGCCTATTGGACAAAAATCTTACCAAAAGTTCGGTTGGGGCTTGGCCGACACAACAGCGCTGGACTTTACAACTGGTGCGTCGCCTAAGAAAAGGCCCGCCTGTCGCTTGGCAGATGGGGTGGTTGCCGTCCTCCCCTAACGGTCAATAGCGGTCGCAAGTAACGCAATCCGACATCTCCTGTCGCCTATGTCGGGTTCGCCACACAAGTTTATTTAGCCAATTTAATGTTTTTGCCAAATGTTAAATAGCTGAAAAGTAATCATAAAATTCCTTTTCGATCCAGCCGGCCAAATTGGCACGAGTTTTGAAACGATCGGTGCGAGGCGCCGGGATCTGCCGACCGGACTTCAAGTCGCGGGTAGCCGCTATGGATGGAAAGAAGGAAGGAAAGCAACATGTCAGGTCTGCGTCAGATCGCATTCTACGGAAAGGGAGGCATCGGCAAATCCACCACCTCTCAAAATACGCTCGCTGCCCTGGTCGACCTCGGACAGAGAATCCTCATCGTCGGCTGCGACCCGAAAGCCGATTCCACCCGCCTGATCCTGAACGCAAAGGCGCAGGATACGGTTCTGCATCTCGCCGCCCAGGAAGGTTCTGTGGAAGACCTTGAACTCCAGGACGTGCTCAAGATCGGCTACAAAGACATCAAGTGCGTGGAGTCCGGCGGCCCCGAGCCGGGTGTCGGCTGCGCCGGCCGCGGCGTCATCACCTCGATCAACTTCCTCGAGGAGAACGGCGCCTATGACAATGTCGACTATGTGTCCTACGACGTGCTGGGCGACGTGGTGTGCGGCGGCTTCGCGATGCCGATCCGCGAAAACAAGGCCCAGGAAATCTACATCGTCATGTCCGGCGAGATGATGGCGCTCTATGCCGCCAACAACATCGCCAAGGGTATCCTGAAATACGCCCATTCGGGCGGCGTGCGGCTCGGCGGGCTGATCTGCAACGAGCGCCAGACCGACCGCGAACTCGACCTCTCCGAGGCGCTGGCCGCAAGGCTCAATTCCAAGCTCATCCACTTCGTGCCGCGGGACAACATCGTCCAGCACGCCGAACTGAGGAAGATGACGGTAATCCAGTATGCCCCGGACTCCAAACAGGCAGGGGAGTACCGCGCATTGGCCGAGAAGATCCATGTCAATTCGGGCCAGGGCACCATCCCGACCCCAATCACTATGGAGGAGCTCGAGGACATGCTGCTCGACTTCGGCATCATGAAGACGGACGAGCAAATGCTTGCCGAGCTTCAAGCCAAGGAAGCGAAATTGGCCGTCGCTCAGTAACCGCCGCTACCGACAGGGGGCGCCGACCGTGACTTGGCGCCCCTTTCTACGAAACAAGGCCTCGTTGGCGAGGCGTTACCCGAACCTTGAAAGGGGCAGGTCCCATGGGCCTCGACTATGAGAATGACGGCGCTTTGCATGCGAAGCTTATCGAGGACGTGCTGTCCCAATATCCAGACAAGGCGGCGAAGCGCCGCAAGAAGCACCTCAGTGTCGCGACGAGCAAGGACAAGCTCGGAGGGGAGGACAAGGGCCTTTCCGAATGCGACGTCAAATCGAACATCAAATCCATTCCGGGCGTGATGACAATCCGCGGCTGCGCCTATGCCGGCTCCAAGGGCGTGGTGTGGGGTCCAGTCAAGGATATGGTCCACATCTCGCACGGGCCGGTCGGCTGTGGGCAATATTCCTGGTCGCAACGCCGCAACTATTACGTCGGCACGACGGGCATCGACACGTTCGTGACAATGCAGTTCACCTCCGACTTCCAAGAGAAGGACATCGTTTTCGGCGGCGACAAGAAGCTGGAAAAGATCATCGACGAGATCGAGGACCTGTTTCCGCTCAGTGGGGGCATCTCGGTGCAGTCCGAATGCCCGATCGGCCTGATCGGGGACGATATCGAGGCAGTGTCGCGCAAGAAAGCCAAGGAGCACGAAAAGACGATTGTACCGGTGCGCTGCGAAGGTTTCCGCGGCGTTTCACAATCGCTCGGCCACCACATTGCAAATGATGCGATCCGCGATTGGGTGTTCGACAAGGAGGATGTCGAGTTCGAGTCCGGCCCATACGACGTCAACGTCGTCGGCGACTACAACATTGGCGGCGATGCCTGGGCTTCGCGAATCCTGCTCGAGGAGATTGGGCTTCGTGTGGTCGGCAACTGGTCGGGCGACGCCACGCTCGCCGAGATAGAGCGCGCGCCCAAGGCCAAGCTCAACCTGATCCACTGCTACCGGTCGATGAACTACATCTGCCGGCACATGGAGGAAAAGTACGGCATCGCCTGGATGGAATACAATTTCTTCGGCCCCTCCCAGATCGAGGTCTCCCTGCGCAACATCGCCAAGCATTTCGGCCCGGAAATCGAGGAGAAGACCGAAAACGTCATCGCCAAGTACCGGCCCTTGGTCGATGCCGTCATCGCCAAGTACCGACCGCGCCTCGAAGGCTGCACGGTGATGCTCTATGTCGGCGGCCTGCGCCCCCGTCACGTCATCACTGCCTACGAGGACCTCGGTATGGTGATCGTTGGCACCGGCTACGAGTTCGCCCACAACGACGACTATCAGCGCACCGGCCATTACGTGAAGAATGGCACGCTCGTCTATGACGACGTCACGAGTTTTGAACTGGAGAAGTTCATCGAAGGCATCCGCCCTGATCTCGTTGGCTCCGGTATCAAGGAGAAGTACCCGGTGCAGAAGATGGGCATCCCGTTCCGGCAGATGCACTCCTGGGACTATTCCGGCCCGTATCACGGCTATGACGGCTTCGCCATTTTCGCCCGCGACATGGATCTGGCCATCAACAACCCTGTCTGGGGTCTCTACCGCGCGCCGTGGAAGAAGATGAACGACACGTCGCTGACGGCGGTCGCCGCCGAATGAGGACTGGCCTCCCTGCCAGGCAGGGAGGCCGATAAATGCTCGGGGCACTCGATCCGCGGGAGGCCCTTTAACGTCTTGATGTCCCTGTGCTGCCGCTTGGCGCGGCCAGATGGAAAAGGTGACCACCATGCCGCAATCGGCCGAAAAAGTTCTCGACCATGCTCCCCTGTTCCGCGAGCCTGAATACAGACAAATGCTTGCCGAGAAGAAACTGAATTTCGAATGTCCGCAGCCTGATCAGATCATCACCGACCAACGCGAATTCACCAAGACTTGGGAATACCGCGAAAAGAACCTCGCTCGCGAGGCGCTTGTCATAAACCCTGCCAAGGCCTGCCAGCCGCTCGGCGCGGTGTTCGCAGCCGCGGGCTTCGAGCGGACCATGTCTTTCGTCCACGGTAGCCAGGGCTGCGTTGCCTACTACCGCTCGCATCTGTCGCGACATTTCAAGGAGCCTTCGTCAGCGGTATCCTCCTCGATGACCGAGGACGCGGCAGTGTTTGGCGGCCTGAAGAATATGGTCGACGGGCTCGCCAATACCTACAAGCTCTACGACCCCAAGATGATCGCCGTCTCGACCACCTGCATGGCCGAAGTCATAGGCGACGACCTGCGTAGCTTCATAGAGAACGCCAAGAACGAAGGCTCGGTCCCCTGCGACTTCGACGTGCCTTTTGCTCATACGCCTGCCTTCGTCGGCAGCCATGTCGATGGATATGACGGCATGGTGAAGGGCGTGCTGGAGCATTTCTGGAAGGGCAGCGAGCGCTCGCAAGCCGCTGGGGCCATCAACATCATTCCAGGCTTCGACGGATTCTGCGTCGGCAACAACCGGGAACTCAAGCGCCTCCTCGACCTGATGGCTGTCACCTATACCTTCATTCAGGACGCCTCAGACCAGTTCGACACGCCGTCGGACGGCGAATACCGCATGTATGACGGAGGCACAAAGATCGAAGACGTGAAAGGGGCACTCAACGCGGAGGCGACACTGTCGCTGCAGCACTACAACACCCGCAAGACGCTGGAATATTGCAATGAGGTCGGGCAAGCGACGGCATCCTTCCACTATCCGCTAGGTGTCCAGGCGACCGACGAGTTCCTGATGAAGGTCTCGGCCATTTCCGGCAAGGAGATCCCCGAGACAATCCGGATGGAGCGCGGCCGACTCGTTGACGCCATGGCGGACAGCCAGTCATGGCTGCACGGCAAGAAATACGCAATCTACGGCGATCCGGACTTCGTCTACGCCATGGCCCGCTTTGTCATGGAAACTGGTGGCGAGCCGACCCACTGCCTCGCCACCAACGGCACCAGTGCCTGGCAAGCCGAGATCAAGGAACTGCTCGCCTCCTCGTCCTTCGGCCAGGATGCCCAGGTCTGGGCGGGCAAGGATCTCTGGGCAATGCGCTCGCTGCTCTTTACAGAGCCGGTGGACCTGTTGATCGGCAATTCCTATGGCAAGTATCTGGAGCGCGACACCGGCACGCCGCTGATCCGGCTGATGTTTCCAATCTTCGACCGGCACCATCACCATCGCTTTGCGCTCATGGGCTACCAGGGCGGTTTACGCGTGCTGACGACCATCCTCGACAAGATATTCGACAAGCTCGATCGCGAGACGAGCGAGACGGGCGTGACGGATTATTCCTATGACCTCACCCGCTAAGAGCCGGTGCCGGCTTTTCGCCGTGACCGCCCATCGCCCAATTGACTTCGGAGACTGACGCCATGACCTCGCTCGGTGCCAAGATCCGGGACGTTTTCGACGAGCCCGCCTGCGATAACAACCGCGGCAAGGATGCCAAGGCGCGCAAGGAGGGCTGCTCGAAGCCGCTGACCCCCGGGGCGGCAGCCGGCGGCTGCGCCTTTGACGGCGCCAAGATCGTCCTGCAGCCGATCACCGACGTTGCGCACCTGGTCCATGCGCCGCTCGCCTGCGAGGGCAATTCCTGGGACAACAGAGGCGCAGCTTCGTCCGGGCCAACCCTGTGGCGGACAAGCTTCACAACCGACCTCACCGAACTCGACGTCGTAATGGGGCAGGGCGAGCGGAAGCTCTTCAAGGCGATCCGCGAAATCAAGGAAACATATGCGCCGCCGGCAGTCTTCGTCTATTCGACTTGCGTGACGGCGCTGATCGGCGACGACATCGAGGCCGTGTGCAAACGCGCGGCCGAAAAATTCGGCTTGGCCGTTGTGCCGATCAATGCGCCGGGCTTCGCCGGCTCCAAGAACCTCGGCAACAAACTCGCCGCCGAAGCGTTGCTCGATCATGTCATCGGCACGGTGGAACCCCACGACGCCGGGCCATGCGACATCAACATCCTTGGCGAATTCAACCTCTCCGGCGAATTCTGGCTGGTGAAGCCGCTGCTTGATCGGCTCGGCATCCGGGTGCGCGCCTGCATTCCGGGCGATGCGCGTTACATCGACGTTGCATCCGCGCACTGCGCCCGGGCGGCTATGATGGTGTGCTCGAGCGCACTCATCAATCTGGCCCGCAAGATGGAGGAGCGCTGGGACATCCCGTTCTTCGAGGGCTCCTTCTACGGGATCTCGGACACCTCGGAAGCCCTCCGAAACATTGCCGAGCTGCTGGTGAGGAAGGGCGCCGATGCGGAGATCCTCGATCGCACAGAGACGCTGATTGCTGAGCAGGAGGCGATTGCGTGGAAGAAGCTCGAGGCATACCGCCGGCGGCTTCAAGGCAAGCGCGTGCTGCTCAATACAGGCGGTGTGAAGTCCTGGTCAGTGGTCCACGCGCTGATGGAGATCGGCATGGAGATCGTCGGCACCTCGGTCAAGAAATCCACAGTCGAAGACAAGGAACGCATCAAACAGATCGTCAAGGACGAAAACCACATGTTCGAGCAGATGGCAGCGCGCGACCTTTACGCCATGCTCTCAGAAGGCAAGGCCGACATCATGCTGTCGGGCGGGCGCACGCAATTCGTCGCGCTCAAGGCCAAGACGCCCTGGCTCGACATCAACCAGGAGCGCCAACACCCTTACGCCGGTTATGACGGCATGGTGGAACTCGTACGCCAGATCGACCTCGCCATTCATAACCCGATCTGGGGCCAGGTGCGGGAGCCGGCGCCGTGGGATTGCCAGCCTGCCGTGGAGGACGATCTGGCGAGCACGAAGGACGGAACCGCGGCTGTGAACTCTTTCAATGAATTCGCCGGCGCGACGGCTCACCGCTTCGGCGAGCGTTGAGGAAATCGATGGTTCGTATCCTTCGCAATACCAAATCAGCGGCGGTCAACCCGCTGAAGTCGTCGCAGCCGCTGGGTGCCGCCTTCGCTTTTCTTGGAGTCGATGGTGCGATGCCCCTGTTCCACGGCAGCCAAGGCTGCACCAGCTTCGCCCTCGTGCTCTTTGTGCGGCATTTCAAGGAAGCGATCCCCTTGCAGACAACGGCGATGGACGAGGTGGCAACCATACTCGGCGGAGCGGAACATCTGGAAGAGGCGATCCTCAACCTCAAAACCCGCACAAAGCCAAAGCTGATCGGGGTGTGCACGACCGCGCTCGTGGAGACCCGTGGCGAAGATTGCGCGAGCGATATCGCCAACGTGAAGCTGAAGCACGTGGAAGAGCTCGCGGGTACGGAGGTCGTGCTGGCCAACACGCCTGATTTTGACGGCGCGATCGAGGAAGGCTGGGCCAAGGCTGTCGCGGCTATGATCGAAGGGATTACACGGTCGGGCGCACGGAAGCGGCAGCCGAAGAAGATCGCGATCCTGCCCGGATGCAACCTCACTGTCGCCGACGTCGAGCATTTGCGTGACATGGTTGAAAGTTTTGGGCTCAAGCCGGTTATCCTGCCGGACATCTCCGGCTCACTCGACGGTATGGTCCCTGACCACTGGGTAACGACTACCTATGGCGGCACTAGCGTCGAGGAAATTCGCGAGCTTGGCACGGCCGCGCAATGCATCGTTATCGGCGAGCACATGCGCCGCCCGGCGAAAATGCTGCACGGTTTGACCGGCGTGCCGTTCGTGATGTTCCAGTCGCTGACCGGATTGAAGGCTGTCGACCGGTTCGTCTCGCTGCTGTCGGCGGTTTCGGGCGCGGCGGTGCCGGCCCGAGTCCGGCGTCGCCGGGCGCAATTGCAGGATGCGTTGCTCGACGGACATTTTCATTTCGGAGGCAAGAAAATTGCTATCGCTGCTGAACCAGACCAACTCTATCAATTCGCAACCTTCTTCACGGGCATGGGCTCCGAAATCGCGGCGGCGGTCACGACGACCGATGTGTCGAAAATTCTGGAAAGGGTACCGGCGGAGTCGATTCAGATCGGCGATCTCGGCGATTTGGAAGCGCTTGCGGGCGACGCTGATCTTCTGGTCACCCATTCACATGGACGCCAGGCGTCGCAACGTCTTGGCATTCCCCTTATGCGCGTCGGCTTCCCCGTCTTCGACCGGCTCGGCAGCCAGCACAAGCTCTCAATCCTCTATCAAGGGACCCGTGATCTGGTTTTCGAGGTCGCCAACATATTCCAAGCCAACCGGCATACGCCGACGTTTGAGGAACTTGATCCATTCCGCAACCGGGAAACGCAAGGTGGGCCCCGTTCGTCGCCTCTCGCTAGTCACTGACGAGGTTCAAGCTCCAATGCGTGAACGACAAGCAGGCGCTTTGCGCGTGGCAATCGCAACCCAAGACATGAAGGAGCTCAATGCGCATTTCGGGTCGGCGAGGCGCTTTGCTGTCTACGACGTGACGCGCGAGGAGTGGCATCTCGTGGAAGCCGTCGCCTTCGATGAGGTTTCCGATGAGAGCGGGAAGCATCGGACCGAGGGCGATGACCGCATCACGCCGAAGGTGGAGGCGCTGAAGGGCTGCCAGCTGCTGTTTTGTCTGGCCATCGGCGGACCTTCGGCAGCGAAGGTTGTTGCGGCAAAAATCCATCCAATCAAGGTGCCGCAGCCACAAACCATCCAAGAGGTACTGTTGCGCACGCAGACGATGCTCAGGACATGTCCTCCGCCCTGGCTACGCAAGGTGCTGGCCGAAGCTGGTGTCGCCGAAAAGAAACCGTCCTTCGATGACGAGGACTGAAACGAGGAAAGAGCGAAATGTTTGAAGTCGCGAGCCCTGCTGCCAACGAGGACGAGACGGCCCTTGCCAGCCCGTTCGTCAAATGTCTCGTGCGGCTGATCCGTGCTCAGGATTCCCACGGGTCATGGAACGGCAAAGCGGACGCTGAGTTGCTGGCCGACTTCATAGTCAGCAAGGAACAGCGCCGTACGATTCCAATCATCGGCGATCCCGATCCGGACGTGCTGTGGAGGCTCGACAAGTTCTACACTGCCGTCGCCCTTGCGATCGAGGAGCGCTCCGGCCTGATGGCATCGCCGATGATCGAAATGAGCCATGAGGGCTTCGGGCGCGTGCTTTTCACCGCCGGGCGGCTGGTCGTGCTGTCCAAGACCCTGCGCGACGTCCATCGGTTCGGATTCGAGACGTTCTGCAAACTCGCCGCGGCTGGTACGAAACTGGTCGACGATGCCCTTGCAGCGATCGAGGCCTATCCCGAGGTGGCACGCGCATGAAACCGATTTTCGAGCAAGAGGATCATGTCAGGCCTTGAGGAGCCGCGATGGCCAGCGCACGAGGCCGACGCGGTCGAGGCCAATTTGGTTCTCGGGGTAGCGATAATGAAGCCACTCGTCCTGATCTGTTCGCAAGATGCGGAGTTCTATCTGTTTCTCAGCCACATACTGGAGGTGGATGGCTTCGCCAGTGAGCCGGCAGGCGGCGCGAAGGAAGCACTTGCAATGGCCGACGAACGGGAATTCCAGGCGGTGGTGCTAGACTGCGGGCCAGCCAGCATAAGCGGGTCTGCAATCTGCGCCCGGCTCAAGCGCGAGCCCCGGACCGGCGGGCTGCCGATTATTGCCCTGGTCGCGCCCGGCGCCGAGAACCAGCACCTCGATCTCCTGAAGGCTGGCATTGACGAGAGCTTTGTGCGGCCGATCGCCCCGGCCAAGCTGCTCGACTGTCTACGGGAGAGGCTGGCGCTGACGAAGCGGGGCGCAAATGGTCTTGAAAACGGCGGCTGGCTCTCTTGTGGCGGCCTCGAGATGAAGCTCGACGCCCACCGGGTTCGCGGCAATGGCCACGACATCCACCTCGGACCCATCGAGTTCAACGTGCTGCGGCTTATGATTGAAGCTCCCGGGAAGGTCTTCAGCCGGGACGAACTTATCGGCGCGGCCTGGCCGCCCAATATCCATGTCGGTGCACGCACCGTCGATGTCCATATCAGCCGGATCAGAAAAGCCCTGAAAACGGCTTCGCCCGGCAGCGTCATTCGCACCGTCAGGTCGGCCGGCTACTCGCTCGAGAAGCCGGACGACTGAATCAAGTGCCGGGTGTGGTGCTACCCCCCTCGCGCGGTGAGCCGGTCTTGCGGCCTGAAACGCCCCTAGACGAATACTCAGGAGAAGCAGGCAAATGGCTTTTAAAAGCGTACTCTGTGTGACCGGCGCTGAAAATTCCGATCAGGACGTCAGAACTGCCGCCGGCTTGTGTGCCGAAGTTGGCGCGCACCTTTCCGTACTGATTATACCGCCTCCGGTGCTCCTCATGTCGCATCCGTCGATCGGAGATGGTGTTCCCGAGTGGCCGATAGGACGTGGACAGGCAATTGCCAGGTTGAACGACCGGTTTCGGCAAATCGATCGATTTACACAGGACGTGGCCAGACTGGAAAAACGCTCCAAAGACATCCAGAAACTGCTGGAATCTATGTCGCTCGCCTATGACGTTGACACCGACTGTTGCGATCCGGCCAGCCTCGGTGAATTGGCACGACAGCGGGCGCTCTGCGCCGACCTCACGATCATCGGACCGGGGCTCCTCAACGACGAGAATCTCGGACCTCCTGTTGTCAACGGCTGCTTGTTCGATACGGGAAGGCCGGTGCTCGTTGTGCCGAAGGGCTCTGAGGCGAGCCTATGGCCACGGCGCGTCCTGGTCGGTTGGGATTCGCGAGTCGAGGCGTCCCGTGCGGTTCGGGAAGCGCTGGGTCTCCTATGCGTTGCGGAGGAAGTTCGTGTCGCCCTGGTCGATCCGAAGGCGAACTACAATGGGAACGGTGCGGAGCCTGGAGCCGACATCGCTGCCTATCTCACTCGGCACGGTGCTCGGGTGTCGGTTGACCTCCTGCCAAGTGCCGGCAAATCGGCGGCCACTGTGCTTGCGCAGCACGCAATCGACACGTCTGCCGATATGATAGTCATGGGCGCTTATGGCAGCCGTGGGCTGCGTGAGCGGCTCTTTGGCGGCGTGACGAGATGGATCTTTGAGAAGCCGACATTGCCGCTGTTTTTGGCGCGCTGACTCGTTCCGGAGTTTCACTCATGCTGTTCGAAGCTCTACTCCCTGGGTGGACCTATTCTGATGCCTTTGGGAGAAACATCGCGACGGCGCAAAGCTCCTCGGAGCCAATCTGCACGCGGCGCGGCCGGGACTATGCCCCCACTTCTTCAGTGCTGGGGTTCTGCTCGCGGGAGATTCGGCGGAGATCAAGGGCCCGCAGGGACGCTGCTCGACGCGATCAAAGCACGGCTTCGTAGGTTGGCGCAAGTCGAGAAAGAGAGGCGTGTCAGCGCGGCAGCCCGAGTTCGGAGCCGTTGCCGCCGGCCAGCACCCGCCGTGGCGGACCATCCCCTGCCGCTGTTCCACCGGCTGGCCCAGTTGTCAGGGGCAATACCGCCGCTGCGTGCTCCACATAGCTCAATGCGGGTGAGTTCGAGCAGCTGAAGGTGGACTCGACCCGTTGGGGCGGCATTGTCGTCCGCGCCCACTTTCTGCGCGCGCACGGGAAGGCCGAACCATACCGCCCTGCGTCCACAGAATGCTGCTGGTAATTGGGCATGGATGGGTGCGGCGATGACGGTGCTGTCGAGCCGCATAACTCTGCCGGTTGGACCCCAATCAATTAGGCTCAAGGTCGTGGCTGCAGAATTGAGCACTGACGGGAGATACCATGACGGATACTTCGCTGCAGTCCTTGCTGAGGGTTAGCCCGCGCTGCACCGCGGCCATGCGCGCGATCCTTCCCCCCGGAGAAGCCTGCCTTAGTCCAGATCCATGGCTGGCGAAGAGATGACCTTAGCGAAAATGGGGGCGAGGATATGCCGGCTCGCTCGCGAAAGGTGGATCGCGTCAAGATAGAAGACGTCTTCACCTGATTTCAGCGGGCACTTTTCCTGCCCACACAACGCTGGGACTATGGGGACGAATTGTACGGTTCGTGGCAGCAGATCCGCGAGGATTTGATTGTTCTGCCAAGATCTCTCGGCCGGCATGGTGGAGCACGGCGCATCGCCATTCATGAAGTCCGCACGGATAAGGCAAGTCAGCACATCGGTGGGCGGTTCTGGGGCTGGTCCAACCACGGCGGTCTTGATGCCACGGGTCGCCAGTGCGGCCGCGGTCTCTTTAATGGCGGACGTGAAGTTCGCTTTGGAAGCCTCCTGCGAAGGCCAGCTTCCATCCTTCGAAAGGAAGCCGCCTCCACGCCCCGAGTAGGTGTTCCAGCGGCCTGCCAGGATCACGAGTGTGACGTTGCGATCGGCAAGCACCGATTGGAGCGCGGAGGAATTGAAGGCCGGGCAATCCGCTGTCAATGGACTGGCGGGAAGCATCGTCATGTTGGGGAAAGGAGCGCACCCCGCTTTTGTAATCTGTCTGAGGCGCACGCCTGTGGTCCGGGCGGCCTCGCTTAAAGAAGGGGCAAGATGGGCAGCCTGAGAATCGCCCCACAAAACGATCGTCGGAGCGATATTGCCGGAGCCGAGGAGGCATTCGCCCGTTTTGGGGATGAGCCCGCCACGCTCGAGGCAGGAAGATGCTTCGAACTTGGCCCTTTCCGCTCTAAGTGCTTGAACAGACGGGCCGCCATCAGGGCCCCGACTGGGGAAGCCGGAGCTGTTGATGATAGCAAGGGACAGACAGCACACCGCAGCCGTTGCGCCGGCGGTCGGTACCAGCCACGTCCAACCTGTAGCTCTCCGGCGGAACGGGCGCTCGACAAAGCGCCATGAGAGCGCTGAGACGAGCAGCCCGGCCATTACGACAGCGACACGTTCAGAGACGAGCAATTCGCGATTTTGATAGATGCCAGCAAAGACCAGCAACGGCCAGTGCCAGAGGTAGAGCGAGTAGGAAGTCAGGCCGATGAAGCCGGCAGGGCCGATCGACAGCGCTTTTGAGACCATTGTTTCGCGGTGGAAGCCGGCGGCGATGATGAGCGCCGCTCCAATGCAGGGAGCAAGCGCGTGGAGGCAAGGAAATGGCGTATCTTGATCGATCAGGAAAAGTGAAGCGGTGATGAGCGCCAGACCCGAGGCAGCGAGGAGTTCCGCAATCGTTTGGTTTGGCTTCATTGCCTTAGCCACAGGCAGCGCGATCAGCCCGCCCGCGAGCAGTTCCCAAGCGCGCGTCGGAAGCATGTAGAATACAAAGGGCGGGTCGCTCTGGAGCCAGTGCTGAGCGGCGTAGATGGAGATGACGAATAGCGCTGCGACGATGATTGACGCCCACGGTCTCAGCCATCGCATCATGAGTATGACTGCCAAAGGCCACAGCAAGTAAAACTGCTCCTCGACGGCTAGCGACCATGTGTGCAGGAGCGGGAGCGAGTTCGCGGCTTCAGTGAAATAGTTGGTGTTGCGGTAAAAAAAGAAGTTGCTGGAGGAAATCGCGGCGGCGATGGCGCTGTGGCCGAACCCAATGAACTCTCCCGGCGGCAACACAAACCACGCCATCGCAAAACAGGCGGCGAGCATCGCGAACAGGGCGGGGAAAATCCGTCGAACGCGGCGGTGATAGAAGTCCAGCAGCGAGAATTCGCCTCTCTCTGTCCGCTCGATGATGTCGGACGTTATCAGGAAGCCGGAGATCACAAAGAAGATGTCGACCCCAACGAACCCGCCGCTGACGGCTGAAAAGCCAGCATGGTACAGGACAACAGGAACAACGGCGACGGCCCGTAGACCGCTGATGTCCGCTCTGTACTTCATGCCGCTGATCGTCCTCAAAACGTCCTGAGCAACGCTTTTTCATGTTCGTTACTCTTCGTAAAATCGATCGTTTCGATGAAGTGATCTACGGTATGAATGCGGACCATCAAATGCGATTAGGAACCGAACCAGGCCCATGCAAAATCGCGCAACGCGGAATCACGCTCGATCAAACTGACAGATAGTGGTTTCGCTGGAGGGCAAACGCATCTTGTCCCCGGCCACCGCTGGGTGTTGGGTGCGAAGTGGTGCGGCGGATAGGCCGCGTTCAAGGGATAGAGTGAGGTCAATCGCCGATTTCTGCTGGATCGACCTCAACAGGTTCCGTCGCCACCATCCACTCCACCTTTCGGTTGCTTGGCGGCGTCGTCAATGATCCCTCATATGTCCAGTAGCCAAGTGAGGCCGGTAAAAGCCCGTTGGGGTCGACCTCGTCGACCGCTGTGTCCCCGCCTAATGCTGCAGCAAGCCTGGCAAAGCTGGCATTTGTCGCGCCTGGCGTCAGAAACACGCCCAGCACACCCACAGTATCGCTGTTGCGCGGTCCTTATGGATAAAATGCGCTTCCATCGGGAAGCTCTTGCCTGCGGCGTGGTGCTCGCTCGGCGCATGGAAATGGAACTGTACCAGTTCGTAGACACGATCCCCGCGGGTGAGGGTGCTGCCTTGCGGCAGGTTGATCTGGATGGTGTGGCCGTTGCTCACCATCCTGCCGCCACCCTTGTGCCAACCTATGGCAATGTGCGGAATATCCGCTTTGACCGCGCCCTTGATATCGATCGGCGATTGCTGCGTGCCCCCCGAGCAGACGAACTCGACAAGCGCAGCTGGACCGCCAGATCAGAACGAGCACGCTGCCGAATAGACCACCCGGAGCAGCAGCTACCCAGGCCAGCAACCTCTCAAGCCCGACCTGATCTCTTCCGGACAATCAGCTCATCTCGCCCCTGCCTCGTCGGGCAATTCCGATGGGGCGATCGCATCGCCGGCCGTCCAGTTACTCTTAAGCAGGTTGGGGGTCGGGTGCAGGCGTGTTGCGCGATTTGTATGGGGTCTGGGTTCGGTTCTTAAATCGGCTTCGACGTCCCGCATTCATACCGTAGATGCGCTCATCGAAACAATCGATTTTACGGAGAATAACGAACCTGAAAAAGTGTTGCTCGGGAGGCGACGCCCACCGGAAATCTTTCCAGTCATGCGTAAGGCGGAAGGGTGGAGCGGAGTCCTCCCAGTTCTGATGTCTCTGGTACACAAATTTAATCGCTCGCTTTCCTGGCCCATCCTGCACCATGACGCGCCTCACGACTTTGTGCTCGCGACCGGCAAGACGCATTCGGTCCGCAGCTTTGTCGAGGTTGCCTTCAGGCGTCGGGAAGGAGATCGTCTGAAAAGGGGAGGCATTGACGACGTAGCCGCGAACGCGGGAGTAACCAGGCGCGGATCCGGATAGACAAGCGCTATTGCAATCCGACCGAGCTGAATTGCCGATTGGCGACACCTCTCAGGCGGCCATCAAGCACGGTTGAAGCCAAACACCACTTGGATGAGCTCGGCTAACGTCGAGGCCGATTCGCGCTTACGGAATCCCGCTCGATTAACGTGAACACAACAATTTCGCTATAGGGCAAGCATGCGGTCTTCAGCCACGCCGGCTTGATTGGCGCGCGCAGTGGTGCGTCGGCCGTCTTGGCCGGAGGCGAAGGCCTTAACGGCGGACATCGTGGTCGAAAACATTCCCGGCAGCGTTGAAACACCCAGCGCACTTCGCGAGTGCCTATGGGATTAGACACGATTGCCCCATAGCGCCGGATGACCAAGAGGGTAGGGGGATCAATGGTCTCGAAAAAGCTAATCGCCAATGCCGAATCAGCGGCCGCGTTTCTGACACTGATGGGCGACGAGAAACGACTGTTGATCATGAACTATCTGGCCGACGGTGAAATGTCGGTCGGCGCTCTCGCCGAGAAGAGTCTGCTCAGGCAATCCGCCCTGTCACACTATCTAGCCAAACTACGGGCGCTCGATCTCGTCCAGACCCGGCGCGACCGGCAGACGATCTACTATTCCTGCAAATCCGATGCCGTGCGCGAACTCCTCAACACTCTGGACGGGATTTTCGGCGAAGCTGAGCTATCGCAGATAGTAGACTGTCCGCGTCGCTCCGGCACTTAAGGGGTGAATGCATGTCGCCCAAAAGCCTGCCCTGGGGCTTGAGCGAGGGTGTGCAGGGGTTTTGGGCGCAGGCTTGTCCGCCCGCTTGAAAGCGTCGATACGTGGATGTCGACTCAGCACTGACGCAGCCATACGGCAGACAAGGGGACGTCAAGCAGGTTCCGACGCTTACGTTCTCGGCAATGCTGAGGCAATGACGTCATCGGGTATTGCCACCGGTGACGAGGTCGATCGCGTCACAACCGAGCGCAGGCTTCTGCTGCGCGGGCTGATACTACAATCTCTTGCCCACGCATCTTCCAGGCGTTGGGTCGAAGGCCCATGGGCGCTCAGTTCCGACCCAAGAGCGCGGCATACCTGAGGGATCATAGTTGACAGCTCTCCGCGATGAGCCCAGCCGGAGCGGCGAGCTGCCTCCGCATACGCGAGACGGCCACGCGGCCGCCTCAGAATGCTGGCACCCTCTGAGCCAGAGAGCCGGCTAAATGACTCGACGAACTTGAGCATCGCCGGCACCACAGTGGCGAAACTGTCGAGCGTCAGCCGTTGCGAAAGGTGTAGCCATAACCGTTGAGCGCCGGCGCGCCGCCGAGATGCGCGTAGAGGATCCTCGAGCCCTCTGGAAAGAAGCCTTTTTGGACGAGGTCTATCATCCCTTGCATTGATTTGCCCTCGTAGACGGGATCCGTAATCATGCCCTCGAGCCGCGCGCACAGACGGATCGCCTCCTTGGTTTCCTCGGATGGAATGCCATAGCGCGGGTACGCGTAGTCCTCGAGCAACACCACGTCATCCTCGGCAAGTTCCGATCCGAGCTCGACGAGGGTCGCTGTACGTCGGGCAATGCTTAGCACCTGCGCCTTGGTCTTGGCCGGGGTAGCAGAGGCATCGATACCGATCACGTTGCGCTGTCGGCCGTCCTCGGCGAATCCGACGAGCATGCCGGCATGCGTTGAACCGGTCACAGTGCAAACGACAATGTAGTCGAAGGTAAACCCAAGCTGTTTCTCCTGGGCGCGCACCTCCTCGGCAAACCCCACATATCCAAGGCCACCGTATTTGTGGACCGAGGCCCCGGCAGGTATCGCATAGGGTCTGCCGCCCCTTGCCTTGACATCATAGAGCGCTTTTTCCCAACTGTGGCGGATGCCGATGTCAAAGCCATCGTCGACCAGACGCACCTCCGCGCCCATGATGCGGCTCAAGAGAATGTTGCCGACCCGGTCGTAGACGGCATCCTCATGTAGAACCCAGCTCTCCTGAACCAGGAGACATTTCATGCCGATCTTGGCTGCAACGGCGGCGACCATCCGCGTATGGTTGGACTGTACCCCGCCGACGGTGACGAGCGTATCGGCATCCGACGCGATCGCGTCGGGAACGATGTATTCGAGCTTGCGCAGCTTGTTGCCGCCCAACGCCAGACCAGAGTTGCAGTCTTCGCGTTTGGCGAAGATTTCCACCTTGCCGCCCAGATGCCTGCCGAGGCGGTCAAGCTTCTCAATGGCGGTTGGACCAAAGGTGAGCGGGTAGCGTTCGAACTTTTTCAGCATGCTTTCTCCGGGAAAAGGTGATTCAGCCTGAACCAGCTCTGGCCTCGGTCACGGGCGTCTTTCAATCCAAGCTGCGTTCGAAGACGTTGCAGAAGAGCATCGTCGTCGCTGCCAGAGTCTCATTCAATCGACATGCAACCGGCGTGCCGGCCGTCTGCGACGGCTCCTATGTACCTGCCCTCGGTTGCACCGCCCCGCCATTGGACCGTCCAGGGATGCGCCTGGGCTCAGTTCAAGCGCATCTTGGACGGTGAGCTCGATATCCCTGCTTGGTCAAAGTGGCGCGGCTGCGAGTTCTGATGAATCTGAGTTCTGATCCTGTCACTGCGCATCAACGGAGCAGCGATGTACCGCCCCACATGGATGCGCTGACGCACATCTAAGCATTCATTCCTGTCATCTTGCGATCTGCTAATTAGTTCAAAGAAGCCTTACCGTTGTAAAACCAGCTCGGCGGGCAGCCGGACAATACGCTGACGTAGTCGACGGAGTTCGCGCCAAAACCGTCCTTATAGTACCCGACCGTATGAAAGATGAAGGTATCACGTTCAATATCGACCAGAGTGATGATGTGGGGCTTCCACCCCAACCTTGGGTCGAAGCCGCACATCGGATCGGCTAATCGTGATTCAACGCCCGGGGTCAGATAATCCTTGCTGTGCCCAGCGTAGAGGGCATCTTCGCCGGATCCGCAGAGCTTGTTATTGTCCTCCCGAAAGATACCCGGTATGTCGCGGCCATCGTCACCGGAGAGTTCGTCCCCTGCCTCGCCGCTGGATCGGTGATCGCCCTCACGGGCCAAAGATTGGTTGTCGCTTGGACAAGTGGCGATCCGGTCGATGCCATTAGGACCCAAGCTCACGTCGTGGCGCTCGTTCTCAAGTATTTGGATATCTGCTTGACCCCTAAGAAACTGTTTTAGCAGCAGGATGAGCTTTTTCATCGCAACCTCTCCCCATCCCACCCCGCGACGAAGCGCCTCCTATATCGCTCGTCGAGTCATTGCGGTAATCGATTGCTGTTATGCAGGTATTTACAGGATGGATATTTTCACGTGCACTTCGCCTTTCTGCCTAGCAGTGGCGGACGGGACTACGGCGGCCCCCCACTGATAGCGAAATCGTCTGAACATTAGACACGCAAAACCGCTGGACGAGGATGTTGCCGATGACCGTTCTTGTGACCGAAGAACGATCAAGCAGCTGCGCTGCGGTGCGCAGGACTGCCAGCTTGTGGGGAAGGGAGTTCCCTGTTTGCGAGAGATACACTCTGGCGGACCGCGAGAAGCGGCGACCAAGTCGTTTCCATCATGTGGTGTAGCTCGGCGGTTACGAAGCTCGCGCGCCGTTAGCAGCGACTGATGCGAGCGCAATGCGCTGTAAGAATGCTGTGCAAATCAGACGATAGGGAGAGATCCGCGATCGCATGACCGACGGGCACTATCGGATTTCCGCGCGACGCCCCGTCTGAAAAGCGCCCGACCTGGTAGAGCTCGCGCTGTGCCGAAGGACGATGAATTGCAAATCCGCGAGTGCCGCAAGGTTTCCCTCCCATGTCGGACACCCGACAGGATCATATGCCTGCCCCCCTTGTGTTGATCATAGTTTCCTTCTGGCCATGTTCGATGGAGAGGACCTTCCGAACACATCAGCTGATGTCTCCCATGATCAGGCTCAGCGAACAAGCCTTGCCCTACCTAAGAGTATTTTCCGGGTGCGGAGCTACCCTATCAGCCTGCCGGCAAGAGGAGGGCGGCGTGCAAATCGCCCGTGCAAGGTTTCCCCCTCCAACGTCGGATACCCGACAGGATCACAAACCTGCTCCTAGTTGTTTTGATTATATTTCCTTCTGGCACGTTGGATGCAGGAGATAAGCCAAACGGATGTACTCCTATGGTCAGGCTCACCGAAAAATGCTGTCGCCGGCTTCGAGACCGCGCCCCCGCTGAACCCCAAGCCCGTCAAAGGTCGGCGCATCGTGTTGGAGGCCGGCGGCTGCGCCCGATTAAAATACGGAACAAGATTGGAAAGCATCTCGCTGACCGGGCTGCGACCATCGAAGCGGGCGGAGATACGTCGATCCTGCCCACGCGCCACAGGTCGCCGGCATGAGTGTCGATCTCATCACTATGCTGGGATCCATGGGTTTCACAGCCGACCACACGAAGTGGGGACAAACCCTGGCAAGTCCAGCGGAGCCGAGGTCGAGAATGCCCGTAAGCGCAGTGGCCGATATTCGCCGCGAACGTCGCCTGATTGGGAAGCACCTGTAGGAGCAAGACAAGTGGAGCTCTCTTGCATTGGAGTTGGTGCTGGGCCGTCCAATTTGAGCCTTGCGTGTCAGATACACGAGCGGGTTGGGCAAGGGGCGCTGTTTTTGGATCGGCAAGTCGACTTCCGCTGGCACCCGGGCAGCGCATTTGATTCCTCGGAGCTCCAGGTCAGCCACTTCAAGGATCTCATGACGCTGGTGAATCCGCGATCAGCCTACACTTTCATAAACTACCTGCACGAGAACGGGCGTCTGTACCACTTCCTGAATGCACAGTTCGAGGCTGTGCTCAGAGCTGAGTTCGGCCAATACCTGAACTGGGCCTTCCGCAGGAACCCGCTTGTCCGCGGCGGCGAGACGGTGCGCGAAATCCGGTTTGACGGCGAGTTTCGGGTTCGAACCGATAACGCAGTTCTCGGCGCCAGAAACGTCGTGGTCGGCATTGGCAAACAGGCGCATATTCCGCCTCAGTTTCAGGGCTGGACTGGACGCAACCTGTTCCACTCATCTGAATTCCTGCACATCCACCCTGAGGCGCACAAAAAGCATGTCTGTGTGGTCGGCGGAGGACAATCCGGAGCCGAGGTGCTGTTGCACCTTGTTGGCCGGACGAAAGAACGGCGGCCTGGATCGATCACTTGGGTTTCGCAGCGCGAAAACTTCCTGCCCATCGACAACAGCCCGTTCACAAACGAGTTGTTCATGCCGTGCTTTTCGGATCGTTTCGCGGCAATGAGCGAGTTGCAGCGCAAGCTGTTCGTGCGGCGCTTCGTGCTTGCTTCGGACGGCATTTCAGAAAGCACGTTGCGCGCGATCTATCAGGCGCTATACCGCCACGCGTTTCTAGAGCCAAACCGATGCGAAATCACACTGCGGCCGGCTTGCACTGTCTCTCGCTGCATCAACGCCGGCGCGGGCCACAGACTCACCCTGCAGCACGGCATGGAGGAGGTCGAAGAAGTCACGGCCGACATCGTCATCCTGGCCACCGGTTACGAGAACGCGGTGCCAGGCTTCTTGGAACCGATCGCCGACCGGCTGGAAAAGATCGGCAACGAATTGGCTATTCGCGAAGATTTTTCGGTGTGCTGGGGCGGACCGCGTGACCGACGCATCTTCGTACAGAACGCGAGCCTGGGACAGCGTGGGCTGGCTGATCCGAATCTAAGCCTGCTGGCCTGGCGAGCGCGTCGCATCCTCGACAGCCTTCTGAGGCGCGCGCCGCGCACCAACTCTGAGCCTCCTGGCTTCATCAGCCCTACCTCTGTCGAGAGCTGGTCCCACACCGCCGCAGAAGAAATGGGCAGCGGGATATGACCGGCCGACTACTGATCATTGGCGGTGGCATCCAAGGAATGATCCCGCCTTCACTGCAGCAGAGGCTGGAGAGCGAGACGCACTTAGCGTCGTCCCGTATGCCGTGGAGTACTGTTTCCGTCGACCCACAACCTGACCAGCGTCGACTGCCACCGGAATGTTCGACCAACCAGTCTTTCCAGCAGGAGCCTTCCGCATGCTGACTGATGCACAAAGACAAAAGTGGCAGAAAGACGGATATGTCAGAGTCGAAAGATTCTTTGATCCCGCGGCTCTGGAACGTATTTCAAGCTTTGTTGAAGACGTATCACAATGGGAAGTCAGCGATGATAAATGGCTCATGTGGTTCGAGAAGACGTCGGACAATCGCAAGATCACCTCCAAGGTCGAGAATTTTCTCGATTTCCATGATCGATTGAGAGGTTTGCTCCTGGAGGATCAGCGCATAGAGTCTGCGGTCGAGGACTTGCTTGGCGAAGATGGGCGCAGGCTCAAGGAGTTGCTGATTTTCCACTATCCCGACAGCGGCGGCTATCGCCCGCATCAGGACATTTATCACATTCCACACAGACTCCCCGACCGGATGGTCCATGCGGTCGTTGCCATAGGCATCGACGACTCCGACCCGGGCAACGGCGGGCTTTTCTTCAGCCCCGGCAACCACAAGAAGGGGATATTTCCCATGGATGCCGGTGGGGTGATTGATCCTGAGGTCGCCGAAACATTCTCCTGGGAACCCGTAGTATGGAAGGCTGGCGACATCTTCATCTTCGACGATT
Organism: Mesorhizobium sp. WSM4836; assembly: GCF_055811815.1. Classification (NCBI taxonomy): domain Bacteria; kingdom Pseudomonadati; phylum Pseudomonadota; class Alphaproteobacteria; order Hyphomicrobiales; family Phyllobacteriaceae; genus Mesorhizobium; species Mesorhizobium sp. WSM4836. The sequence goes on from NZ_JBVVQF010000017.1 coordinate 119,094, forward strand.
ACGCACCGCATTACTCGGAGCCAAATAAAAGCAACCGTTCGCGGCGGACGCTCTACTTGGTCTTCCAGCGTGCTTCAACCGGTGGACCGACCCGCGCTGAATATAATGTGCGTAAGCGCGTCCTTAATCCGCCAGAGGGCAAAGTGGCCGATCTAGACAATCTCAAGCCGCCAAACGGCATTTTCTATCGCGATTGAGCTCACGCAGCCAAGCGAGGCATGCACACGAAACTGATCGACCGCTCCAAAAATGCGGGGAGCATGGCGTTCTGATTTGTGGGCTACTGGAGTTTCGCCGCAGCCCGTTACAACGCTTCGGCACGTTGATCATGGAGGTGGTCGCGGGACGGTCTCCTCTGACCGCTAAAGCCCTCCTGGCGCGCCCGTCTTCGCCCCCCTGAGGGCTAGAGCCGGATTTGTTCTGGCGGGCGCCGCCAACGGATCCGGGCTACGGCCTCTCTTTGCAAGTTGCAGCAGAGGCTGTCGCGTTGGCAGCCGAAGATACCACTGCTTCAACAGCTGAGGTTAGTCATGCGCAAATCCACGTTTTCTCGAACGGAGCTGTCGCGGGCATTCGGTATCGACATGGCAACGCTTGGAACGGGAAGCGCTGGCACGGGGTTTTCCTTCGGCAAGGTGGCACCGGGCGCAACATCCGAGCCCCATCGACACGACGAAATCGAGGCCTTCGTGGTCCTGTCTGGAGCGGGCAAGGTCAGGACCGACCTTGGGGAAATCCCAGTCGAGGCCGGCGATGTCGTTCTGTTCCACCCTTTTGAAGCGCATGTGCTGCGCAACGATGGGGACGAAGACCTAAATTTCGTCGATGTCTACTGGCGTGACGGCAAGGCCGCCCTCGACACAGCTGCACAGACCGCGACTCCGCGCGGACCGATCTTCGTCTTCTCCACGCCGCCGACGCCCAATGGCGATCTGCATCTAGGGCATCTTTCTGGCCCTTATTTTGGTGCCGACGTGTACACGCGTTTCCTGCGCATGAAAGGGGCCGAAGCGTACCACCTGACTGGGAGCGACGATTACCAGAGCTACGTTGTGACGCGTGCCGATGCCGATCAATCGACGCCCGCAAAGGTGGCGCGCCACTACGCGGACGAGATTAGAGCCACGCTTGCACTTCTCGACTGTGAGATCCACAGCTTCCTGCCCACGTTGGGGGATGACGCTTATGCAGAGTTTCAAGCCACGTGTTTTCGTAGTCTTCTGAGCAGCACGGCGGTCGATCTGCGCGAGAGCCCTGCGCTCTTCGATGCTGTGACAGGCGACTACCTTTACGAACCGGATGTAAGCGGCCTCTGCCCCGATTGCGGCAGCTCGGCTGGCGGAAACATCTGCGAGGAATGCGGCGCGCCGAACCTATGCCACGACTTGGGTACGGCCCGGTCGCGGCACTCGGCCGAGGCGCCCGTCGTCGGCTCCGTGCTCCGTCCCGAACTTGCGCTGGAACGGTGCTACGTCAATATTGACCGGCATTTAAGGGCGTCGGGCGCCCCCGCTCGGATCATGGACCTCTTCGCGCGTCTGCGCGAACGCGGCGACTTTTCGGTGCCCATTACCCACCCCTCGGACTGGGGCCTGCCGGCCGAAGGGCTCCCGGGGCAGGTGACCTGGGTCTGGCCGGAGATGGATTTCGGATTTCTTTACAACATCCAGGCGCTAGCTCGCTTGCTTGGGCGCGACTGGAATGCGGCGGTGCCCAGCAATGACTGGCAGATTGTCCATTTCTTCGGTTTCGACAATTCCTTCTACCACGCGCTACTCTACCCCGCTGTTTATGCCGAGGTCTTCTCCCACTGGATGCCCCGTATCCGGTATCATGTGAACGAGTTCTACCTGCTCGACGGCCAGAAGTTCTCGACCAGCCGCGGCCATGCAGTCTGGGGCAAAGAGGTTCTGGGCCCAAAGACAGTCGATGTCGTCCGTCTTCATTTGGGCCTGACACGCCCGGAAGGTGAGCGGACGAACTTCACTCTGGACGCGCTACGCCACACCGAGAAGGAGGTGTTCCGAGGGATCTGGCTGAATTGGCTTGATGCGCTGCACCGGGAAACCAAGCAGGACTTTGGCGGCCGCGTGCCCGACGCAGGGGACTGGGCTCCCGACGATCGCGCTTTCGTTGCTCGGATAGAGATCCATCGGGCGGCGATGGAACGCGCCTATTCGGACGATGGCTTCTCGGTCCGGCGCGCGGCCGCGCAGGCGTGCGATTTCGTGCGCGATTGTGTAGTTTACCGACAGGGGCAAGACTATGAAGCGGCGCGACGTCTCTATCCCGCCCGCACCCGCACTTCGCTCGCTCTTCAGGCGACGGCCGCCGCGATACTGGCACAGACACTCGCGCCGCTGATGCCCCGATTCGCCAGCACACTCGCGCGAGGCGTCGGCGGCGTGTCAACCGAAACATGGCCGCGGTCGGTCCAGAGGCTTGCGCCCGCAACAACGTTTGATCTCGGACCCATGCTGGCGTTCTATGCTCGAGCGGACATTCCTGTTCTGAATGAGGGAGAGGCATAATAGCCCTATCGTAATTTCGACCAGATTTTGGCGGCAGTCAAAGCCGATGATGCCGAAGCTTTACTCGCTACCGCTGGCTGCCGAAGGCCACTACCAGACCACAGATACAAACACTGGCCGGCCTTAACCAATATATCGTCGAGACGCTCGCCCGGTCCAGCGCTTGCCATTCGTGCGGCAAATGCCGAGAGGGCTCCACTGCGCTGACCAGCTTTTCGGAATCGGTTCGGGGCGCTAGGTCAGCCTAGCGCGCCCTGGATAGTGCCCGATGGCCGAATGCCTATTCGACCCAATCGAGCTTCTAAGGACGATGGGCCATCTGCCGCGCAGATTAGTATGGTCGCGCTTGAAACGTCAGCCGATCGTGTCGCTCGATTGCGGGCTGGAGAGGGGAGGCAGCGCTGAACAACCATACGGTGGTGCAGCATTGCATGTTGTCGGTGCTCAACGCCGCGGGGATCGAAGGCAATGCCCGCCGACATGCCAATCGGGTGGTGAATCATACGATGCAAGCAATGATCACATGCGGCGGTGGTCGCGCTTCTAGACAGCTTGGAGCTGGGCGACAGATCACGCTCGCTCTCGTCGACGACTGGGGCAAGCGCGGGGCGTTTGGAATCGTCGGATGCCATGGGCGTTCCACGGTCGAGCCTGTTCCATAGCTGTCGATCCCGGTTTCGCGCTTTCATTGCGGGGCATGGAGATTTGCGACTCGAATACCGCCCCCAGTGGCAGTGATGCGGCTCCCATGGGCGGAAGCGATAAACCCAGTCACATTTGATCCAGGTCACCGAACGAAAGACTTACGTCGTGACCCCGTGTCCGGCGCGATGTCACGTTCCGCATGGGGCCGGGTAAGATCCACGACCTTTCAACGGAATCGTCGGGCTTACCCGTCGCGACGACGGGGCATCCGCTTCGCCTCGCCCCGGAAGCAGACGCGAAATCCTGAGCACTGCGTTGGTGTACAGGCACCTGCAACGCTTCCCAACTTTTCTCACGAAGGTGAAGATATGGGAAGTCCATGCGGCAAGCTGCATCCCGTGTCTAACGAAACAGCATACGCCGGATCTGGTGGAAGCACTTGACGCGCTGCGCCTCGTCTGCCCGAGAAAGGATCAGGCATGAGCCAGCAGCCAGGCGCTGAATACGGGGAGCCAGTTGTGGAGATCGCCCGCGCATCGCCGGCGCCGAATGATGCTAGATGAGCCGACGCCAACATTACCGCAGGGCAGACAGCCAGGCGGTTCTCGCCCTCAAGCGTCTGACGCATGATGCCTGTCCAAAAGCTGACAGCGGCAGAGACATGTCGGGTTCAAATCAACCGGCCGTCTTGGGCTGGTGAGGTTTTCGAGGCAGAACATGCGTTTTAGCACGGGCAAAGCGCTGGCACGACGTTTGCTGCTTGAGGTCGGCAATACTGAATGAGGGCGGATCGCATGAGAACACGCAAGACATTGATGGTCCCCTAACTGGTGGTTCCATTTCTGAGAGAAGAACCAGCTCGCGCATAACGTCAGGAAGGTGGTGGGAATGAAGAACCCACGGCTCATGCCAAGGGAAATCGGACACCGGGCTGCTGGCCGATTTCATCATCACCAAGGAACTGCGCCGGAATATCCAATCCTTGGCAATCCGGATCCGGACGCCCTGTGGAGGCTCGACATGTTGTAGACCGTAGTGGAGCTTGCGATCGAGGAAGGCTCAGGCGTGATGACATAGTCAACAACAGAAATGAAACCGACCGGTGCTGCAGGCGCGTGCTTTTCACGGTCGGGCGAGTTCGCCGGTCTGTCGAGGCGTCTACCGGTTCGGCTTCGAGACTCTCCGGAACCTCGCGGATACCGGCGCGAAACTGGTCGGCGATGCGACTGCATTGCCTATCCCGACGTGGCGCGGGGGTGAAGAAACTAATTTTCGAGGAAGGATCATGTCAAACCTGGATGAGATGGCGAAGAAAGTCCGAAAGCTTCAACTGCGCGCGGCAATTGCCAAGACGAACTTGCGCGACCTTGCCGAGGGTCTCCCGGTCAAATGGATTGAGATAGAGGAAGTCGCCGAGAAAACGCACGCCGTTTATGCCGAGCTGGATGGTGCCAAGAGAGAGCTTGCTACAATGAAGAAATTAGGATGACGAGCACATTCATCAGCTGCGACGGCTCCAATGGGTGCCGGAATACCTGATCGCTATAGATCAATGTCTGCTCGCACGAGGTCATGCATCTTTACGTCGTAGATGACGCGGGTGAAATCCTCGGCGCCTGCGACGGCGGTGACGACGACTTCGATGGTGAGCTCAATCGTATGATCATCGTTGTCGACCATGCCGGCCGCTGCGTTGGTTGCGGAGCCTGGGGCCGCGTCTGCCCAAAGAACTGCCAGCCCCATGTCGCGGCCGATCAGATCGCAGCATGAGTTGCATGATTTAACCGAGACAAATCAGGAGAACGGCATTGCGCTTCATCACATTTTGCCGGCTCCTCGGGCTGGTCCTGTGCGGCAACGCTGTGACGGTTTACTTCGCCTCGCATTACTCGTTCCGCCTAGCAGTCCTCACGACGCTGGGCTGTTCGCTACTTCTTCAGCTGGGCTATTTCGCAAGTGTGCTCTTTCTGATTTGGCGGTCCAGCGCTCGCGAAGCCGGGCAAGGGGCTGTTTTCGATAGGTCCCAGGAAGTTCGGTGCCAGTCGCCCGACGATGATGAGCATAGGAATGAAACTCAAGATGGGCCCCAGCGCAATCAAACGCTCGGCATCTCGCTGCTCGTCCCTTGAGGCGCCGTAACAAGATCAGAGCTCAGATCATCACTTTGTTCAAGTTTGATTATTGAGGTCATGGTCCCCTGATAGATCGGAGGCGACGGCAATCTCATCGTTCGAAAGGGAATGCAGCTCCGGGCAATGGTAGTCGACCGCAGCACAGCACGCGGGTTGCTTCGTCTCGAAGGCGAACGAAAGCCGGAAACATAAACACGTGTGAAGGTGGCAGATGTCCGGCTCTGCCACAACCGTATGAAGTTGGTGCGGGCTTATCCACGCGAGACGCAGGAGATGGTGTCCGATGCCCACGACGGGCCTTCGCTTTCTTCGGCGGGGCCTGCACGCGCGGCATCTACGACAACATGAAGACGGCGGTGGAGACGGTCTTTTGGGCAAGGACCGGCAATACAATCGCCGCTTACCTGCTGCAAATCGCCATGCTTGGCGGCTATCTCGCCCGCAACCATGATCCGCCTCCCGGCAACATGGTCGTCTGGTGCGGCATCGACTCGCTTGCACGACATCGCCCTCGGCGTCTCCATTGGATCAAGCCGACGATGTGGGTAGTCGGAAGCTTCACCGGATGGGTACGGCCGAGACAGGTTTGCGCGATCTTATTCAGAGGATGGCTCTCGGCAACGCGCACTACGGCTACCGCCGGATCGCAGCCCTGTTGCGGCGGGAGGGATGGCAAGTCACCCACAAATGCATTCTACGGATCATGCGTGAAGATAATCTGTTGTGCCCGCGCGCAAGGCCCTTTGTTCCTGTGACGACGAACATGGCTGGGAAGTCGTGCCGAACCTTGCCAGGGGAATGATCCTCAAGGCGTCGACCAGCTATGGGTTGCCCCGTTAACGGCTATATTGACTATGTCATTAAGTTTGTATTCAAGGACATTTACCATTCTCAAGAGGTAATCAACGATCTAATCGTCATGAATATAGGTATCGATAAATTTAATACGTAATTAGTTACTAAGAATGTCACGATTTGGCGAATTCCCTATAGAATATCTGTACGCTGCTAGGGGATTCAGCATCGACAGTCTCCACCTGGATAGCCCGATGCATCTGATCGCACCAACAGATTCTCAGTCCTTTCTGCGGCACCGCTTGCTGATGTCCGAAGGATTTAGAGCCACTGGCACAGAATATTGCACCGCATTGACGCTAGTTTTCGGGAAAATCGCGTTGCATTGAGACGCGCCATGCCCCGTGAGTTGGGGAAGATGCAGTAGCATCGTGAAGCGATAAGGCGGCGAAACTCTGTGCCACGGCGCCACACGCGATGCGTGATCTCCGCTAGCCGGCGGGCCGACGCGACAATGGCTTTTTGGCCGTCTGGCGACATTTTATCGCCCACGCAGGTTGTCTCACGGAGATCATACAGTCAGCGTCCCGCCAAGCGGCCGATCGAGCCGTGCCGGGACATAATCGCAGAGCGAGCGTGACAAGGATCACCCATAAGGATTTGATCTCCGGTTCGACCGTTGGCGAATCATCTCATCGCTGGACGCAGCAAGACATCATTCCCTCTGCGCACGAAGAAACGGGCCCGCGCTCGCGGGACACGGAGCTGAGGCAGTGCGTGACGCGATTACGTGCACCACCATCAACCTGCCCGAAGAGCTACGCCGTTCGCTGACCTAAGGATCAGGGAGCCTAAATGGCCCAGCGCCTCACCATCGATGCAGGTGTCACGACCACCAGTGGACTGCTGCGTCAGCACTTCCGGAAAGGTATCCGCCCTGAGCATCCATACGGCCGACGAAATCACCGCCGTGGCAGCGGCCCTCAATGCCGGCCGAGAAAGATCCTGGGCTGGAAAACGCCGCCGAGGCGCTTGATGAGTTGCTGCCGTGTGTGAACACAATCGGTGTTGCGACGACCGCTTGAATCCGCCCCCTGGCCCGTTGCATCCTGTTCGCAATGCTCAAGCGGGCCTGGGTCATGAGCTTTCCAGAGGAGTCGAGGGGTCGTCTACGCCCATCTCGGCGGCGCGCCCGCGATAATATTTACGGCTACACCTTTCACAACGGCTGATATTTAACAGATTGGATTTTGCCGCCTGATGCGTGGGCAATGCTCAAGTTCTTTCAAGGCCACTTAGCCAGCTCTCTGGCTCAGAGGGTGCCTGCATTCCGAGCCGGCGGCACCGTCGTCCCGTTTGCGCGGGGAAGCTCGCGTTTGGGGCTGACAGTCATATGGAACAGGCACCTATGTTCCCTCAGGTTACGCCGCGCTGTTGTCCGCCCATCGTGGGCAAGACGTATCAGCCCCCGCAGCAAAAGCGCCCAGCTCGGTAGCGCCCCTCCGCGCGCGGTGGCTGCCTTTGGATTGTCCTGCAAGTCCGTGTGAGGACTGCAGGTTGCACCTATATCGGTGACGCCGTAGAGAATGCCGGGAGTACGCCGCTCACCTATCAGCTGATGTAGCTCAAGTAGGGCCGGTACAACGGAAACGTGATGCTTTCGGATATTCCGCTGACTACCGACAGTGCTGTAATCGCATTGTAATAAACCACTTCACTCGGCATGCCCTGGTTCGACTGCGCTAGTGAATCAAGTACGCTCTTTCTCGTTTGAAAATCGATGTTGAAGGAAATTGAGGTCGACAAGCTACGTACCTGGTGGAGTGTTCCTGGCGGCATGTACAACATGTCGCCAGTGTTCACGGTGATTACGGCTGGTGTCACTCGCTTGTACTCTGGAAAACGCGCATAGTCCGGTCGCTCGGGATCCACATCGAACCACCGCCAACCGCGGCGTCCACAATGGGTGGCTTGGCTAGGTGGGATGATGGTGAACTGTTTGGCCCCGAAAACCTGAAAGAAAAGGTTGTGGCTAAGTAGCGTGTCGAAGTGGAGTGGGGTGACTGTTCCTTCAGGGCCCATGAAAAACTGTGAATAGCGCCACCAATGCTTACGATATGACGGGCTAAGAAAGTCGGTCGGAAAAGGTTGGCAATCATCTGCCAAGCTCTCTATTAGGCCTAGCAGCGGAATGTCGTGGCAATAAGGAGCAGCTTTCGCGACCGATGCGGCGTCCTCGTCCGCGCACGGTCGTGATTCTGCGACGAAACGGGCGTATTCCGCCAACTGCCAAGAGGAGACGTTAATCTCGCTGTTGTTAAGAGTTTTAATTGGAACAGTAACAGATTCGGCGACATTTTCTATGTAGTTGGGGGACCACCGCTGACAAGCCGCCCAATCAGAACATCCGCCGCGAAAGAGAACAGGTCGCATCGGGTCCCGGTAAGTAGTCGCAAATTCCCGGTCAGATAATTCACTGACGGTGGGGACCAGAGACCAACCAGAATCCTTCAGTCGAGCGCGATCATTGGAACTCTCTGGGGATAGTATAGTACTAGGTTCGATCATTTGAAATCCTTTCTAGTCGAAAAAACCGCCGCTAGACACTGAAGCAGGCAAGACGTTATCAAACTTCTAAACTATACTCTCCATTTCTCAACTATCAATTTTGGTAGGCGCCGAACGTGGGACCGTTCAGGGAATTCAGGTCAAGAACGAACAGCCGGCGCTACGGAAATAGGTCGATTCTGATCGTTGTGGCAGGAGCATTGGCAATCAGCCAAGCTATTTGTCGAGGATGATTTTTGATTTGTCCCGCAGCGTGCGACTGGCGGTGTTCCGCGATCTCACAGCCTGCCAGGCCGGTCAGCCTGCGATTGAATCTGATTATAGGGTCACGACGCTCGGTGAGCTTTGCCAAACTCCCGGGTCTGGCGCCGCTGCACCGCGTCCGCTTCGAGCTGGTCGAGTTAACTTGCTACGACGATGCACGCTGACAGCGTCCCGAGACGTCCGATGGGCCCTTTGCGCCGCCTGGTCTGGCAGTAAAGATGTTCGGCAGCGGCGTTCTCGCTGCAGGCCATGAGCGGGCGTTCCGTCAACCCACCTGGTCTCGTAGTATCCGTGCTTTGGTTCCCGAGGGTAAAAGGCCTTGGCGCAACCGCAGGGCTAGTACATATGCATGGCGACGTGAGCACGCTCGAGGTCTCAAGGTACATCTGCCTCGCAGATCAAAGAATAAGTAAGGCTGGCATCATTGTAGAAATGGGAACAGACTTCAAGAAATACGTCGCTATCACGCGCAATCTTCCGCAGAAGAACTCGACTACCCCTAATTTCAACCCGAAATATTCCAAGCTTTCATCTGACGATGCCTTCTGGATAATTGGACGTGATCAAAATGGCATTGTCGCCCACGTACAGGCGCTGAGACTCTATGATCTGTCGCAAACGACGCTTGGTGAACATCTGGAAACGTTGAACGCCTGTTTTGCAGATCCCCTCGGCAGCGCGGGCCTTGACGGCTCGTGTCGGTGTCACGCACCGACCGCTCACACTATTACCGGGAGGGTGGCCTATCGCGGCGACTTATGGTTGCGCGCCGATTTCCGGGGGCGTGATTTGATGGTGCCACTCGGTCGCCTTGCATTCGCAACAGCTTGGGCGAAATGGTCCCCCGATTTCGTCTACTCTCTGGTAGCCGAATGGTACGTTAGGAAGGGAGTATTCGATCGATCAGGACACAGGCATAGAGAACCTCATGGATCAGTCCTTCGCCTGCCCAGCCATGGTATAGACGATGACGAGTGGCTTCTTTGGACGACCCGGGACGAACTGCTGGAGATGCTGTCGGAAACTAAAGAGCCGGCCTCGAAATGGAACACCATTGGGCATAGCACTCCTGCGTCGCCCCGCTCGTCTCTTTAGCTTAGAACAAATTGCCGCGGTCATGCAGGCCGCGCAACCAGGAGTGCATGGTAACTGTCGCACGCTGAAGCGACAGATGCAGCTCCGCCTTAGCTACCCTCAGCACGCATAACGGAGTCAAGTCAATGGCACGAAAAGCGCTCGTTCTAATCGAAAACACACGTAACACAGGCAAGGCCTACTTAGAAGCGGCGCAACGTCTCCAGTTGCATCCAATAATTCTGGCGGCTGATCCAGAACTTTACCGCTATTCTACGGCGGAACCCTATGAGGTCGTTCGCGTTCCGACGGGAGACTTAGATGCCCTTATCTCCGAATGCTGTCGACTGGGTAGAACCTTTGACATAGTCGGAATAATATCTGCCGCAGAGTCGGTTTATGCGACAGTCGGTAAGCTTTGCCGCCATTTCGATTTACCGGGCCCCCATCCAGAATCAATAGAACAATGCTGCAATAAGGCTGTCCAACGTTGGGAGCTTAGGGCAGCCGGTGTTCCACTACCCCTGTATCGTGTGGCGACAACAGCCCAGGAAGTGGAACTCGCTGTCGCGGAAATCGGTTTTCCAGCAGTGATCAAGCCAACGGTTGGTAGCGGCAGCCGCGGTGTCCGCTTGTGTCGCGACGCGGACGAGTTAGCCGAACACACAAATTATCTACTGGGTGGCGGGTACATCTGGCGATCTCATCCCGAGGTGCTGGTAGAAGAGTTCGTGGACGGCCCTCATTACATCGCTCACATCATGGGAGATGAAATCATTGGAATAGGCATCACAGACTATGGCCCGCCACCGCATTTCGTGTTCAGCCAGTTGACTTTTCCAGCCCCTTTGAACGACGAGCAATGCAAGCGAGCCGTTGATGTTTCACGACGCTGCCTGGGGGCGCTCGGTCTTGGCTGGGGACCAACAAACATCGAGTTTCGATGGACCAAGGTTGGACCAGTGATTATAGAAGTGAATCCACGACTTGCTGGTGCGCCAGACCCGCAGTTGGTTCATCTCGCTTTCGACGTCGATCTGATCAGCGAGCACATCAAGCTTGCAACGGGTGAAGAATGGAACTTGTCCAAGAAGGGGTCGCGAACGGCGGCTGCGCGATCCTTGCTTGCAGAAAGGGACGGCATTCTTGCTAGCATTGATGGTGTCAGTCAGGCGGAGGCTGTAACCGGCGTTGCGGAGGTCAAGTTGTATGTTAAAGCGGGGTCGTCGATAGTTAGAAATGGTGACTACTGTGACCGTATTGGATATGTAACTGCTGTCGGACCATCGCGCTCTTGCGCTGATGCCGTACTGCAACATGCTGTCCGCGCAATCAGATGGTCGATCGCACCGTTCTCGGATATCCAGCTTAAGCAAAAATCCGCCCCGGTATACTTCCCAGACTAGTATGCGAATGACGGATAACTGGACGAAATTGATCCAAGTAAGGGGCTCTCTGGCAAATGCAGTTATATACTGCCATGCGCGAATGGCGCGCAGCCACGGTGACGTCGAGCCCCCGAGCAACGTCATTACGCGGCGGATTGTCGGGTCCTGGAGGGCATGCACCATGCACCGCGATATCCGCCTCGACCACCGTCAACGCCCGTTGACCTGGTTAATGAAGCCGAGGTGACGCTCGATGGCGGCGCGCTCATCTGCAGGCAATATTTGCCTCGTCGCCATTTGCGCCCGCTGATCCCGACGAGGTTCCCCGTGCGGACACGGCGGGATCAGGTGGCACGTGGAGGATTGACTGGATCAGGTTCTTCAGCCGCGAACGCTGGCGAACCAGCTGTGTGCGCCTGGTGACCTGTGTTCGGAGGGCAAGGGTCCCCGGATCCGGAACATGGTTCCCTCTATAGTTGGCACGAACAGGGAGCCAGCGGGCAGCACGACAAATACGAATCCGCGCTCGCGGCGCATCCGGGCGAGTCTAGGCCAGATAATGTGCCGACTCGCAGTTCATCTGCATACGAGCGGCCTGCCCGCACTCGCGTGCTCCCGGTGCCAGTGGCCCGATGGGCCAAGCTAAACGAACCTGACGACTGAACAAACGAGCGACCGAGAACATCATGCCGGATCATGGCTTTTATCGAGAGCTTCAACGGCCGAGTGCGCGATGAACTGCTCAAGGAGACGCTGTTCACCTCGCTGGCTCAGGCGCGTCGCCACCGCCCAGTGGCGCACCGACTACAACACCGCGCGGCCGCACTCCCAATCCCCTGGCAGGCACCGGCCAAGTTCGCCACCACCTTCAATCCGCGCTCGCGCTGCGCTGCGCGAAAGGCTCCGCGCCAGCGCCCGTCGCTTCACCCGCCCAGCAGGGCACAACCTACGCCGGAAACGAACTCAAAGCGGAATAGAAATTTGGGGGCTAGATCACGGCCAAGCAGACCGTTGCCCATTCACTCGCGTGATTGGATCTCCGTATCATCGGACAATTTGCTGAGACGGCGGCGAACTACCTAACCGACTTTAAGGAGGCCAGGAATGTTTTCGTCTCAGGGAATATAAAATGCGTTATTCCGGAATTGTTACGGTATGTCGCTTTTACAAAACGCGATCAGATACTCACTTAACAATAAAATAACCTTATGCCGCGCGAGACTGGAGTAAGGTTGCGGAGTCCGTCTGCCGAACACGGAACCGGGAGCTTCGTGCATGAAAACACCGGCGCGATTCCAGCTGAGAAGAGACTATAACAGCCTGCGCATGTCTCGGGTTCCTTCTTTGGAAAGTTGGAAATCGGATACCCCGATCAGGGTCGTTGGTCCCTCGACGGGTCTGCGGGTGACAACGGAGGAGGCATTGGCAGTCGAGTTCGGCCGATTTCTCGACCGGGCCGCTGTTACTACTAAACCGGAAAAGCTGTTCGGCTTGGTGGGTGCTTTCGCCCAGAATCTTGATTGGCCGTTGGTCGAGTATCGCTCCCTTGCTCAAAATCAGAAATCTCTGAAGCCGCTCCGGCTCGGCCCTGCGTTCATGCTGAATTATCCCCATGATTGGCAGCAGCGCTACTTCGAGAAGGGATACAATAAAACGGACCCTCTTCTGAAGACAAGCCGGAAGCGGATAGGAGGCTTTCGCTGGACCGACGTGTACAATGCCCCAAGTACGACAGATGACGAACGCCTTTTTTTCGACGAGGCTGCGACATTTGGCTTAAAATCGGGCATTAGCGTTCCATTCCACCGCCCGGATGGTGGGCTTGCAGTCATGAGTTTTGCTAATGGTTGCGATGGAGAGATACAAAATGGAACAATCACATACCTGGAACTCGCGGCCTTACATTTTCATCTCAGGATCGATGATTTCGTCAACTCGAGTAACCCAGAAGAACAATGTATTCTCACGAAAAGAGAAAAGGAATGTCTCTCGTGGGTGGCTCGGGGAAAGACATCTTGGGAAATAGGAAAAATTCTAAAGATTTCTGATAATACAGTAAATTTTCACGTCAAGAATGTTATGAAGAAGCTTGATGTTGATAACAGAACCGTTGCGGCAATCGAGGCGTGCAGAGCAGGAATAATAGAATTGTAGATAGGAAGAGAACCGTTTGAGGTATAACTAAAAAGAGATCTATTGAGTGAACGCCGTTATAATGTCGGACCGGAACGCTCTCAAGAGTTATTGCGTGGCATCCTTAATTGGGTCGCTCGTCCGTCGGTGCGGGTCACAGGGGGATCGCCCGCCCTGATGCCGAAGCACTCGAGCTGTGGCCGCCCGATTCGACACGACGCGTCTGCGTCTCGTCGCGATCGCCACGCGGGTGGTCCCGACATCCTGCTGACCAACGCATCCCGCATCATCGACAGCACCCCGCGGTTTGGGCCATAGCCGAGGGACACAGAGGCCTCGAAAAGCAAACCCGTTACGGAAAGCCCGCCTTCCATCACGACAGCTCACCCCGGGCGCGCGAAAGGGCTGCTAAAAGCACTGCTCCGGCGCCAGTTCGTTGCTTCAGCCCGGCGAAACTTATTGCTGTGCATCAAGGCGGCTAATTACCTCATGGGGTGAGTTCGTTGGAATCCTCGAGAACAGCTCGTGAGCGGCGAATCAGGAATCCTTCAGGAGGGCTCTGGTAGCAGGAGCCACGGCAAATTTGTGAATGGGTGGCGTGCCTCATCCGCTTACCTCAAGTTACGTTTGACGCGAGGATAACGGGCATGGTGATTTGGTTGACGGCAAATCCTACCTCCGTTATGCAGCGTATCTGCAAAAGACGTGCCATAGCCGCAGGAACTCTTTATGGACCTCGATCGTGCAGACGCGGCCCTGCTTGACGCAGTGCAGAGAAACAATCGACTGACCTCCGAACAGCTTGCCGAAAAAGTTGGTTTGTCCCCGACGGCATGTCAACGCAGATTGAAGCGTCTCAGGAACGAGGGCGTCATTGAGGCGGATGTCTCGATCGTCTCTCCAAAAGCGGTCGGACGACCAGTGTCCATGATTGTGCTGGTATCGCTTGAGCGCGAGCGGGCCGACATCGTCGACCGTTTTAAAACGTCGATACGCAACACCCGAGAGGTGATGATCGGTTATTATGTTACTGGCGATTCAGACTTTATGCTGGTCGTCACGGCTAGGGATATGGAGGAATACGAACAATTCACACGCCGTTTTTTTTACGAAAATCACGATATTAAGGGCTTTAAGACGATGGTCGTCATGGATCGAGTAAAAGCGAGCTTATCGGTCCCAATAGAGTGGCCGATTCCGTGAGAACCGGCTGCAGATTTGTCTCATGCCTGATGCCGCTGAATGCTCACACTGCGGCGCGCTCTATGAGGCCGGTCGCCGATAGCGGACGTCAACAAGCCAAGATCAATCCTCGGCCGCGCTAGTCTAATCCCACTGCGTTTTTCGCCCAACTTCGCTTGATTTCTGCGAAGCCACGAAAAATATGCAGGATACCGGCACAAGCCGACGGATAAATTGCTGATAGCGGCGAGGTAAAGGGCCGCGGTCAAGCAATGGGGAACCGATATGATCCGATTCAGAAAGAGCCAGAAAACCCGTACTGGTGAGTGCAGCTATGCCCAGGCTCGCCCCCGGCGCTTTGCTATCGGCGGTGTACTTACAGCAGTAGCAGCAGCCGGAATGAGTTTGGTTCTGGCCGCGCCAGTCGCGAGGGCTGTCACTCTCGAGGAGGTGAAGGCCCGCGGCTACATTACGATCGCAATAGCGAACGAGATCCCTGCCAGCTACACCGATGCCAGCGGCGAGGTGAAAGGCTCTGAGGCCGAAGTTGCGCGGCGTGTTCTTGAGGAGTTGGGCATTAAGCCCGAAAACATTCAGTGGGTGGTCACTACGTTTAGCTCCCTGATTCCAGGCCTTCAGGCAAACCGGTTTGACATGACTGCTGCCGGAATGGCCATTCGACCGGAGCGCTGCAAGAAAGTAATTTATAGCGAGCCCAATTCATCATACGGCGAGGGCCTCCTCGTCTTGAAAGGGAACCCCAAGAACCTGCACTCGTACGAAGATCTCGCCAAACAGGGCACCGTCGCCGTCATGGCTGGTGCTGACCAGCTTCAGATGATGCAGAAACTTGGCGTGCCTGAGTCGAGGATCGTGACTATCGCTTCCAACGCGGATGCCATCTCGGCCATCGCCACTGGACGCGCAGATGGGTATGCCGCGGCTGCGTCCACCGCGGCCGATCTCGGGAAAAAGAGCGATAAGGTCGAAGCTGCTTCGCCATTCAAGGATCCCGTTATCGAGGGTAAGGTTCAGCGCAGTTGGGGAGCTTTCACCTTCAACAAGGACTCCACCGACCTCCGTGACAAATTCAATGAGGCGCTTCTTAAATTCAGAAAGACGGATGAGTTTAAGAAGATTATTATCGAATATGGTTCAACGCGGGAAGATATCGCTGCCATTCCTGAGAAGACGTCGGAGCAACTTTGCTCTGAATAAATGTTATCTCGGAGTTCACATGCGCTGCGGAAATTTTCGTAGCGTATGTGAACTGCAAACGGCCCAATAGCCATGCATATCAAATGAGCGGGGTTTCAATGCATTGGAGCACTTACCTGGAACCGTTGGCTCGTGGCGCTTGGGTTACGATTCAATTTACGTTGTATTCGTTGTTCTTTGGTGGGATCTGTTCATTCGCATTCGGAATAGGAAAGCTGTCAAAACACTGGTTCCTCAGATGCCTATCAGTCAGCTACATTGAGATCTTTCGCGGGACCTCACTGTTGGTCCAGTTATTCTGGCTATTTTTTGCACTGCCTGTCGCAGGCGACATGATTGGGGTCGACCTTCGGCTTCCTCCAGCAGTTGCCGGTGTAATCGCACTTAGCCTTAATCTTGGCGCCTATGGCGCGGAAATTGTGCGCGGCGCTATTCAAGCGGTCGCGCCCAGCCAATATGAAGCCGCCAAAGCTCTTAATTTTAGCTCTTCTCAAGCTCTTTGGCGAATAGCGATGCCGCAAGCAATTCCCGAGATGATGCCGAGCTTTTCCAACCTTGCCATTGGGGCATTGAAAGACACCTCGCTCGTATCGCTCATTACGCTTACCGACCTCACTTTCGCCGCCGAGCAATTGCGCAATTTTTATCAGGATAGCACAGCCGTGTATACCATCGTTCTGCTGATGTATTTTGGGATCGCGCTCGTCCTTTCACTGGCAATGCGCATTCTTGAGATGTCAGTGTCCCGCTGGCGGGTGTCCCGGAGGTAGAGTATGTTGTATGGCTTCGAATGGGATACTGGCCACGGCGAGCTAGCTTTCGCTCTATCAATCCTGCCTATCCTGCTGATGGGACTTGTTACGACTTTGAAGGCAGCTTTCTTGGGCTTCTTTGTCGCCTCCATATTAGGCATGTTCTTGGCGGTCCTACGGAGTGTAAGGGCGAAGCTGGTCGCCTGGCCAACAGCAGTTTTGATCGAATTTATCAGGGACACACCTCTAATAGTCCAGTTGTTCTTCCTGTATTACGTCTTGCCCGAATATGGGATCATTCTCCCTGCGTTCCTGACCGGGACTCTTGCGCTGGGGATCCAGTACAGCGCCTACATGTCCGAGGTGTATCGCGCTGGAATCCAGGCCGTGGATCACGGTCAGCGCGAGGCGGCCAAGTCACTCGATCTTCCTCCTGCGCGCACTTTTTCGCACGTCATCCTGCCACAGGCTATTCCGAGGGTTATTCCCGCAGTTGGCAACTATCTTGTTTCGATCATGAAGGATGTGCCCGTGCTTTCTGTGGTAACGATCGTAGAGATGCTGAACGCGGCCAAAATCATAGGGGACCAGACATTTGATTATCTGGTGCCGCTCTCGATGGTCGGTGGCATCTATCTAATTCTTACGATCGTCGCATCTGCGCTCGTCCGACTTGTGGACGTCAGTCTTCCAAAAAGAGGAATTTCTTTGAGATGAGCGATGCGATTATCGTGTTTGACAAGGTCAAAAAGTCGTACGGCAATGTTACTGTGATCAGCGAACTTGATTTCGCGGTCCAGCGGGGAGAGAAAGTTACGATCATCGGGCCTTCTGGATCTGGGAAGTCAACGGTTCTGCGGATACTGATGACCCTTGAAGGCATCAATGGCGGAGCGGTGTACGTCGGCGGCGAACCGCTCTGGCACGAGCGGCGTAACGGTTCGATGGTGCCTGCCACCGAGAGGCACTTGCGGAAGATGCGGACCCAGTTGGGAATGGTCTTTCAGCAATTCAATCTTTTTCCGCACATGAGTGTTCTGAGAAACCTGACGGAGGCACCCCGGGTTGTCTTAGGACTTTCAAAGGAAAAGGCGCTCCAGCGTGCGCAGGAGCTACTTGAACTGGTCGGCCTCGTTGACCAAGCACACAAATTTCCAGGTCAGCTGTCCGGCGGACAACAGCAACGTGTGGGAATCGCACGAGCTCTAGCCATGCGCCCGAAAATAATGCTGTTTGACGAACCGACCTCTGCTCTCGATCCAGAACTTGTCGGCGAAGTACTCACCGTTATCCGCAAGCTTGCCGCCGAGCACGACTTAACCATGGTGATGGTTACGCACGAGATGCGTTTTGCGCGAGAGATCTCTGATCGCGTTTGCTTTTTTGACAAAGGGTGCATCCGCGAACAAGGAACGCCGGAACAACTGTTCAGCCAACCCAAAGAGCAGCGGACGCGAGAATTTCTGAAAGCGGTGCTAAACGGCTGATCGTACTGGCAAAGGCCGCAAAGGGACTCGCCCCGTCCAACCGATGAACTCGCTGGTCAAAACGGATTCTGCGCTTCCTGGCGCTAGCAAGCCGGCGAAGCCCGATTCGCCGGCCGCTGCCCTCGCAAACAGACGGCTGGCGGTGATCATCGCATATTCTTTCCGGGCGACGGGCCGTCGACCTCAAGTTCGTCTCTCGATGGGCTTCGCGAAGAGGCTGCGACGCTGCTCAACAAAAACGAGCCAGTCTCTTCCAATTAGATGTGTTCCGCCGCTCCAGGTTTGGCCAGAAGCAAGACGGCGCACCTCACAATTGAGCGGCGACGAAAACGGGCGAAGAGCAGTCACAAATGCCGCAATTCTGCAAAGAAGCGTGAGATTTTGGCGAGCTTCTTCGCGCGGTGATGATAGCTTTGTTTCAGCAAGTCGGCGCAAGAGGGGCTCACTCTTATGAAATCTCGCATCAACAGCCTCCTAACAGACTCCGAACGTGAGGCGGTGCTCGAACTGCGTCATAAGATGCATCGTGAGCCAGAACTATCGAACAAAGAGTGGAAAACCCAACGGCGGATCCAGGACACGCTGGAACAATTCGGTCTCGTAGGCGCGAACGTGTTCCATAACACAGGCCTCTACATTGACATCGAGGGAACGGCCTCAGGTCCAAAGCGCTCAGTCGCCGTTCGAGGTGATATCGATGCTCTTCCCATTAGAGAGACCAGGGATGACCTGCCCTATAGGTCTCAGGTGGAAGGGATCATGCATGCGTGCGGCCACGACCTACACGCGTCGATCGCGGCGGGCGTTGCGTTGGCGTTTCACAGGATGCGGAGCAACTTTGCTGGAAAGGTCCGTGTTTTGTTCCAACCCGCCGAGGAGGCGGAACCGCTTGGGGGGCGCAGTGTTGTCGAAGAAAAGCTGCTTGACGGTTTTGATCGGGCGGTCGGATTTCATGTTTCGCCCTCGATACCGCTAGGAAAGTTTGGCGCTCGCGCTGGTGCGGTCACCAAATCTGCCGACCAGTTCACTGTATCTGTGACCGGCAGCGCGGCGCATGGCGCAACGCCCCATGGTGGAATTGATGCGATCACTATCGCCGCTGCATTCGTCAACGAGGTTCAGAAGATTATCTCACGAGAGATGCCCGTCGATGATAGGTCAATCATTACCATAGGCACGATCCACGGGGGAGAGGCAACCAACATAATCTGTCCATCAGTTGTGATGGAGGGCACGATCCGGACAAGCAGTCCCGAACGCCGTTCGGTGCTGTCTCAGCGCGTCCGAGAAATCGCGGAAGGCGTGGCGGTGATGCACCGTGGCAAGGCCGAATTTATCCTTCGGTCCGGTGAGCCTGCCGTCGTCAACGACGCTAATATGGTCAACCTGTTCCGCGACGCTGTATTGGAAACGGCGGGGCCTGATGCTTTCACTGAAGGCAAGTCGCTCAGCGGCAGTGATGATTTTGGCTTCTATTCCCAGTGCGTTCCGTCCATCTATTTCTGGTTCGGCAGCGGCGAGCCAGGCAACGAATCTGGTGTGCACACACCGACTTTCGCCGTTTCCGACAAGGTCCTCATTCCGACCACAGAGCTTGCCATTAAGTACTGTCTTGATTTATTGAATGGAAAGCTAGAATAGATGGTTGGCCTAGACCTGATTGAGGAGGCAAGGGAGCGCATCGCGGGTCACGTCGTCCCGACACCACTTGCGACATCGGCGGCGCTTTCGGAACTTATCGGAACGCAAGTATACTTAAAGCTTGAGCACCATCAGTTGACTGGTAGCTTCAAGCTCCGCGGTGCGACAAACGCAGTTCTTCAACTTGGTCACTCGGAACGTGAGCGAGGAGTGATCGCCGCCTCGACCGGCAATCACGGTAGAGCGCTTTCCTACGCCGCTCGAGCAGTTGGTTCTCGCTCCACCATTTGCATGTCGCGCCTGGTGCCGGAAAACAAGGTCTCCGAGATACGCCGGCTCGGTGCGATCGTGCGAATCGTCGGATCCTCGCAAGACGATGCACAAGAGGAGGTGGAACGACTGGTTGCCGAGGAAGGGCTCAGCATGATCCCACCTTTCGATCACCCGCACGTCGTCGCCGGCCAGGGAACGATCGGACTTGAAATCGTCGAGGCGATGCCAGACGTCGCGGTGGTTCTTGTTCCCCTTTCTGGTGGGGGGTTGGCGGCAGGCGTCGCGGCAGCTGTAAAAGCGATCCGACCCCATGCGAAGATAGTTGGGGTGAGTATGGACCGAGGCGCAGCTATGAAGGCCAGCATTGACGCTGGTCACCCCGTGCAGGTGAGCGAACATCGCAGTTTGGCCGACTCATTAGGTGGTGGGATTGGGTTAGCTAACGCCTGGACTTTCCCGATGTGCAGTGCGCTTCTCGACGAAATAGTCCTCGTCGATGAGAACGAAATTGCTGCCGGTATTCGGCACGCCTATGAACATGAGCGTGAGATCGTCGAGGGAGGTGCTGCAGTTGGTATTGCAGCACTACTTGCTGGCAAGATAGACAACATCGTTGGTCCCGTTGGAATAATCTTGTCTGGCAGAAACATTGATATGTCATTGCATCGAGCAGTGATTAACGGCCTGAACCCATGAGTGGGGTAGACTGATGCCGGTGATGAAAATACTCACTGAGGCAGAGCTCAGGCAGATCGTCACGCTCGACCTTGATGCCGTTAAATGCACCGAAGATGCTTTTCGGGCACTGGCAGTTGAAGACGCCGTCAAGATGCCACCCATTTTGCGTCTAGACATTCCCGAGAGTAAGGGCGAAGTCGATGTGAAGACGGCGTACATACCAGGTTTGAGCGGTTTTGCCATAAAGATTAGCCCCGGCTTTTTTGACAATCCGACGATTGGGCTGCCAAGCACTAACGGAATGATGGTGTTGTTCTGTAGCAAAACCGGGTTGGTCCAAGCACTCCTTTTAGACAATGGTTACCTGACCGATATTCGGACCGCGGCGGCTGGTGCTGTGGCGGCAAGACATCTGGCGCAAGAAGGTGCTTCAATCGCAACCATATTCGGCGCAGGCGTCCAGGCGAGGCTTCAACTCCGAGCGCTGACTTTGGTGAGACCAATCCGAGAAATTCGTATATGGGCGCGGGAGCATCCCAAGGCTGAGTCGCTCGTCGAGCAATTGAAGCTCGAGCACAGTCTACCGGTTTTTGCTTACGCGGATCCTAAGGAAGCGGTGGCCGGGGCTCATATAATCGTGACGACCACCCCCGCACATCTACCGATCTTCCATGCTTCTTGGCTGGAACCCGGGCAGCATCTAACCGCGATGGGCTCTGATGCGGAACACAAAAACGAAATCGATCCGGCGGCGCTCGAAAGCGCGGATGTCTATGTCGCGGATTGTCTTAACCAAACCCGGCGCTTGGGTGAGTTGCATCATGCCATAGAAGCGGGGCTGGTTCCAGGCGACAAGCCCTTCCCGGAACTGGGCCAAATCATTGTAGGCGAGAAGGTCGGCCGTAGAAGGGATACAGACATTACCATCGCAGATCTGACCGGAACAGGTGTGCAGGACACTGCTATTGCCACGCTGGCGTTTAAACGCGCGGAAGACATCAAGATCGGCACGATGTTCGACAGCTAAGTGTCGGCGCTCTGATTGCCCGCTGTCCTACCCAGCACCGCCGAATTGCTCAGCCGCGGTCAAGTGTTTCCTTACGAGGCCACGGTTCCGTTCGGTTTTGTCCGGTTCCGGGCTACTGTATCGGCAAGCTGCGGGGCCGCAAATTCAGAGCCGGTCGAAGATCGAACCAACCTAAAGGAGCAAGAGAAATGGCGATTGTTAAGGGGCCCCAAGTTTTTCCTCGAAGCGAGTATCTGAGGCGGCTCACCTCGGTCAAGGCGGAAATGGAGCGGCTCGAAATCGACACGCTCATTGTGGGCAATTCTTCCGATATCACCTACCTGACTGGTTACACGGCTAAGTCCGGCTACGTGCCGCAAGCAGTCGTAGTACCCTTGAACGAGGAAGAGCCCACCTTCATATTGCGGCGCCAGGACGCGCCCGCGGCGGTACACCAGACCTTCATGGACCGAGGCAAAGTCATCGGATACGCTGAGACCCTGATCGGGAACCCGGATCAGGATGGTTTTGATGCCGTTATCGACTTCTTGAATGAACTGGATGGCGCCACCAAGCGCGGTGTGGGGGTGCAGCTTGGGTACCTTTTGGTAAGATCGGCCGAAAAATTCAAGTCGCGATTGCCAAACGCTCGCATCGTCGACTGCACCCATTCTGTCGCCTGGATCCGAATGATCAAGTCTGACCTCGAAATATCAATGATGCGTGATGCCGCAGCGATCGCTGACGCCGGAGTGTTGAAGGCATGCGAAGTGATCCGACCCGGCGTTCGCGAAGCCGACGTTATGGCAGAAGTGGCGGCTCAGCTCGCCCGCGGGGCATTCGGCAAGGCTGGAACCGACCTGGCGTCTATGTATTTCTGCTCGTCCCCCCGAACTGGTACTTGCCACATTCGGTGGAGTGAGGATGTCATCCGTGACGGATCTCAAATCAACCTTGAAATCGGAGGCGTCCGTCACGGCTACGTTTCAGCGATAATGCGCACCTTTTCAGTTGGTACGCCCTCCGACCGCCTTCGGCGCCTTCACAATGCAGAGCTGTCGGGTTTGGAAGCAGCGCTTGGTGCTGTTCGTCCGGGCGCAACGTGTAGCGATGTCGCAAACGCGTTTTATCGCACGATTGAAAAGGCCGGCTTCCAGAAGGACTCGCGTTGTGGATATGCCATCGGCATCGATTGGAGCGAACCCACCGCAAGCCTGAAGGACGGAGACATGACGGCGCTGAAGCCGAATATGACCTTTCACCTGATGCTAGGAAACTGGGTCGAGGAAGAGTTCGGTTACGTAATAAGCGAAACTTTCCGCGTTACAGACTCCGGCAGCGAAGTGCTGACCAAGTCGCCCAGACAATTATTCGAGGTCTAAGAAAACTTAAGCAGCCGTGTCGCTCGGTTTCTCTCACGTAGGGAGAGATCGAGGGTTAGTCGAACTCTGTGACAAAGCTGCTGTGGATCGGCACTGCTGGTGCGCAGCTCCTTCGACAGCAAACTCCACTTCCTCACACGTCCTGCCGGGCCATACCTCAGGCTCGGCATTCCATCCATTCGATTGGCCTATCCTCACAGGACAGCGGGCGACCAAGTTGGAGAAGAGCTGCATGCAACGCGGTTCGAAGACGGGAGGATCTCGATGCGATGAAGCCGGCGACACGCGCCAGGTGATCGTCGACACCACCGTGCAGCCGAAAAACGTCATGTTCCCGACTGGCGCCAAGCTCATCCTCCGGGCGCGTGAACGGCTGGTGCGCCTGGCCAAGAAGACGGGCCTCAATTTGCACCAGAGCTGTGCCCGGGTCGACAAGCTGGCGCTGATCAGACCCAGCGCTATGCCCACCCCAAGCGGTTCAAGCGGGCCAACAAGGCGCTGCGCAGGCTCAAGACCTATCTCGGCCGAACCATTCGCGACATTGCTCGCCGAATCGCCGGCGATGCGGAACTAGACGCGCTCTTCAAATGGGCGCTCTACCAAGCCGCACCGTTATCGAGGAGCGTCAGCAACAGCGCAGCCGCAAGATCAACAGCCTGCACGCGCACGAGGTGGAATGCACCGGCAAGGGCAAGGCGCATATGCCCTACGAGTTCCGGTTAAAGGTGTCGGTGGCCACCCGGTCAACGTTTGAGCGGGCGCAGCTGACGAACATCAGAAGATAATTTCAAAGTCTGGGCGGTGGCATGGCTGAAAGTTGCTCTCGGTTCAGGGCTTACTACTTGGGCCGAACGGGTGAGTGCTGCGCCGAATGCGGTCGGTTCAGCAATTGCCTCCCCTGTCAACACCACTTCCCCTCTTGGGTTGGCATGGGATTTAGCCGTACCCAATGGCGAGCTCGTTCATTCGACTGTCAATTGAGGCTCCGCCGGCCGTCACGCCGAATTCGTCCGCAGCCTGATGAGCCCGACGTTATTATCAATTGCGATTTCGGTCCCAAATGGCTGGGATAGCTTCTGTAGGCGCTCCAGAATAGCGCTTGCTTGAGGCGCAGTGGCGAGCCGCGGGAGACCTCGGTTGGCAAACCTTTTCAAGTATCCGAGCTCTATTGGATAGAGCTGCAGTTCCGCAAGCTGGTTCTTCTCAAAGCGGCTGACGGTGACAACGCTTTCATAGAAGACCGGGTCGTCAAATCCTTTTGCCTCCTCAGCGGCTGTCACGTCCGCATCCGTGTCGATCCGTGGGTCCTTACCGTACACGGCGAACATGTCAGCACCCACAGGTGTCCGGAGGTCATCATAAAAGAAATTTGCCAAGCTATAAAAGATAGGTCGACCCTTGTAGATTTCGATACCACGCAACCGGTGCGGGCCGTGTCCAACGTACGCATCCGCTCCGGCATCAATCATTCTTTGCGCAAACGATTGCTCATAATCAGGTATCGCGTCACTCCAATTCCCTGGCTGGTGGCAGTGATTCGCGACAATGCAGAAGTCGGAGAACTGCTTGCCCCGACGAACGTTCCGAAGAATGTCCGCAACGTCTCGGATATCCGCTTCGTAGCTGTAATCGGCCTTGTCGCCCGCTTTGAACGTCATTCCAGCCACCATGACCCGGTTTGGATCGGGCCGATCCGCGGTGACCCCTGAGCCTGCAGCCAGAGGCGATTGACTGCCCGGCCGTGTGTCGGGGAGTGCATCGCGTATCTGCCTCAAGCCCTCCAGCTTCTCGGGCGGGACCACAATCGATTTCGCTAAGCGCAGCGCGTTGAGTCCTGGCCGGCCGGGAGCCTCGCTGGCGGGATCGCCTGCCCGAGACATGGGCGTAAACGATGACGCAAGCGACACCAGCGCCACGCGGCCGCGCTCGGTTTCCAAAAAGCGAGCGGCGCCGGCTTGAGCGAGGTTCTCACCCACCCCTGAATGGACGATCCCGCTCTGATCGAGCACTTGGCTCGTCTCACGCATCCCTTCAAGCCCCCAGTCAAGCGTATGGTTATTCGCTCGGCTGACGATATTGAATCCCATCGCCTTCAAATCAGGTCCGACCTCGGGCAGGCTGACGTGAAATGCACCGCCGTACTCGGCCTGCGGACTTCCCTTGAAGGAGCGGATATCGAGGATGTTCATTTCCATGTTGCCAAACGTAGCGTCTGCGTCTTTCAGCAGCTCGACGATGTCTCCGAAACCCGGATACGGGTATTTAGTCAGCGCGCGCGACACAATGAGGTCGCCAACCGCCACCATCGTGAAGCCGTCCGCCACGTTCGTTTCGATCGAACCGACTGAGTCATAGCTGCCATCCCGCTGGGCCGAATGACAACCGTTCTCGAGTGAATTTTTCTCCATAGATTTCTCCTAGTCTCCTCTTCTTGCCGCATTGGCACAGTTTTCGTGCCCGCTGCCGGCCCGAGAGATCCGTTTGCGTGAAGGGGCCTGTGGGACGAGGAATTGGCTGCCGCTGGCTTGGGTTTAGTATGGGAGCGTGCACGTGACATGCCACGATGGCCATAGGCATTGGAACCAAAGAAGGTACTTGCATGCGGCACAGCTCAAGGGCGAGTGGACGGCGCGGATGGCGCCCGCATCTCTTGGCGGATTGGTAGGCTCGGGCACTGCGCCACCCATCGGCCCTTGGAACCGAACCAGCGTCGGATCTGGCGCCGGAGCTGCCGCGATCAGATCCTCTGCGTGGGAATGCATCGGCTTGGCAACAGCGCCTCGCATGGTGCGAGTTCCACTATCCGCCCCAAAATACATCGCGGCGACACGATGGCCGATATGCTCAACGTTACCAAGGTCGTGAGATGACACAGGCAGGTGCATCATTGCGGAAGACCTTCCGACCTCCTGGAGGAGGTCCACAGTTGCATGCCATGGTCGGCAGTGACAGAAGCGGTGGTCAAGATCAGATCGACAACGCGACAGTCACCGAATTTCACGATCCGAATCATCCGCCGGCCGGTTCTGTCTGAGGTCAGTTCGTGAGATCGTCATGCTAGACATTGTCATGTTTCAATTTCAGTTGACCAACCGCGCGGTGGACGCGCGTTGATCTGATGAATGAATTCTCGTACCGTCGGCGGCGATTGGAATCTTGCCCCTGCATGCACACAACCAAAGTCATACCTTACTGCAGAATCCACACAGGTGGCTTATTTCCCAAGCCAAACGAAATGCCGCTTCCTCAGCGACGCCACGTCCATGCGAGGCGCCGCTGTGCCCTCCGACCGTCCGCACACGAAAGATGAGGTCGGGATCGCGATCCGCAAAGCACGATCGTCGTTGCGCCACGTAGCGGGCGGGCTGATGGCAGAGCACTTGGCCGTCGTTGAGCGCGGAGTTGAGGTACGTTGGTGGTAGCTGGCGATCGGTTCTAAGATTATAGTAGGGATCGTACATGCGTAGATCCCGATAGTCCTGGAAGGTGTGGGGATTTCCGTACTCTACCGTTTCGAGTAGTGCATACGGCAATGAGAAGTCCAACTCGGTATCGAGTATGTCGGCGACTGGGACCTCGGCGACTACGGCTCGGAACAGCTCGGGTCGCAAGGATGCGGTTGCAAGCACGGTTCCGCCGCCACCGCTCTTTCCCTCGATGATGATGCCGCCGGGCCTAGCATATCCCCGCTGAACCAGGCCTTCCACTGCGGCGATGAGATCTGTGTAAGTTGTGCATTTCCGATTGCCCTTAGCCGCCTCGTGCCAAGGGCGGCCGAGTTCGCCGCCTCCGCGGATGTGGGCCAAACCGAACGCGACGCCGCGATCGAGCAGACTCAACCGAGCAGCATCGAACGATGGCCACATCGGAGTTCCGTAGCAGCCGTATGCATGCACTATGACTGGCCCAGGGTTCGCCCGCCCGCGTCGTGCGACGAGCGAAATCGGAATTTCCACCCCGTCTTCCGCTTCCGCCATGACGATCGTGGCCACGTATTGACCGGCGTCATAACCCGGGATGCGGGCCTGGGATAAGATCGCGGATTGGCCATTGTCGAAGTCGTATTCGACGACGGTGTCTGGCCTCACAAACGAACTGACCGAGTAGGTCAGCTTCGAACCTCGAAACGCATGCCGCGCGACCGAGTAGTCACCACCGGCCGACACGCCCACACTTAGATTGCAGCTCAGTTCATCCGGAACGATTGTCGCTCGGATCCGCCCACTTGGGTCCCGCGCGACTAGGCGGGGACGAAGCCCCTCTCGCTCCAGCACCACCAAGTGATGTTCTAGCACGTGGACCTGCTCGAGCGTCACACCGGCTCGATGCGGCACAAACTCCTCCCATCGCGACGGCGAGGGGTCGTCTATTGGCGCACGCACCAGGTGCCAATTTTGCCCCGACTCTGTATTGCGGAATAGGAACCTGTCCTCCCAGTGCTCGGCGAAAACTTCGACTCCCAGATCACGCGCCACGATCCGGCGCCACTTTCCCCATGGATTGTCGGCGCGGAGACACCAGACCTCTGCAGCCCCTTTATGAACTCCTCCAGAATTGTCGCAGGTCGTGGTTACATCGATAAACAACCAGGCACCGCTATCCGATCGCCGTACCCTCAGCCCCAGTCGTTCACTTACCTCCTCGAACACCACCTCAGATTTGCCAAGCTTGACATCCAAGCGAACAATCTGATCACGGCGTCGCGGGCCAGTCCGTTCCCGTTCGAAAAAGAGCGTGTGTCCGTCAGCGGCCCAGACAATTTGCACGACTCGCCTCGTGTCGCGCCAAACGTCGCGGCCGCTCTCCACGTCCCGCACCCTCAACTCGTAACTCTCGTCTCCGATGAGATCGAAGCTGAACGCAACATAGCGCCCGTCGTCGCTTGGCTCTAAAACTCCCAAGCAGTAAAAAATCTCGCTGCCCTGGATTGCGTTCGGGTCGAGAACAAGTTCGTCCGACCCCCCGTCAATCGGCCGGCGCCACCAGGCAGGATGACAGCTGCCGCGCTCCGACTGCTGGAAGTACTCGAACAATCCGACTCGGAACCGAGGTGATTCCTCACAGGGCAAACGCCCTTCGATCTCGTCGATGAGCTCCGCCTTGAGCTCTGTCAGGTGAGCTGTCGCTTGGTCCGCGTACCTGTTCTCGGCGTCCAAATAGGCTTGGACATCTGGATTCTCCCGGTCGCGAAGCCAGCCATAGTTATCCGTCGTGACCTCGTCATGAAGGACCTTGATCCGTGGCTCGGCACGGAGCACCGGCGGTTGCAGGTGTTTCCCTCGCATCATACTGCCTTCAGGTAGGCCACAAGACCGCTGAGGCATGTCTTGGGCGGCAGCGCGCGCCGATCAGACCCGTAGTGGTCTGTACAGGATGACCAGTGCCAAGTGGCAGTACTCAGCAAATTGAGTTGGTGCATCAATGTTCCTCTCATCAATGTTCCTCTGAGGGCAGTGAAAACCGTTGTCGAGCGACGGCGAATGAGAGATTCCAGACGTTTGGGGCAGAACCGTTCGACGCGAGGCTGCGCAGTCGCTGCTGCAAAAAGCGCGGTCTTCCACTCGCCAATCGGCATTCGCACGTAAGCTGAGGTCCACAACGCGTATCGGAGGCCAGAACGCGCTCAAGTAGCAAAGGGTTTCTTCAAGGCCCCACCGCTCCGCCGTGAGCACGACCGCCGCACCACGAGGCAAACGTCCTGAAATGGTGACAAGTCGCAGTGTATCCCATTGATATTGCCTCCATGCCGAATGGCGCCTCAAGGACAAATTCTCCAGAATGTATTCCAGACAAATAATACTCTGTGCGCTCTAAGGTCCTACCGCTATTTGTGGCCCAAAGTTGCAGAAACGCGTCTTGTTGCCCCCGCCTTCGCCGGATTCCTGCATGGCGGCCTTCCCCCGGCCGTCGGCCAGTCTGGCTGACGCGCAGAAAACCTAGCGCGGTGCTCGAAAGCGGCGAACACGTTTACAGTCCGTTTTGAAATTTAAGATGAGCGTTTCGGCGGATGAGATTGCCGCCCATTGCGACAAGGATCATGGCTTGCGAGACATCGATGCACTGCTTCTATTCGCGCAGGAGGCGGCGCCATCTTGTCGTCACCCAGCCGATGGTGTCACTACGGCCGACAACCTTCTTACCAGCGTCGCTTGCGGAGCTTTGATCGGCTGGGTGTCGATCACGCCAGCCGTGGGCCTGGTCTCGCGCCCATCTCGCGGTGGTCACCGCGACGTGGAAAACCACGCCGAGCAGATCATCGACAACGGCCATGTCGGGCACGATCTCACGCTTTCACGATCTTGACCTCGACGCAGGGTGCCTTGCTCGTACGCCTCCGAGGAGGACCGCCTTGCGGGCGAAGGGAGGATGTAGCTGACTGTCGGTATGGATATCTCTACTGA